>CAMCXJ010000140.1 GCA_945883455.1 Prosthecobacter debontii
ACAACCGGAGCGAAGCGGAGATAGCCGGACTGGAAACTCCCTATCTTTCCGGCAAATTAACGCGGATGGACACGGAATAGACGGTGGGGAAAATCCGTCATGACATCTTGATAGACGTTGAAAGAGCCGGACTACAGCCGAGATGCTCATTCCCGTCTCTTCATCCGTGTTCATCCGTGTTCATCCGTGTTCATCCGTGGTTCGAATTCTTCACGTCTCTTGTGGAGGAACCCTGACCGGCTCCGCCCACATTTGCCCTTGAGACTTTTCATGCCTGCCACACTCTCACCCCGTGTCCGATACCGTCCTCCACTCGCCCCTCGAAACCGCCCACCTCGCCCTCGGCGCGAAGCTCATCCCTTTCGGCGGCTGGGCGATGCCGGTGCAGTATTCCTCCATCCTCACCGAGCACGCCGCCGTCCGCGGAAAGGCCGGAGTGTTCGACATCTCCCACATGGGCCAAGTCTTCGTGACCGGCGCGGATCACGTCGCGTGGCTAGACACGCTGCTCACCAACAACCTTTCCAAGCTCGCCCCCGGCCAAGGCCAATACACGATCATGCTCAACGAAAGCGGCGGCGTGATCGACGACCTCATCGCCTACCGGATCTCGGAAACGGAAACTCTCCTCGTAATCAATGCGTCAATGATCGCCGAGGATGTCGCATGGATGGAGAAACACCTCGCCCCCGGCGTCAACCTCCGCAACGAATCCAATGCATGGGCCGGCCTCGCGATCCAGGGGCCGGACGCCGCCTCCCTCTTCGCAAAACTTTTCCCCTCCGAAACCCTCCCACCCCGCAACGGCATTTCCCAAACCGCCACTGGGGAAATCGTTTGCCGCACCGGCTACACCGGCGAGGACGGATACGAGTTCTTCTGCCCCGCGGAAAACGGCATCGCTGCCTTCGAAAAATTCATCGCGGCCGGAGCCACCCCCTGCGGCCTCGGCGCGCGCGACACCCTGCGCCTTGAGATGTGCTTCCCCCTCAACGGCAACGACCTCTCCCCCACGCGCTCACCCATCGAGGCCGGCCTCGGCTTTTTCTGCGATCTCACAAAACCTCATTTCATCGGTCGCGAAACCCTCGTCTCCCAAAAAGCAAATGGCCCGGAAGTGAAGCTCACCGCCATCGAGCTCACCGAGAAAGGCCCACCGCCCCGCCCGCATTATCCCGTGCGCTCCACCGAAGGCGAAACCCTCGGCGAACTCTCCAGCGGTGTCCTCTCGCCCACCCTCGCCACCGGCATCGCCATGGCCTATCTCCCCGCCGCCTTCACCAAGCCCGGCACGCCCCTCCTCATCGATATCCGCGGCCGCCAATTCAAGGCGGTCACGGTGAAAAAGCCGTTCCTTAAAAAACCGAAATAGTTCGATGCCCAGCGCCTACATCGAGACATCCGTGCCCAGCTATTACGTCGCGCGCCCTTCGGAGAATCTCATCCAGGCTTCCAAGCAGGCCAGCACGCGCAAGTGGTGGGACGGCGGATGCAGCGGCCTGTCTTTGGCAACCTCGCTGGAAACCTTGGATGAAGCGAAAAGGGGCGATGCCATGATGGCCGAAGCGAGGATGTCACTTTTGCGCGAACTTCCCGTTCTCAAAATCACCTCCGAGGCCGTTGATCTTGCGGAGATGCTCGTCGAGGCGAAGATTATCCCCGAAAGCGTCGCGTCGGACGCCATCCACATCGCGGTTGCAGCCGTCCACCGTATCGACTACCTTGTGACTTGGAATTTTAAACATATCGCGAATCCTTTCGTGCGTGAGCGAATCAGAAAACTTCTCGAATCTAACGGATACACAATGCCTGTGATGTGCAGCCCTGAAGAACTCCTACAAAGCCATGAAAAAAACTGAAACCAAACCAGGCGGATACGACGCGGTCATCGACGAACTGCATCGGGTCAAACGCGAGATTTCGGCGGAACACGGCAATGATGTGCGCTCGCTCGCCGAGGAACTCCAGAATCGCCAGCGGGGACTTACGAACCTCGTCGCTCCGCCGGCGCGCAAAGCCCGCGCAGGCGCATAAATCGCGAAACCGCATCTTCCCCCATCTCGACTAGCCCTCCTCCTCGATATCCGCGGCCGCCAGTTCAAGGCGGTCACCGTGAAAAAGCCGTTCCTGAGGAAATCCTGAAGCACCCGCCAGCGCGGAGAACAATCTTGAACTCCCCGCAAATGCAGTAGCAACTGGTGAGGAACCGTTTGTGAAAGCGCTCTGAGTTACATTGAATCACGCCACAGCCTCTTGTAGCACCTCAGGATGTTTGAGGGCGATGTGGATGAGCATTTTCGCCGCACCGGAGGGTTCGCGTTTTTTTTGTTCCCAACTGCGGAGGGTGCTGAGGCCGATGCCGAGGAGCTTGGCGAAATCCTCCTGGGTGAGGTCGAGGGAATGGCGGACTTTGGCGACCTCGCTCTTCGCTTCCCATGCCTTGGCCGATTTGCGGCGTTGGGTCTCCGGGTTCACGGCGACACGGGAGAAAGTTCCGTCGGCCAACTTCTCGATGCGGAAGACGCGGGAAGGGGCGCGTTCACCTTTGACGAGCGCGTCTTTCCTCCGCTTGAGGTCAGCGGGGCGGGGTGGAGTGGAGGTCGTTTTCATGGCTTCTTGCGTTTGAGGTCTTTGAGTTGTGCGGCACTGAGGTTTTTGGATTCGTTCTTGGCGTAGAGGTCGATGAGGAGGATGCGGTCGTCGTCGGTGAACCAGTAGTAGATCACCCGAGCGCCGCCGCGTTTGCCGTGGCCTTTGGCGGCCCAGCGGAGCTTCCGGCAGCCGCCCGATCCGGGGATCACGTCTCCCGCATCCGGTTGCGCCATCAGATAGATCTGGATCTCGAAAATGCCTTCGTCCCCGATAAGCTTGAGGGCTTTTTCGGTGAATTCTGGATCTTCCTCAAAGGTCACGGTCGTATCATAGGTGGGATTCCAATTCGAGCAAGGTAATACTTAGTATGATTTTAACGAGGCAGCTCCATCCTAGCCATATCCTCCCCATAACGGTCGGCCCCAAGCTCCGGGACCAACTCTTGAAACTCATGGCCTGAGCACAGATTCCACTCTCCGGAAAATTTCCCCTTCCTTCCCCGCCGTTTATCCGCCAAAAATCCACCCACATGAGCGCCACACAAATCCCCGCCGATCTCCTTTTCCAATCCTCCCACGAATGGGCCCGCGTCGAGGGCGACACCGCCACCGTCGGCATCTCCGACCACGCCCAATCCGAGCTGACGGATGTCGTTTATGTAGAGCTTCCGCAGCTCGGCAAGACCGTCGATGCCGGCGATCCCACCGCCGTGGTAGAGTCCGTGAAAGCCGCCTCCGACATCTACACCCCCGTCTCCGGCGAGGTGATTGAGGTGAACCCCGCTGTCGAGGCAGATCCCTCGCTCGTCAATACCGCCCCTTACGGCGCCGGCTGGATTTTCAAGCTTAAGGTCAGCAAGCCCGACCAGCTCATCGGTCTCCTCACACCGCAAGCCTACGGCGAACTCATCGGGTGATACGGGGGAGCGATTTTCGGACACTCATTCCGACACATTTGTATCAGCGAAAGATTCCGGACCTGTCTTTTTTCGGCGACGGTATCCTCAGGGGACAACAGCGGTCGGCCTAGCTCTTCCAGTTCAGAGCGCCTTTTTTGAGTGCATAAACGTAGGCGATCGCAAGAACCCCGGCGAAGCCAGCCATGCTTACCAGCGCAGTCGGGCCGTGGTGCGCGGCGAGATCCCGGAACTGCACGGCCCATGGATACATGAAGACGACCTCGATATCGAAGATCACGAACAGCATCGCGACCATGTAGAATTTCACGGAAAAGCGCGGCGCGCCGTCTCCGATCGGGATCATGCCGCATTCGTAGGCGCTGTCCTTGGTGGCGTTGCGGCGAGCCGAGCGCCCGAAGATTACGCTCAGCGCGAGCGTTGTCACCGCGAAGCCGATGGCGATGATCACCTGAAAGAGGACGGGGAGATAATGTTCGGGCATGGTCTTGAAGTTGTCGGCGGGATTCGTAGGGCTTCGCGCGCGCCTTGGGTAGAAAAAAACCCGCGCCGGTTTTAGCGGACGCGGGTTTTTGTCGGTAGAGATTATTGGGGGATCAGGCCTCGGCCGCTGCGGCAGCCTCTTGGGCAGCTTCTTGGGCAGCGGCGTAGGCGCTGGAAGCTTCGTGAACGCGGGCGGTGCCCTTGTATTCCTTGCCGAGCTTTTCAACGAGACCCCGGTTGACCAAATTCTGCAGCTTCTCGTAGGAACGGAGGCGGAGCATTTCCTCACCGCCGCTCACTGCGTTGCGCAGTTTCAGATTTTCGAACACTCTCTCGAAGAGATCGTTGAAACCGAACACTTTCTTTTCGGAAAGGACGTTGCAGAGTTCATCGGTCACGTGGTCTGGAAGTCTCCGGGAAAACCGGGTCTTTTTAGTGGTAGTTGGCATAACAAGCGAAACCTAGCAGCGCTGGTGACGAAAGCGACTCAAATTTTCGAAAGGATACTTGGCTATATCCTTGATATCTGGAAAACTAAAAATTATATAAATCTAAGGTAATTTCCATTCCGCCATTTTGCTTTTTAAGGAGAAAGTCCCTCCCGCTTCACAAACCCGCCCCGCAGAAAGATACGCGCCATCCCACTCTACCCATCCAGCGGGGCCGGGGACGACGAAAGAGCCGGTATTGATTACGGTTTTGCCGCTTGCCTTGCGGATGCCCTGGCAATGGAAATGGCCGCAAACTAGGATCTCCGCGCGGGGAAGATAGGTTTCGCAGAAACGCGCCCCGTTGCCTCCTTGGTGGAGCCATGCGGAGACCATGTGCAGGGCGCGTTGAGGGGGGAAAGCGGCATCAACGGCCCTTGCCAGCAGGCTGCGTCCGTGCGGTGGATGCGTCGTCGCCATGCGCCGTGCGATGGCGCGGGCGAGTTCGAGGCGGCTGGCGATGTCCGTGGCGGCATCCGGGAAGCGGCTCCAGAGTTCATCGATCACTTCCGGATTTGAAAGCATCTCACGTTTCCAGGGTGCGCCGTTGCGCAACAGCGCATCGCCGTGGGTGATGACGATCCTGCCCTCCGCGAGTTCCATGAAGCCGCTGCCCTCCCAGCCGGGATCGTGGTTTCCCGGGAGAAAGATCGCGCCGCGGCCTTCATCCGCGAGGAAGCGGCGGATCTGGCCAAGCATTTCCGCAGATCTCTCCAGCCATGGTGGCGAGAGTTCCTCCCAAGTGTCGCCATTGAAAAGCACCGTGCCCGCGCCCTGGAACAAGGGCCACAACTTTTCCACATCGCCAATCCGCGATGCGCGGTGGCCGAGGTGAAGGTCGGAAAAGATCCTGACGGGACGTTTCATTTCAAATGGCGAAGTCAATTTTCAACCCAGAGAAGA
>CAMCXJ010000141.1 GCA_945883455.1 Prosthecobacter debontii
AATTTCTCGGCCTCGGAATACCAGACATCGAGCACGGATTTCGGGCAGACGATGAGGGCGGGCTTGTGGGAAGCGCCGGTTTGTTTGTGTTTGTCGAAAAGCCAGAGCAGGTAGGTGAGGGATTGGATGGTTTTGCCGAGACCCATGTCGTCGGCGAGGATGCCGCCGAAGTTGTTTTCCGAGAGGTAGGCGAGGAAATGGAAGCCATCGATCTGGTAGGGGCGGAGCGTGGCGTTGAGTCCCTCGGGAAGGGGCGGTGTGACCTCGAGCTTGATGTCGTTGGCGCGGTTCTTGATGCGCTCCCATGCCTTCGGGTCGAAAACCTCGGCGGCCTTGGGATCGGCCAGTTGGAGGGCGTGCATGCGGTGGGTTTCACCGGAAAGATCGAAGGGATCGAGCCCGAGGCGGGTGACGGCCTCGCGCTGGTCGGCGTCGAGTTTGATTTCTAGGCGCATCCAGGTGCCGTCGTCCATACGGACGTAACCGCCGCGGGCGGCGACGAGCTGGCGGATCTGGACTTTGGAAAGGTTCGCGCCTTGGACGTCGATTACGATGCGGAGGTCGAACCAGTCGATGTCCTGGCCAACGACCTCGAAGCGGACGGCGGCGGTGACAGGATCGTTGAGAATGGATTTGAGGCGGAGGTCGATGTCGAGCTCGATTTCCGGAGGCATGGCGCGCACCCAGTCGGCGAATTTTTCGGGGAACTGTTTGGTGATGCGTGATTTGAACGAGATGAGTTTCTCGTCATAGGCGAGGGACATTTCATCGAGGATGGGCGGAACAATATGGAGTGGTTCGCGGGCGAAGCGGAGGAGTTGCTTGCCCTTGACGGCCTGCTGCTCGACGAGTTCCCAGCCGTCCTTGGTGAGGCGCTCGGTGCGGCGGCCTTTGGTTTCGATGGCGGTGACATCAACGACAAGGTGTTCGGTCTCCGCGGCGGTGAGGCCGGCGATGAGCTTCATCTCCATCTTCGGTTTTAGCTCGAGATCGACAACGCGCTTGACGAGCGACTCCGGCAGGGAAGCGCCGATTTTGCGGAGGAATTCTACGCCTTCGAGGGAGTCGATGACTTTCCGTGGGATGAGGTAGCGGGGCATGACCTCGGTTTCCTCAAGCCAGCGTGGGGGGCCGGGGAAAACGGTTTCATCGGATTGGTAGAGTTCTTTGCGGCCGGGCAGGAGGCGGACGGAGTGGGAGACATTTTCGCCAGAGGCGGTGACTAGTTGGAGGGCGAAGGAATTGGGATCGTAGGGCTCGTCCTCGGAGATCCATGAGAGAGCTTCCTCGGAGACGCGGAAGGGTCTTTCATCGAGGTTGACGAGGTATCCGGTGAGGGCGGGTTGCTGGAACACGCGGTTCATGAAACGGCAGGATTCCTCTTGGTCGAAGTCGAGGGTGGTGTCGCCGTGCTTGCGGTAGAAGGCGAGGTAATGCTCCCAGAGCGTTTGTGAGGAGGCGTCCATGAGGAGCGCGCCTTCCTGATGGAGGGAGATGTATTTCTCGATATCGGATTTCTCGCGGAGCTGGATGTATTGAGCGTTGGGGCGGCTCTCGCGGATCTCCATGCGGGCCTCGTTGATCGTGGCGACGAGGCGGAAGGCGACGGTGAGTGGCGCGTCCTGTGGTGGGCGCTCGTTCACCTGCTCAATGCGGTCATACCAGGAAGCGACTTCACGCTCCTGTTCCCACTCTGCCATTTTTTTCTGCACCGAGGCGAGATCCGTGATGACGGACATGAACTCTGGGTAGGGAAGTTTCCGTTTGTAAAAGGCGTAGGCGAGGAAGTTCCAGAACTCGAGGATATCGCCGGGTGGCATGGGCCAGAGCTCGAGCGGCTCGTAGGTGGTGATGTCCCAGCGCGGGTTGATGCGGACCATGTCGTGGTCGTGGAGCTCGCCCTCGATCACGAAGCGGCGGTAGCGTTTTTCGATTTTCGTGACGTAGTCGGCTTCCTTGTCGTCGAGCTCGCGGCCGAGCTTTTCCTCGATGATGTCGAGCACGGGGGTGTCGTCAAATTCGTTGGGGGATTCCGGGAGATCCTCGCCGCGGTGCATGCGCTCCATCATCGTGGCGTATTGGAAGGCACCGGAAACGAGATCGTCCTCGGCGGTGCAAGATCCGAACCAGCGGTTACCTTGGAGGCGGAGGGATGTGCGGTGGGTGCCGGTCTCGTCCTCGACGCGGCCTTGGATGAAAAGGTGGTTTCCGAAAATCTGGGTGACGGCTCCGTCTTTCTGCAGCATGTCGCCGCGTTTACGGGCATCTTCTGGGAAGGAATTGAGGAAATTGAGTGTGGCGCGATCGGGATTCATAAGCTCGTGGTGAGATAGATAATAGCGGCTTAAAGCCGGGCGGGCAGTCTAAGGCGGGAAAACGGTTTCGCGCAATAGGAAGTTTCGCGGTGATTATGATGCGTGAACGCTCTCCTAAGAATGCGCTTGATGGCTGGGAAGGGGGGAGATTGGATGTGAATGTTTTAAGAAACCTCCCCTCACATGAGCCTCCGAAAGCAATTGAACGAAATCTTGCCGGGCCTGTTGCCGAACAATCCCGCGGATGCGATCAAGGGCACGGAGCTGATCCGGTTGGCGCGGCGCAACCTCGCGGGTAACTATTCGGACGCCTCGCTAAGATACCATTTCTCGATCATGTCCTGCGATCCCGCATCGGCGATCGCGAAGGTGGAAAAGGGGCAGGGATACTATCGCCGCAGCGATCCATTGCCCGCACTTTCCGGAGCCCGGGAGCTGCTAGCGTGGACTCAGGGGCGGCTGGATGATCTCAGTGGAAATGAGACCACCGTGGACAACGCGATGCTGCGCATTCGCAAGTTCCGCGCGGTGGTGACCCGCTATTACGAGATCAACGGGCGTTTTCCCTTCGCCTTTCGCGATCCCTTCGCCGCCACCTCGCCGATTGGAAATCTCTGGAAATATCCGGAGTTGGTTTTGGTGGATTGGGAAACGGGCGGCTCGCCGGACGAGGAGATGTCGCTGGATGATTCGATGCTGGCCCTCAAGCAACGGCTGGGACTCGCGCCTTTCCGCCTGCACTCGGCGCGGCTCCGGCTTTTGCCCTCGCTGATGTCCTACCGCGAGGATTTTTTCCAGGCACTCTCCGTCTCCATGTGGGCGCAAGGCGGCGAGCTGATCTACGCGGGGCCGGTGGAGGACGAGGCGTTGGCGGATGGCTTGCGGAAACTAAGCTCGACCTATGGAATCGGCGTGGTGTCGTTCGGGTTGACGGCGGAGGTGCTCGACGAACTGCCGCGTCCGGCGCAAATCCTCAACGCGCACCCCAAGGAGACGGAGGCGATCATGTCGAAGCTCGAGATCCACCGCATCGCGCCAGTGCAGTCGCGCCCGCATCTCGACTGGGCAGCGCTCGGCTCGATGCGCACGGAATCCGAGGAGGCCGACAAGCTGATGCGCTGGCTGACGAACTGCATTGAAGCGCGTAGGGCGGAGCCTTTCAAGGATGAGTGATTCGCATTTCGGGGAAAGATATCGTAAATTCACTGACCCACAGCGAGAAAACTACTGGAGTTGACGCGTATCCCTGCCAGATTTGCGCAACCCTTTTAACGGCATGAAGAATGCTATTCCACTCCATGTCCGAAATTTCAACCGCCGCCCGAAACGCGATTCCCGAAAGTCTGCGCAAGCAGCTTGAGGATTTCCGGCGGCAGCTCTGGCGGCGCAAGGTGATGGAGGCGGTGGCGGCCGGTTTCATCGGGCTGCTGGTTTCTTTCCTTTTAATCTATGGTCTCGATCGTATCTGGCAAACGCCCGGTTGGGCGCGGCTGGTGATCCTGCTGGGCGGCGTTTCGCTGTTCGGTGGCTTTGCGCCTTACTGGTTGCACCGTTGGGTATGGGGGCACCGCCGTGAGGAACAACTCGCTCGGCTTATCGCGAAACGTTATCCCGGACTTGGCGATCGGTTGCTCGGAGTGATCGAGCTGCAAGGCCAGACCGAGGCGGGCGATTCGCTTTCCCCCAGGCTGCGTGCGGCGGCGATGGAGGTGGTCGCGGCAGAGGCGGGGAAACGCCAGCTCGACGACGCGCTACCCGTGCCGAGGCATCGCAAATGGGTGCTGGCTGCGCTTGCCTTGTTGGCCGTGGCATCGGGAGCCTTCCTCGCCACTCCCAAGGCCGGCCTTAATGCGTTCGAACGCTGGCTGAAGCCTTTTTCCGATGTCGAGAGATACACCTTCACCCAGCTTGAAACCCCACCCACCTACCTCGCTGTTCCCTACGGTGAGGCGTTCGAGGTGGTGCTAAAACTGGCGAAAACCTCGGAACAACGCCCTACGGATGCGCTTGGTCAATACGGCTTGCAACCCGAGATCGGCGCGAAGCTCGCGGGCGGCCACTATCTATTCCGTTTCCCCGGACAGCAGGAAAAAGGGACAGTGATTTTCCGCATCGGCGACTTGCAGCACCCACTGAAAGTCGAGCCGCTGCAACGTCCCAGCGTGTTGAGCACGAGGGCGTTCGTGGTATCGCCCGACTACATGAATTTGCCAGACCGCACGGTGGAACTCACCACCGGCGTGCTGAGCCTTGTCGAGGGCAGCCGGCTTATTTTCGAAATGGATCTGAGCCGCAAGGTGCGTTCCGGAGCGTTCGGGCCGGGCAAGGCATCCGGGGAGATTCCCGCCGAAATCCCCTTCGAACCGATGCAGGGCGCGCTGCAAATTTCCGGACAGAAAGCGAAGACCGCCGAGATCGAGGTCGGTCATGTGCCTTTCGAGCTTCCATTCTCCTGGGTGGATGAATTCGGCCTGATCGGCGGATCGGATTTCCGCCTGCGCGTGGACGCGGTGAAGGACACGCCGCCCGTGGCCTACACCCAGGGGATCGATCGACAAAAAGCGATCCTGCCCGAGGAGTCCATTGATTTCGAAATTCTGTGCGAGGACGATTTTGGGCTGAAGGAAGTGGGCATCGAGTGGGAGAGCCTCGTCGCGACACCGGGTGAGATTCCCGAGGTGAAAGGCGAGCTCGTCCTCGCCAAGGGCGCGCCCGAAGAGCGCCGCATCATGAAGCCCGTGGTGTTCTCGCCCGCCGCATTCGGGATCGGCCCGCAGCGTTTGGCACTCCGCGCGTTTTCCGAAGATCTCTATCCGGGGCGCGGACGGATCTATTCGGAGCCAGTAATCCTGTACATCCTGACCCGCGAGGAACACCAGCAGATGCTGAAATCCCAGTTCGACCGCACGATCAGCGAGCTGGAGGATCTCGCCCGCAAAGAACTGAACAATCTCGACGAGAACCAACGCCTCGATGATCTGAGCGCTGAGGAAATGAAGAAGGAGGAAAATCGTAAACGCCTCGATACGCAGGAGC
>CAMCXJ010000142.1 GCA_945883455.1 Prosthecobacter debontii
TCCGCCGGGACGTTCACCACGAACAAGGTCAAGGCCGCGCCGGTCAGGGTTTCGCAAAGCCACCTGCGCAAAGGCAGCCTGCGGGCGGTGATCGTGAACTCCGGCAACGCCAACGCCTGCACCGGCCTGCGCGGCATCCAGGACGCCACCGCGATGTGCGAGGAGGCGGCGAAAGGCCTGAGCCTGAAACGGACGGAGGTCGGCGTATGCTCCACGGGCGTGATCGGCCTACCGATGCCAATGACGCGCATCACGCCGAATATCCCGAAGCTCGTGGAAGGTCTCGCCACGAAAAAGGGCAACGATTTCGCGCGGGCGATCATCACCAGCGACACGCACGAGAAAGAGGTCGCGATCTCCTTCGAGATCGGCGAGCACCGCGTGCGCATCGGCGGCTGCGTGAAGGGCGCGGGCATGATTTCCCCGAGCATGGCCACGATGCTGTGCTTCATCACCACCGACGCAAATCTCTCCCACGATTGCCTCCAGCGTGCCGTGCAAGAATCTGTGGAGGAAAGTTTTAACCGCATCACCATCGACGGCGACATGAGTACCAACGACACGGTGATCGTACTCGCAAACGGAGCCAGCGGTATGACCGCCGCCCGCCGCAACGGCACCGCCTGCAAACAGTTCCGCGAGGCGCTGAAATGGGTGATGCTGGAGCTCGCGAAGGCGGTCGTCCGCGACGGCGAGCGTGTCACCAAATTCGTCACCGTGAACGTCAAGGGCGCGCGCACCCACCTCGATGCGAAAAAAGTCGCCGAGGCCGTCTGCAAAAGCGCTCTTGTGAAATCCTCATGGAACGGCGGCGATCCGAACTGGGGACGCATCATCCACGCCGTCGGTTACTCGCGGGCGCGGATCCGCGAGGAGCTGATCGACATTTTCATCGGCGGGAAAGCAGCCTGCCTCGGCGGCCTCCAGGCGGAGACGCCGATGGAACAGCTCCGCGAGGCGGTATCCGCACCGGAGTTCACCATCGACATTGATCTCAACCAAGGCGAGGCAACCTACACGATGTATTCCAGCGACTTATCACCCGAATACGTCGATTTCAACCGTTCCGAATACGCGTATTGGAAACAGGCGCGGAAGGACGGGCTGGTTTGAGAAACCTTAAACTTTAAGTTTTAAACTCTAAGGAAGAGCATGTGCGTTGGATGGTGCGGACAAAGATAAATAGCCCCTATAAAAACAAATCATGAAGCGGTTCAAGTGTATCCTTATTAGCTCCATTTTTGTAATCGGACTCATCGCTTCCTGTGCGATGGCTGCGGAGCCGGAATTTTTCACCCCCGAAAGAGATCGCTTCGACCCTGCGAAAGACAAGCCAGTGGCAAAGGCGGAGCTGCCGTATGTGCTGTTGATCGGTGATTCGATCATGGGTGGTTACTACAAAGGAGTCAGTCAACAGCTTGCCAAGGAGGCAAACATTCTACGTCATCCCGGCAACGCGGGAGATACTCCAAACGGCCTTAGCCACATTGAGGAGTGGCTGGGAGATGCCAAGTGGGATGTCATTCACTTTAATTGGGGCTTGCATGACCTCTGCCACCGCCATCCCGACTCCAAGGAGCAGGGAAATCGCGATAAAGTGCGGGGCAAGATCTCGGTGCCTATCGACGGATATTCGCGCAATCTGGAGATGCTGGTCGTGCGGCTGAAAAAAACGGGAGCCAAGCTGATATGGGCGACGACGACGAAGGTTCCCGAGGGGGAGGCTGGTCGGATCGCAGGCGATGAGTTGCGCTACAATGCCGCAGCCGCAGCCATCATGCTCAAGCACGGCATCCCGATGAATGATCTTCACTCGGTCAGTGCTGCGATGAAAGCAGAGGGATTTTCCAAGCCCGGCGACGTTCATTTCTCCGGTAAGGGAAACGGCGAGTTGTCAAAACAGGTCGTGGCGGCAATCCGGGAGCATGGCTTGGAAAACCCTAAACTTTAAGTCTTAAACCTTAAGTGAGAGAAGAGGCTTTCGATTCGGCTCTTCGTTAAAGTTTAAAGTTTAAGATTTAAAGTTTCGTCCTCCCCCCGTTCGCTTTGCGCATCGGATCGAAAACGGAGTCCATGCCGAGTTCCTTGATCTCGCAGACATGGGCCATGAGTTCGCCGAGGCGGCCTTTGGGGAAGGAGCGTTGCTTGAACCAAAGCAGGTATCCCTCGGGGAGGTCGCAGAGCGGAACACCGCTTGGCGGGTATCTTTCCTTTCCGAACATTCCGAAGGGCATGTGGGTGGCATGAATCTCCATGAGCAGGTTGCGAAAATCATCGCGGTCGATTTCGGTGAATTCCATGGCAGGGCTTGCGGGGGGGCGGGTTGTGGTTCAGGTTTTCGGCATGGCAATTCGATTTTTGCACACACGCATCCGGGTGAAGAGCCTAGAGGATTCCATCGCGTTCTACGAGAAGCTCGGCTACAGGCTTGGCAAAAGGAAGGACTCCCCGCAAGGCAACAAGCTCGCTTTCATGGAACTGGAGGGCAACGACGTGTTCTTGGAGCTCACGTGGTCGCCGGAATACACCGCCACCTGCCCGGAGGATCTGATGCACACCTGCCTCGGCGTCGATGATATCGTGGGGTATTGCGACGCGGTCGAGAAAGCTGGCATCGAGATCTGGCCCTCCGGATGGCGGGAAAAATTCACCGGCGGCGAGACGAAGATGGCGTTCGTCACTGATCCCGATGGATATGAGGTGGAGATTTTGGAAAGGTAAGAGGCAACCACGGATCAACACGGATCTTTCATTATGAGAAAACACAAATCCGAACCCTCTTCATCCGTGCCCATCCGTGCCATCCGTGGTTCTCTCTTCCTCTTCTCTCTCCTCGCTCCCATCGCGGGAGCGTTTCCGGTCAACGAGAAGAAAGCCCCCGCGTCGCTCGGCGACATCAAGGCGATCCAAGACGCGCTGCTCGCCGTGATTCCCAAGGCGCAGGCCGCCACGGTGAACATCGATCTCGGCGACGGCTCCGGCAGCGGCGTGATTGTTTCCGAAGACGGGCTGGTAATGACCGCCGCTCACGTTTCCACCGGAGTTGGAAAAGAGGTGACCGTGGATATGCCAGACGGCACCAAGCTCAAGGCCGTGACCCTCGGGCTTGACTCGGAAACGGATGCGGCCCTGATCCAGATCATTGAGAAACTTCCTGACGGAAAACCTTACCCTTTCGTGGAGATCAACAAGGCCGACGACACCAAGCTGGGCGACTGGGTTTTCTCGCTCGGTCACTCCGGCGGTTTTACCAAGGAACGCGGGGTGGTCTCTCGCATCGGGCGGCTTGTCCGTGTGGCGAACACCACCTTGCAGACCGACGGGGCACTGATCGGCGGTGATTCCGGCGGGCCGCTCTTCGACATGGACGGCCGCCTCATCGGCATCCACTCCAGGGTCGGCCCGCAGATCCCCGTGAACATGCACGTGCCGGTGAAAGTCTTCACGGACAACTGGGAGCGGATGCTTAAATCCGTGTTCATCGGCGAGGGGCCCTTCGCGGAGAAGCCGGAGAAAGGGAAAGGCTTCCTCGGACTAGCCACGAAGTCGGCTGAGGGTGGGATCGAGGTCACCAAGGTCGGGAAAAAAAGCCCGGCGGAGGAGGCGGGGATCAAGGAGGGAGACCTGCTCCGCACGCTCAACGGCGAGAAGCTCGACTCCCGCGAAAAACTCCAATCCATCCTCGCGGAACTCGCCGCCGGGGACAAACTCGCCCTAGAGATCACCCGCGATGGCAAAGAAGAAACGGTCAAACTTAAGCTCGGCAAGCGTTAGCCTAGCACTCGTGGTAGCGCTCGCCCACCCCGCCACGGCGCAGCAGAGCTTGGAAACAAATTTCCGCACCACCGGCGCGGCGGTGACCGCCGTGTTCGAACCGCAGCGGCAGGTCATCCAGCTCTCCAGCGCCGTCATCTACGATGGTCGCAAGGAGATCGCCTACGGCACTATCATCAGTGCCGACGGCTACCTTCTCACCAAGGCCAGCGAGGTCGAGGGTGTCGGGAAAATTGATGTCTGCGTGGACAAAGAATCCTTCAAGAACGCGAAGGTCGTAATGACCGATCCACGCTGGGATGTGGCGTTGCTCAAGATCGACGCCACCGATCTCACTCCCGTCGTCTTCGCCCCGGACAGCAAGCTCCCGCGCGGAACATGGGTCGTCGTCAATGGCGTCACTAGCCGTACGAACCGCCGCGTCATGGCCGGCATCATCAGCGCGGATGCCCGCGAAATTTTGCCCGAGGGCGGAGCAGTGCTGGGCGTCACCCTCAAGGAAACCAAAAAAGGCCTGTCCGTGGAGGAAGTCAGCAAGGACAGCGGTGCCGAGAAAGCCGGGATGAAAAAGGGCGACATCCTCACCGCCATCGCAGGTAAGCCGTTCAAGGAAATCGCCGCCCTTGGAAAACTCCTCGCCGAGATGAAATCCGGCACGGATGTGAAAGTCACCCTCCTGCGTGACGGGAAGAAGACCGAACTCGACGTCAAGCTCTCCGCCCGCGGTGACCTTTTCCGCGAGGTCTCCCGCAACGACCAGATGAGCGGCGATTTCTCCAACCGCCGCAGCGGCTTCCCCCGCATCATCCAGCACGACGTCCTCGGCGCCTCCATCACCATGGGCGGCCCTGTCCTCGACCTCGAAGGCCGCGCCGTGGGCATGAACATCGCCCGCGCCAACCGCGCCGAAACCTACGCCATCCCCGTCGAGGAGTTGCGTGAACTCGCTGAGGGGATGGTCAAACAGGTGACAGTAACCGCCACCCAATGAAGGTAGGGCTGATCCGGCCTCGGTCGGCCCTGATCGAAAACGGAACGGCGATCCTCTTGGAATGGTGATGTGATCCCGGGGTGGAAGCAGGTTTCCCCGAGATCGCACTCCCGCAGGGTTGATCGTGCGTGCGGATTTTGGAAGTGGGACGACCGAGGCCGGATCATCCCTACCGTGTTTGGGCCGTGCGGACGAAGTCCACAAACCTCGCACGTTGGGCAGTGACCATTTTGGCTTCGCCGGTGAGCTTGAAGAACCAGGTGGTATCGGCGGTGCGGAGGATGGCGGCGCTGATGGCGGCGTGGCGGTCGCCGCTGAATAGTGGTTCGGCGCTGGTCATGTGGACGAGGGTGATGGCGCCGTGGGTGCTTTGGGTGGTTTCGCCGAGGGCGGGATCGTCTTCCTTTTCCAAGAGGGGGAGTCGGAGTTGGGCGCGCCAGAGGTTGACGTTTTCGAGGTTGGTGCCGCCCTCACCGGGGAGGGGGACGACGGAGACATCGCCATCGATGCCCTCGGGGTCGGTGGCGGGGATGCGGTAGGTG
>CAMCXJ010000143.1 GCA_945883455.1 Prosthecobacter debontii
AGCAGTCCCAGCAGGAAAATCAGACACATGCACGAGGCGGCATCGCGGAAGGCATCGATCTTCGCGTTCGCCACATCCCCGCCAACTGCTGCCGCTTTGACAGCCGCTTTGTCCGCGAGACTTTTAGCCAGCAGCGCAAGGGTCAAGGGCCCTGTCGCCGCGAGGTAGCGTCCAACGTTGTAGCAGAACGATACTCCGGTCGCGCGCAGGCGGGTGGGGAAAAGCTCGGGCAGGTAGATCGAGAATCCTGCAAACACCGAAAGCTGGAAGAAGCCCATCAGAGGTGCCATCCACAGGATATCCCAGCGCCCGTTGATTTTTCCAAGCATCTGGAAAACGAAGACTGTCATCACCAG
Source organism: Prosthecobacter debontii (assembly GCA_945883455.1). Classification (GTDB taxonomy): domain Bacteria; phylum Verrucomicrobiota; class Verrucomicrobiia; order Verrucomicrobiales; family Akkermansiaceae; genus Luteolibacter. The sequence goes on from CAMCXJ010000143.1 coordinate 357, forward strand.
CGCACCGAGGAAGAAGAATGCGAAGGCTTTCTTGCGCCCGATCTTCTCCGTCACACGGGTGAAGGCCATCATGCCAAAAAATGCTCCGACATTGAAACATAGGAGATTCAAGGAACTCCAAATCTGTTTCCCCTTGTTGATCTCCTCCACCGTTGCGCCGCTCGCTTTGAAATGATTGGTGATGATATCGCCGACGAGGTCGGTGGAAAACACACCGATCCCCCAAAGCCCGATCACCCCGGCGCATGAAAGCACCATGCCGAGCAGGGCATGCCGCCGCCAAGTGGGATGACCGAAAAGATCCTTGTAGGAACCGGATTTTTTTCCCTCGGCAGTGGCGCGGTCGCGGGCCTCGATCCACGCCTGAGGCTCCTTGATGCGGAGCTGGATCGTGGCAACCATGAAGGCTGGCAGCGCACCGATCACAAACAACCACATCCAATAGTTCGGGTTGGTGCCGATCGCGGTAAGGGCGATCCCCAATCCAATGAACCCCGCTGCCACGTTTCCGACCGCGGAAAACGATTGCAGCACACCCAGCGCCCGCGGACGCACTCCGCTGGGTACCGTGTCCGCCACAAGAGCCACCGCGAGACCAAAAACCCCACCCACACCCAGCCCGGTGATGAAGCGGAAGATACAGAAATCCATGTAGTGCGGCGACAATCCCTCAAACCAAGGCACGGAAGTCAAATGGAGTGCCTGGGCGATCGTCGGCAATTTGGGAAACCCCGCCAGCGCGGAAAGACCCGTCGCCAGTGAGTAAAGCAGGACGGTCACCGCCAGCATCTTCACCCTGCCGTAGCGATCCCCCAGCGATCCGAAAATCATCCCCCCGGTCGCCCAGCCGAAGACGAAGATCGCTGTGGCGATTCCGCCGAAAAACTTGGTGTCTTGTCCCTTGTCCAACAGCGCCGCCATCGCAGGATTCCGCGCGAGGTTAAAAAGCTGCTGATCCAGGCAATCGAACATCCATGCGAGCGTGGCGACGATGAACACCAAGCGCTGGTAAGGCTTTAGCTGGCTCCACCAGCCGGTGGCGTTCGGGGTGAAATCTGCGGCTTGGTTCGACATGGTTCGGATGGGATAAGGGTTCAGGTCACTCCACCGACCCCCGCCGCACCCGGCAAGCACTATTTCGGGCAAAGCCGGACAGGGATAAAAATCCCCTCGCGGGCGATCTGGCGGCCATCAAGGGGGAAATCGCCGCGTTCGGCAAGGACACGCCGGGCGATGTGAAAGCATTTCCAAGCCCGCGAGGTGCGCACTTCCTGCAGCGGCCCGCTCATCCGCGTGGCGAGGTGCTGGAAATGGCGCACCGGATTGCCGAGGAATCCCGCCGAACCGTCCGCCGCGTGTTCCATGATCCACTCCAGGGCGGCGTACGGCCACGGCCATTCCATAAGAACCGAATCATCTTCCCGCAGATCCGCAGAAAATGCCCGGTTGAGCTGTAAGATCGCCTGCGCTGGTTTCCCTTCCAACCAAAAGCCTTGCGCAAAGGTAAGCGCATCGAGATAAAAAGTAGCGCCTCGTCCCGCGCCGTGGTTTTTTTGTTTCTCCTCAGAATAGGGCGGTAGATGGGGGCAAGGTGGCACACCCCAATCTTCGTTCTTGCCCCCGCAAGGCGAAAGAGAAATCCTCCCGCCCGTATGAGCAATCGTCTTGAAGGAAAAGTCCTCGTCGCCCAAGGTGGCGGCCCCACCCCCGTCATCAACCAGAGCATCGTAGGCGTTGCGCTGGAAGCCCGGAAATTCTCGCAGGTCACCTGCATCTACGGCTCGGTGCACGGCGTTTCCGGCATTATCAACGAGAACTTCGTCGATCTCACGCGGGAAACGACCCACAACCTCGAACAGGTCGCCGGAACCCCATCCTCCGGCCTGCTTTCCACCCGCGACAAGCCCGATGAGGATTACTGCGCACGCATGTTTGAGGTCATGAAAGCCCACGACATCCGCTACTTTTTCTACGTCGGCGGCAACGATTCTTCGGACACCGTCCGCATCGTCAACGAGCAGGCGAAGGCAGCGGACTATGAGCTGCGCGCGATCCACATCCCCAAGACCATCGACAACGACCTGATGGAAAACGACCACTGCCCCGGCTTCGGCTCGGCGGCGCGTTTCGTTGCCCAGGCGTTCATGGGCGTGAACCTCGACAACCGCGCCCTCCAAGGCGTTTACATCGGCTGCATCATGGGCCGCCATGCCGGCTTCCTCACCGCCGCCTCCGCTCTCGCGCAGAAATATTTCAACGACGGCCCGCACCTCGTCTATGTACCGGAGCGCCACTTCAAGACCGAGCAGTTGCTCGCGGACGTGGATCGCGTTTATTCGAAATACGGCATGTGCACGATCGCCGTTTCCGAAGGCATCTCCGATCCTGATGGCACGCCGATGATCGTGAAGCTTCTCGGCAAGGAGGAACGCGACTCCCACGGCAACGTCCAGCTCTCCGGCACCGGCGCCCTCGGCGACCTGCTCGCCGATACCATTCGCGACGGCCTCAAAATCAAGCGCGTGCGCTCCGACACCTTCGGCTACCTCCAGCGCTCCTTCATGGGCATCCAGTCGGACCGCGATGCCCGCGAAGCCCGCGAGGTTGGCGAAAAGGCCGTGCAATACGCGATGTGGGACAACGTCGACGGATCGGTAGCGATCAAGCGCCCCGTGCTCGATTACTCGGTGGACTATGAGTTGGTGGATATCAAAAAAGTCGCCGGAAAAACCCGCCACATGCCGGACAACTTCATCAACGCGGAAGGCAACGGGGTCACACAGGATTTCATGAACTACTGCCGCCCGCTGCTCGGCTCCAACATGCCCGAGCCACACCGCCTCCGCGCACCTGCCGTCGCAAAAATCCTCAACCGCTGAACAGGCTGACCTTTTTAAAATGCAAAGCCCCCGCACGGTAAGAACCGCCGGAGGCCTGCAAATCAAGATGGACTAAAAGGGCTAGATCCCTTGAGGGCTCACTGCCCTTCAGGAAGAGGAAGCGGGAAACCTCCGCCGGCAGGAGCGGGCGGAGCGTCCTTGATCTCAACTAGCTCGAGTTCGAAAATCAGCGCGCTGTTGGGCGAGATCGCGGAGCTACGGCGCTCCTCTCCGTATGCCAGTTTGCTGGGTATGAAGAGCTTCCATTTCGCGCCGACGGGCATCAGGCAGAGCGCCTCCTTGAATCCATCAACTACAGCAAGAGTCATGGCGACCGGAGTCCCTTGCGGTGAAGTATCAAATTCAGTGCCGTCGATCAGGGTGCCCTTGTAGTTCACCATGAATTGCTTCTCGGGTTCGCCTTCCTTGGGTGCCACATACTTGGCTTCGCCACCCTTCGTGAGCACCTCATATTGGAGTCCGCTCTCAAGGGTTTTCACGCCTTCACGCTTGCCGTTTTCGGCGAGGAATTTATTTCCCGCTTCGAGGTTCGCCGCGGCAGCCGCCTTCTCACGCTCCTGCAACATCTCTCCGAAGGCGGTCATCGCGATCTGGAGACGCGCTTCCTCAAGCTCCGGCTTACCGCCTTTGACGGCAGCTTGGAAACCTTTGATGAATGTCTCCATCTCAAGGTCATCGAGCTTCACCCCAAAGCGACCGAACTCCTGACCGAAACTACCACCCGTGCGGTATCCGAGTGCGTAGGAAGTGTCATTTCTGGTTTCCGCTGCGTTTACTGGCGCTGCAGCAACCGGCGCGGGTGCCGTCTCTTTGGGCGCGTTCTGTGCGGTTGCAAGTCCCGTTGCAGCAAGCGCGATGAGGCTTATCTGCACGGCATTTTGATGTAAAGTGTTTCTCATGTTTTATGGTGTGTTCGCGCACCCTAGGAGCGACCTACCAGTGTGTCCAGAACGGCTTTTCAACATTTTCTACATATCCTCAAAGCCCTCCCCACCCTCCTCCATAGCTTGTCTGCTGCATGGAATTGCACCACTGCCACACCCCTACCAAGCAACCTTTCGGTTACCTTGACATTTCGGTTTGTTCGGGTTTTAACTCCCGAAGCGAATGGCCAAGAAAAGGATCACAGCAAAAAAACTCCTGCGGGTCGAGTGCACCACGCGATGTTTCCAATGGGTGAATCGAGCGCTCTATCTATGCGTGGCGGTAGCATTCGGCCTACTGATTGCGGCGACGGCGGCTCCGCAAAAAAAGGAATATGAGAGGCTTCAGGCGCAACTTCACAGCGCCCAAGACCGAGAACGCGAAACACTCGTCCGCAAGAACCACCAGCGCATCGAGCTTCAGGCGCTGCGCGAGGACACCGCCTACCTCGAAATACAGGCGCGCGACCGGCTCAATTTTTACCGCAAAGGCGAGCGGGTGCTGCGCTTTGAAAGCGACCGCTAACATACGTGGCGCGTAGCTCTTCGGGGTTGACCCCCTTCCTGTAGAACTTCTAAGTTTCTTCATGTCTCGCCTGACCAAAGCGCTTTTCGCTTGTCTCCTCTTACTCACGCAAGTAGGGAATGCCGAGCATTTGATCGTCTGCGGCGGCCCGGCCTTACGGAAATGGGAGCACTACCGCATTCAAGATGACCAGCATGACCGCTGGTGGGGAAATTTCGTCCGGGCATCGACGCTGCGGATGGCAGAGATCCGCCTCGCCTACGGGAAGGAAGCCCCTTTGGTTTGGCTTGTTTATCGTCCGGGATTTGAAGCGCGCGGCCGTGAAGACGGAAAGCCCTACACCAAATGGATCGCCGAACAGGCAGCCAAGCGCAAAGCTACCCTGATCTGGTTCAACTCCGGCGGCGACTACATCAACAAGATCAATTCGCGCCCGCGCGGCTCCGTGCAAACTTTTGATTATTTCGGCCACTCCAACAAATACGCGTTTATGTTCGATTACGGCTCCGAAATCATGGCCGTCTCCAACGCATGGCTCCACGAGCGCGACATCCCGCGCCTCAAATCCTCCATTTTCGCCCGCAACGCCCACTGCAAAT
>CAMCXJ010000144.1 GCA_945883455.1 Prosthecobacter debontii
AATATTGGCGGCTTTTCACCGCCCCGATGCTCCATGGCGGCCTGATCCATTTCGTGATGAATGCCCTCGGATTGCTTTATCTGGGGAAACGGCTCGAGGTGTTCGCGCGCTGGCCGCATGTGCCGATGGTTTTCCTCTTCTCCGCCATGGTCGGCGGCGAGGCGTCCGCGCGTTTTCTCGACGCCCCCTCGGTCGGCGCTTCCGGCGGGCTGATGGGCTGGCTGGGCTTCCTGCTCGTGTTCGAAACGCTCCACTCGGCTCTCGTCCCGAGGAGCGCGAAGCGCCGCCTGATCGGCGGGGTGCTGATGACGGCGCTGATCGGCCTGGTGGGATACCGTTTCATCGACAACGCGGCGCACTTCGGCGGGTTGTTCGCGGGGATGGTTTACGCCGGCATTGTTTTCCCGAAATCGGGCTCCGTGCTGCGCCCGAAGATGAATACGACCGACCGCATCGTCGGCATGGGGTCGCTGGCGGTGATCGCCGCCTCGGCTTTCCTCGCGGTGGTCCGGATGACGGGCTGAGGGTGCATTTCTATTGCTTGCGCCTTTGGCGGTTCAGCGTCTAGGCTCGCACCAAGACATGAGCGAAAGACGGGTAGTGATCACTGGAATCGGATGCATTTCCCCCCTGGGAAATGACCTCGGGAAAACATGGGACGGACTGAAAAACGGACGCAGCGGGATACGCAGGATCGAGGGCATCGACGCCACGCCCTTTGATTGCAAGATCGCGGGCGAGATCCGGGATTTCGATGCGGACGGATATTTCGGCGTGCCGAAGGATGCCCGCCGCTCGGACCGGTATGTCCAGTATGCGGTGGCCGCCTCGAAGATGGCGATGGCCGATTCAGGCCTGGATACGGCGAAAATCGACGCCCGCCGCTACGGCGTGATGGTTGGCAGCGGCATCGGCGGCCTTTCCACGGTGGAGCGCGAGCATTCCGTTTACATGGAGAAGGGGCCGCGGCGTGTGTCTCCCTTCACGATCCCGATGATGATCTCGAACATCGCATCCGGCATCATTTCCATGGAGCACGGCCTGCTCGGCCCGAACATGGTCATCGTCACCGCCTGCGCGACCTCGAACCACAACATCGGCGAGGCATGGCGGATCATCAAATTCGGGGACGCCGACGGTTTCCTCTGCGGTGGTGCCGAGGCGGCGGTGCTGCCGATGGGACTCTGCGGTTTCTCGAACATGAAGGCGCTCAGCACGCGCAACGACGAGCCGGAGAAGGCATCGCGCCCTTTCGACAAGCATCGCGACGGCTTCGTGATGGGCGAAGGCGCCGGGGTCGTGATGATCGAGGAACTCGAAACCGCCAGGGCGCGCGGGGCACACATTTATGCGGAGCTGATCGGTTACGGTGTCAGCGCGGACGCCTATCATCTCAGCGCCCCGTCGCCGGACGGCAGCGGCCCGGCCTACGCGATCGGGATGGCGCTCAAGCACGGCAAAACGAATCCCGATGAGGTCGGGTATCTCAACGCCCACGCCACCTCCACCGGCCTCGGCGACGTGGCGGAAACGAAGGCGATCAAGCTCGCTTTCGGGGACTACGCGAAGAACGGCCTGATGGTCAGCTCCACGAAATCCATGACCGGCCACATGCTCGGAGCGGCGGGTGGCATCGAACTGATCGCCAGCGTCATGGCCATCGTCGAGGGTGTGATCCCGCCGACGATCAACATCGAGGAGCAGGATCCGGAGTGCGATCTCGATGTGGTGCCGAACGTCGCCCGGGAAGTGCCGATCAAGGTAGCCCTCAGCAACAGCTTCGGTTTCGGCGGACACAACGCCTCCTTGCTTGTCCGCAAATTCGAGGGCTGATAGGGGAAATCCGCGACGGACAAAAGCCGGTTGAACGCAAGCGCATGAATCAGGAACGTGAGGATGGAGGCAAAATCATCCTCGTGCCGACCCCTATCGGGAATCTCGGCGACATCACGTTGCGGGCGCTTGATGTTCTGAGAAATGCGGATCGCATCGCCTGCGAGGATACCCGCCATTCGGGAACACTGCTCGCGCACCACGGCATTTCCGGGACACCGCTGGTCTCCCTCCACGAGCACAATGAGAGCAGGAAAGCGCCGGAACTCGTCGCCGCCGCGAAGGCAGGTGAGCGCATCGCTTTCATCAGCGATGCGGGCATGCCCGGCGTATCCGATCCCGGCTACCGCCTGGTGCAGGCGTGCCTTGAAGCGGATGTGCCCTTCGAGGTGTTGCCCGGCCCCTCGGCGGTGCTGATGGCGCTGATCGGCTCCGGCCTGCCGTGCCACGCGTTCCGCTTCGGCGGTTTCCTCTCCGTGAAATCCGGCAAGCGCCGCACCGCCATGTCCGATGCCCTCGGAAGCGGCGAGACGGGCGTTTTTTTCGAAAGCCCGCACCGCATCGTTTCCACTTTGGAAATCCTCACCGAGATCGCGCCCGGGGCGAAGGTATGCGTGGCCCGTGAGCTTACCAAAAAATTCGAGACGTATCACCGGGGGAGCCCGGGCGAACTGCTCGAATGGTTCAGGGCGCACGGCGCGAAAGGCGAGATGGTGATCCTGATGAATGCCGCGCAATGAAACCCACGTAACGATCCAAAGATGCAAGGAAGCGCCGTGCCGGATCACAGGGAGCCGACCCGCGTGGAAGCGCTGGCATTTTTCCTGAAATCCCGTGTGTTCATCGCGCGGCGGCTTTTGCGCGATTTCAAGGCTCCGGTGAGTAAACATCCGTCGGCATCAATTCCTGCGGACGCTCCCGTGATCGCGGAGGAACATTCGCCGCTTTGGACGCAGGCAAGCCCCGCCGAACTCCCGCTGACAGCAGGGAAAATCCAGAACCTCCGCGTGGCCTGCGCCGCCCTCAACGGCGTTTCGGTTCCCGCCGGCGGGGTTTTCGGTTTCTGGAGGCAAATGGGACGGGTGACGAAACGGAAGGGTTACGTCAGCGGGCGCGAACTCCGCTCCGGCTGCATGGTGCCGAGCCTCGGTGGCGGTCTGTGCCAGATTTCCGGGCTGCTTCATGCCGCTGCGCTCAAGGCGGGGCTTGAGGTGTTGGAACGGCACACGCACTCGATGTCGCTGCCTGGCGCACCCCTTCCGCCGGAGCGGGACGCGACCGTTTTCTGGAACTACGTGGATCTGCGTTTCCGCGCGCCGTTCCCATGGCATCTCCATGTCAGGATGACAGACCGTGATCTCGTCGTCTCGATTCGTGCTGATCGGGCTCCGGAAAAAATCCGTGCCGCGGATGCCCCGAAGTTCGGCGGATCCCCGATGCGGGCGAAGGCGGAGGGCGACTGCCTGACCTGCGGTGTCACTTCCTGTTTCCGGCATCCATCCGCCATCGCCGGTCACGCACCCTCCGCCGGGCACACCGCGTGGTTGCTTGATGGGCGCTGGCCGGAGTTCGATGCGTGGTGCGGCCTTCATGCCCGCGAGGGTGACCGCTGGTTCACCCCGCTGGATGGCGCGCGTTTCGGGAAAGCGAACTACGCGTGGTCGGTGCCGGACGGGGCATGGAAACGCCACGCCACCGTGCAGACGCTCATCCGATCTTTCCGCCAGCGCCGCATCCCCGCGCAGGGCGCCGTCAGGCAGAGGTTCATGCTGGCGGCGCAGCGGAGGCTGGCGGAAAGTTTCGCGGCGGAACTTGATCCGTTGGCGCGGCATCTCGTCGTTTCCCAAACCCTGCTGCCGCATCGCTGGACAACGGGTTGCTTGGGCGGGCGCACTTTCGATGTGCTGTCGAACCGCTGGCCGCTCGGGGAATTGCAGGCACGCCTCGACCGCGCTTCGCTAGCGCATCCGGCTTCGGACACGATCCGGGATTTCCGTGCCGATGTGGCCTTGCTCCATGCGGAAACGGAAGCGTTCGCGGCCGCGGCGAGGATCGTCACGCCGCACCGTGGCATCGCGCGGCGTTTCGGAGCGAAGGCCTTGCTGCTCGATTGGGCGAGGCCACAGCCGATCCCCGTCGATCCCGCGCATGGTGGGGGGATCAATTGGTTCTTTCCCGCTTCTGCGCTTGCCCGAAAAGGCATCTACGAACTGGCCGAAGCATTGCGCGGGAGCGGCGATGAGTTGCTGCTTCTCGGCGGCGCGAAGGAAGGCGGTGCAAATCCTCTCGCAGGCATCCGCCACCGCCGCGCGACCCTGCCCGAACTCGGCGGTTGCACGGCCTTGGTTATGCCGGCATGGATCGAACACGAACCGCGGCTCGCGCTCCTCGCCCTCGCATCGGGCATACCGGTGATCGCTACGGATGCCTGCGGTCTTCCCGGGCATCCGCTCCTCACGCTCGTGCCGGAAGGTGATGCCGTCGCCCTGAAAATCGCTTTGGCCCGCCATCGACAAACCGACATCCATCTCCCACAAACCACGGCATGAAGAAAACCTTCCCCTTCGAAATGCCGAACCACAAGCCGCCGCGTGTCATCGAGGCGATCAAGGCTGAGATCAACAAATACATCAAGCGCGAGCGCCGCAAGCCTCTCCCCGAGGGAGTGGATTTCTGGGACTTCGACTGCCGCACCGGCAAGGACGCGGACTCCGCCGTGCCCGTCCATGTTTCCGAAATCACCAAACCCATCGATGCCGCCTCGCAGGAAAGCTGGCCCGCCATCTACATCGAGATCCTCGCGAAACAAGGCCATCGGGCGAAGGTTGCGGAGCCCGAAGAAAGCTGATTTTCTCAGCGGGCAATGCTTTCCCTTGCGTGTCGCGGGGTTGCGCGGCATGGAGGGGCGGACAGGAACGATGAGCGGAAGAACAATCACGATCGGCACGCGCGGCAGCGATCTCGCGCTGGTGCAGGCGACTGCGACCGAGGCTTTGCTGGGCGGGACATTTCCGGACGCTGAGATCCGCCGCAATGTCATCACCACCACGGGCGACCGCCGCACGGATGTCTCACTGGCGGATGTGGCGAAGGCGGAGGGGACTTTCGATAAAGGCGTTTTCATCAAGGAACTCGAGGAGGCGCTGGACGACGGATCGGTCGATATCGCGGTGCACAGCCTCAAGGACATGCCGACGGTGCTCGATCCGCGCTTCCGGCTTGCCGCGACCTTGGAAAGGGCTCCTGTCTGTGATGTCCTGCTGACGAAACTACCCGGCGGGCTCGGTGCTCTGAAACAAGGCGCACGGGTCGGGACAAGCAGCGTGCGGCGCGCGAAGCAGATCGAGTTCCTTCGCCCGGATGTCGCTGTCCTCGATCTGCGCGGCAATGTGCCGACCCGCATCCGCAAGCTCGCGGAAGGGGATCAATACGATGCGATCCTGCTCGCCGAGGCGGGCTTGGTG
>CAMCXJ010000145.1 GCA_945883455.1 Prosthecobacter debontii
CCACTTGTAGGAGTAGTAGCCGGCGGCGTATCCGGTGGGGGAACTGAAGAGGTGGTTGAAGCGCAGCGCCATGGACGGGCCCTGGGTTTTCGAGGGGGCGCGGTAGTCGGCGAGGATTTCGCGATCCACTTCGGCGAGGTCGCGGCCGAGGTATCTTTCGGGATGGAGGTGGAGTTCGAGGTCGATCTTCCCGAGGGCCAGCTGGCGCATGAAGACAGTGGCGGACATGTAGTTTTTCGCGGCAACCATTTTCCGGAAAAGCTCCTCGGGGATGGGTTCGCCGGAGATGTGGTGGCGGGCGAAAAGATCGAGCGTTTCCCTTTCCCAGCAGAAATTCTCCATGATCTGGGAGGGTAGCTCGACGAAATCCCAGGCAACGTTGGTGCCCGCGAGGGATTTCACCGGGACATGGGAAAGCAGTCCGTGGAGCAGGTGGCCGAACTCGTGGAAGATCGTCTCGACCTCGCGGTGGGTGAGCAGGGCGGGGGTGTCGCCGACGGGCGGGGACATGTTGCCGATGATGAGGCCGAGGTGCGGCTCGCCGAGTTCGCCGGTGTGGAGGGAGTTCATCCACGCGCCGCCGCGCTTCGATTCGCGCGGGTGCCAATCGGCGTAGAAAGATCCGAGGTGCGCACCGGTTTTTGAATCCTGGATTTCATAGAAAGTGACTTCCGGGTGCCAGGTTTCGGCCTGCGGCCTAGATTGATGATTGATGATTGATGATTGTGGATTTTGGATTGAATCCAGATAGACCGTTTCGCGCTGGGTGATGGTGATGCCGAAGATTTTTGTGGCGATGCTGAACATGCCTTCCATGACGTGGTTCACGGGGAAGTAGGGGCGCAGATCCTCGTCGTCGATGTCGTATTGCTCCTTGCGGCGCCGCTCGGCCCAGTAGGACATTTCCCAGGGTTCCAGCGGCTCGGGGGCTGTGCCGATTTTCTCCGCCTTGTATTCGGAGAGCTGTTGGCAATCGGCCATGAAGGCGGCGTGGATGCGGTCGTGTATGCCTTCGACGAAGGCGAGGGCGGTTTCGCCGTCGCGGGCCATGCGGCGCTGGAGGGTGAGATCGGCGAAATTTCGGTGGCCTAGGATTTCGGCTTTTTCTTTGCGGAGTTTTAGGATTTCCCAGACGAGATCCGAGTTGTCGTGGGGGGCTTCGGAGCCGACGGCGACGGAGGCCTGCCAGACGGTCTTGCGGAGTTCCGCATCGTGCGCGTGCTGCATGATGGGAAACATGGAGGGTGCGTGGAGGGTGAAGCGCCATGCGGGTGCTTCGATGCCTTTCGCGGCGGCGTTGGCGGCGGCGGAGGCTTTCGCGGAATCAGGGAGGCCCGCAAGTTTTGATTCATCGGTGATGACGAGTTCCCAGGCGTTGGTGGCGTCGAGGACGTTTTCCGAATACTTCTTGGTGATCCTGGATAGCTCCGAGTCGATGGCGGCGATGCGGGCTTTTTTGTCATCCGGGAGATCGGCTCCGGAGTTGCGGAAATCGGCGAGGGTTTCCTCGATGTGGCGCTGTTGGATTTCTGTTAGAGAATTCACCGCATCACTTTTCGCGACGGTGTCGAGCACGTCGAAGAGGCGCGGATTTAGCGAGAGGGAGGAGTAGAAATCGGTGACATCGGGCAGGAGTTTGTTGATGGCCTCGCGTTGGGCGGGGTTGTCGGAGACGGAATCGAGATGCTGGATGCGCCCCCAGCAGCGGGAGAGGGATTCGGTGGCGTTCTCAAGGGAGAGGAAACTCGATGCGTAGGTGGCCAGTTCCGGCGATTGGTTGGCGATGGCATCCACGGCTTGCTGCGCCTCCGTGAGGGCTTGGCGGATGGAGGGTTCGATGGTTTCGGCAGTGAAGGTGGACCAGCGGGGTTGGAATTCGGGGGCGAGGAGGGGGTGCATGATGAAATTCTAAACTTTAAATTTTAAATCCTAATAAGAGGAAGATATCAGAGGGTGTCTGTTAGCACGAGGGTGCCGACGATCAGGCCGATGGCGATGCGGTAATAGCCGAAGACCTGGAGGCCGTGGGACTGGAGGTAGGAGACGAGCCATTTCACGGCGAAGGCAGCGGAGATCGCAGCGGCGAGGATGCCTGCGATCAGGGGGAGGGTATCGTATTGGTCAATAAGGAGTTTGGTGCCGCCGAACCAAGCATCGTATTCCGCGCCGATGCCTTCGATTTTCCAGAGGGCTTTTTTGGCGGTGGCGGCGGTGAGGGTGAGGACGCCTAGAAGGAAGGAATACTCGACGGCTGATTTCACCGAGAGGCCGACGATTAGGCAGCCGCATATGGTCATGAGGGAGCGGGAGGTGCCGGGCCACATGGCGACGCATTGCAGGAGTCCGATAAAAAGGGCGGACTGCCAGGCGAGTTTGAGGATGTCGCGGCCGTTGCCGCGCGGGGGATTTTTGCGGCGGTAATTCACCGTCCAGAGGATGCCGAAGCCGCCTACGATCCATGCGAAGATAACGGGCCACATACCAAACAGTTTTTCCTCGATGATGTCGTTTAGAAGTAGGCCTAGCACGGCGGCGGGGAGGAAACCGGCGAGGATGGCGATGGCGAGTTTGAGACCCTCGGGATCGCGACCCAGGACGCCCATGAGCATTTTCAGGACATGTTTGTAGTAGAGGCCGAGGACGGCGAGAATGGCTCCGCCTTGGATGCAGATGGCAAAGGTGTCGGCAGCGAGTTTGTCGATTTCCGTGAGGGTGCCGATGCCCATGAGGCGCTGGGCGACGATGAGGTGGCCGGTCGAGCTGACGGGGAGATATTCGGTGATGCCTTCGATAAGGCCGAGGAGGATGGCTTGCCAGATTTCCATAGGGTGATTTTTACGCGGATGCTGGAGGCGGACGCGGCGGAGGGCAAGACAAGGAATAGGGGATTGGCGTTTGAATAATCCGCGATGGGTGCGAGTATCTGTGCAGGACAACAATGAAGGAAAGGTATTTGAAGATAGTGAGGCAGTCCTTTCGGATGTTGCGTCATAAGCGGATGCGGGACAGGCCGTGGTGGAAGAAGCTGACGAAGCCTTTGATGGACAGACATCTCTGGGTGCCGTGTCGGGATACGGTGGCTACGGGATTGTCCATCGGTATGTTTTTTTCGATGATCCTGTTCCTGCCCTTCCAGATGATCTTCGCGGCGGTGCTGGCGATGCGGTTCAGGGTGAACGTGCCCTTCGCGATGGCGGCCTGCTGGATATCTAATATTTTCACGAACGTGCCGATCGGAGTGGCACAGGTCTGGCTTGGGGCATGGATGCGCGACGCTCTCGGATTTCCAATGCCCGGATTCCTGTCCAAGGTGTATTTCAAAATCCCGGAGATCGGCGAGGTGAACGCGGCGAGCTTTTTTCTCGGCATGATGGTCTCCGCGGTGATCCTCGCGCTTGTGGCGTTCCCCATCGTGCATCTTTTCGCCGCCATCATGCCGCACCATCTGCCGGTGAAAAAAGGGCTCCCGTTGCGGGTTAGTAAAGGCGAGGTGTGAGGTGGGGGAGGTGATGGCGCAGAAATGGCGAAAATGGATCTCACACGAAGGCACGAAGTTGGGCCCAGTGGATGAAATGATATCCCGTCGTGGCTTCGAGGCTTCGTGTGAGGTGATTCAAAGTTGGCGGAGGAAATCATTTCGATGTGGGAGCCTTAAGTTAAGATGCGGGCAGCGCGCCTTTCGGGGGGGTATTTCAGATCGACAGGTTTTCATGTTAATGCAGGAATCATGAGGAAACGCCCGGGGCTTTTTTTGTTCGACAGGGGGCGGGTGGCGGGCGCTCCATTCGGGCGGTTATGATTCCGAACGTCCTCGCAGAAAGATACTCGTCCCCGGCAATGAATGGCATCTGGTCCGCGGAAGGGCGGATCGTGTTGGAGAGGGAGTATTGGATCGCGGTGATGAAGGCGCAGCGGGATCTGGGGCTGGAGATTTCCGGGGAGGCGATCGCGGCGTATGAGGCGGTGAAGTCGCAGGTGGATATCGGCTCCATCATGGCGCGGGAGCGGGTGACGCGGCATGATGTGAAGGCGCGGATCGAGGAATTCAACGGGCTGGCCGGTTTCGAGGAAATCCACAAGGGGCTAACCTCGCGGGATCTCACCGAGAACGTGGAGCAGCTTCAGGTGTTCCGCGGGCTTCTGCTAGTGCGGGACAAGACCGTCGCCGCGCTGCGCGGGATGCGGGAGCTGGCGGAGCGGTGGGACGATGTGACGTTGACGGCGCGGACGCACAACGTGGCGGCACAGCCGACGACCTTGGGGAAACGGATCGCGATGTTTGGCGAGGAGCTGCTTTCCGGTTTCATGATGCTGGAGGATGTGATCGCGGGATACGCGGTGCGTGGGCTGAAGGGGGCGGTGGGGACGCAGATGGATCAGCTTTCGTTGTTCGGAGGGGATGCGGCCAAAGTGGCGGAACTGGAGGGTAGGATCGTGGCGCACCTCGGCATCCCTCAACAGTGGCGGAATGTGGGGCAGGTGTATCCGCGTTCGCTGGATTTACGGGTGGTTTCGGCGCTCACAGAACTGGCCAGCGGGCCGTCGTCGTTCTGCAAGACCCTGCGGCTGATGGCAGGGCATGAGACGGCGAGCGAAGGCTTTGCGCCGGGGCAGACGGGATCGAGCGCGATGCCGCACAAGATGAACTCGCGCTCCTGCGAGCGGGTCAACGGTTTCCATGTGATCCTCAAAGGCTACCTCGCGATGGCCGCGGGGCTGGCCGGCGACCAATGGAACGAGGGCGACGTGAGCTGCTCGGTGGTGCGCCGAGTGATGCTGCCCGATTCTTTTTACGCGATCGATGGAATGTTCGAGACCTATCTCACGATCCTCGGCCAGATGGATGCCTACGAGGCGGTGATTGCCTCCGAAACCGCGCGCTACATGCCTTTCCTGATGACCACCACGGTTATGATGGAGGCGGTGAAACGCGGGGTGGGCCGGGAGACGGCGCACAAGGTGATCAAGGAGCACGCCGTGGCGACCGTCGCCGACATGCGCACCGGCGCTGTGGAAAGGAACAACCTGCTGGATCGTTTGGCAGATGATGGGCGGCTCGGGCTAACGCGCGAGGAGCTCGGCGAGATCCTGCGGAATGGTGACCAGGAGGTCGGTGCGGCGAAGGAGCAGGTGAGATATTTCTCCGGCGAGGTGAAAAAGTTGGAGGAAAAATGGCCGGAAGCGGCGGGGTATCTGCCGGGAGGGATTTTGTAGGGTTGTGGCGGCGGATTGCATCCGCCATGC
>CAMCXJ010000146.1 GCA_945883455.1 Prosthecobacter debontii
CCCAACGCACGAAGAGCGATTCCATGAATTGGATTTCTACTTCCGCAATTTCACCGAAAACGCCAGCAAATGAACCTTTCATCCGACCAAAATGACGTTTGCATCGCTCCGTGCTGCAAGCGTTCCTTGCGGAAAAGAATTCTTGGCAAAGCGATCATGAGAAATACGATGAGTTGGTAGAGATTCTTCTATGTTTCACCCTACCCGGTTCAACCCTACAGCTTAACCGTAACCCTTCTCCAGAAAGCAAACTCCCAGTTACCAGATATGAAATTCATCTCGATCATCCCCCTCTTCGCTGCCGCATTTGCCGTTACCAGTTGCGTCACCCGATCCACCGTTCCCACTCCACAGCAGTCCTTTGAGAAAGCCGATATCGATGGCGATGGGATGGTCTCACGGTCCGAGTATGACTCCCACATGATCGGCGAAATGTTTGTTCGCTTCGACAAGAACCAGGACTCGGTCATCACCCGGGAAGAGTTCCTCGAAAACGGCGGCACCGCCGAGGGTTTCCGCAGGATCAATACCAGCGGTTCCGGGAAGATCACGCTGGCGGAAGCCAAGGCTAGCGCAGTTGTGCGCAAGAGCTTGGATGCACCCTTTAAGGAAGCCGATGCAAATCGCGACGGCCAGGTGTCCTTGGCCGAGTTCCTCAGCTACAGGAAAAACGCATTGGATTACGTTAGATGAGAAACGTCCAGGTGCGGAGAACGATGTTCCCTAGCATATCCACCGATTCCAAGTCCTCTATCCCTTATGGGACAAGGAAGTGGAGCGTAGCGGATTCGAACCGCTGACCCCTTGCATGCCATGCAAGTGCTCTACCAACTGAGCTAACGCCCCGTTACCGGGTGGCCGCTGGATCAGCGGCGGGGGGCAGGTTTAGGTGAGGACGCGGATGCTGCGCAAGCCGAAAAACTCAGAAACTCGAAACTTTAAACTCTAAATTTCAAGGAAGAGGAAGATCAATGCGAAGAATCGGGGATCGTTGCGAATCGCGACTCTTGCTTAAGGTTTAAAGTTTAAAATTTAAGATTTAAATCTTCATCAGATCCTCTTCCTTGGCGGCGGCGAGTTCGTCGATCCGCTTGGTGAATTTGTTGGTCAGATCCTGGATGGACTTCTCGTGAGTCTTGAGGGTGTCCTCGGTGAGGATGTTGTCGGCCTTCATTTTTTTCGCCTCGTCGATGCCGGCCTTGCGGGAGCCGCGGAGGCGGACTTTGGCTTCCTCGGCCAAGGTCTTGATGAGTCTCACCATGTCGCGGCGGCGTTCTTCGGAGAGTTCCGGGATGGGGACTCGGATCGAGCGCTCGGCAGCGGCAGGGTTGAGGCCGAGCTTGGATTCGCGGATCGCTTTTTCGATGTCGCGGGTTGTGGAGGGATCGAAGGGCTGGACGTTGAGCATGCGCGGCTCGGGCGAGCTGATCACGGCGAGGCTTTTGAGTTTCTGCGTGGCTCCGTAGGCGTGGATGTAAACGTCGAGGTTGTCGATCAGGGCGGGGGAGGCTTTCCCAGTGCGAACGCCGGAGAAATCCTGGACGAGATGATCGATCCCGGCGGACATGTGTGCTTCGACTTCTTTGATGGCGGTGGCTGGATCTTGCATGGTGGTTGTAGGTTAAGATTTTCAACGCAGAGGCGCGGAGGTCGCGGAGGGACGCGGAGCTATGGTTGTTTTTCTAAATTAAGATTTAGAGTTTAGAGTTTAAAGTTTCACTCCCCGTGAACGAGGGTGCCGATGGGCTGGGAGTGGAGGGCGTGGGAGAGGTTGCCGTTGGGGCCGAGGTCGAAAATGACGATGGGGATGTTATTGTCCATGCAGAGGCTGAAGGCGGTGGCGTCCATGACGCTGAGGCGATTTTCCAAGCAGTGCTGGAAGGTGACGGTCTCGAAACGTTTGGCGTCTGGGTTTTTTCTCGGATCCGAATCGTAAACGCCGTCCACTTGGGTGGCCTTGAGGATGACGTCGGCGCCCATTTCGCTGGCGCGGAGGGCGGCAGTGGTGTCGGTCGAGAAAAAGGGGCTGCCGGTGCCGGCAGCGAAGATGATTACGGTGCCTTTGTCGAGCTGGTGCTCGGCCTTGCGGCGGATGAAAGGCTCGGCCACGTTTTTCATCTCGATGGCGGACATCACCGTGCAGCGAACACCGATGTGGGAAAGTGCGCCCTCAAGAGCTAAGGCGTTCATGACGGTGGCGAGCATTCCGACGTAATCAGCTGTCGCGCGATCCATGCCGCGAGCGGAGGCGGCGGCTCCGCGCCAGAAATTTCCGCCACCAACGACGATGGCGAGTTGCAGGCCGCTATCGACGGCTTCCTTGATCTCCGCGGCGATGCGCTGGACGATTTCGGGTGAAATATTATCCGTCGAGCCGGGCTCGCGAAGTGCTTCTCCGCTGAGTTTAAGGACGGCGCGTTTGAAGGGGCGTGGGTCTTTCGAAGTGGTTGACATCGGGCGATAGGTTGAACACGCCAGGCGCAAGCTCCAACTCCGAACATGCGGGATGTGGATTTTTTTTGGGAGACGAAGCTACGGCTCCTCTGCGAGCGTGAATGTGACCCCCAGATCGAGCAGGCTGGCGTTGTTCTCGCTGGTTCCGGTGATGGCTACGATGACATTGAGCGGCTCGGTTTGCGGGCGGTCATATTCCTCCAGGGTGCGGCGAAGGGCGACGAGGGAGAGTTTCAGCAGCTGACGGCTAGTGAGATCTACCTCCACCGGGATGCTCAGCTGGCTGACATCGATCTCCACCAACAGGCTCTTATCGGTCAGTTCGGCACTGATGTTCACGTTGCAGAGGACGAGCAGATTCGCTTCCTCGACCTTGTAGTTCGGGTTGTTGGTGGGGAGTTTGTGGGGAGTGCGGATGGACTCGACGAGGACTTCGGGAAACGCGCCGGTGAGAGCCATCGGGCGGGCGATGACGGTGGCCTGGAGGGCCTCTCCGGTATCCGCGATCATGCCGTCCACATCCGTGCCGTGGAGGCTGACCGGCTCGTGGATGGAAACGACCGTGATCGTGCTGGCGAAGATCCGGGTGGTGAGGAATAGGGCGATGAGGAGGGTTTTCACGTAGTGAGATTGTTAGAAATTATTGGCCTTTGCGAGCCGAAACTTGTGTGGGGCGGGTGTTGTTCCCGCTTCACGGACACAGGATCTTTCCAGCCAGCGGAGCGCGGGGGCGCACTCCGCGACACGCGGGGGCGCGTATGCTCCCCGCACAAAAAAGCCGCACGGCGTTTCCACCGGGCGGCTGGTTGATGTTACTTGGATACGCTACGGGTTACGCGGCGGAAGCGGCCTTCTTTTCGAGGGCTTGCTTTGCCTGCGCGACGATGGCGGAGAAGGCAGCGGCGTCGGTGATCGCGAGATCCGAGAGGATCTTGCGGTCGGCCTCGATGCCGGCGGCCTTCAGTCCCTCGATGAAGCGGGAGTAGGTGATTCCCTCGGCACGGACGGCGGCGTTGATACGCTGAGTCCAGAGACGGCGGAATTGCCCTTTGCGGCGCTTGCGGTCGCGGTATTCGTATTGTTGCGCTTTGCGGACGGCGTCCTTGGCGTAACGGAAGAGCTTCGAGCGGAAACCGCGGAAGCCCTTGGCCCGCAGGATCGTGCGCTTACGGCGCGCACGGCTGGCGGGAGAATTTGTCGTTCTTGGCATTGTGTTCTGTGGTTATGAGCAGGTCGTTTGTTGTCATTCATCCCGCGGTCTCACCTGTTCGTGTCTCCGGATTTCCCGGATCAGGCCGTGTGGATGCCGTCCGTTACGCGGACGGGGTCGTGGCTATCGTTTCGTCTTCTATCTCAATGGAAGGGAAGGTTCTCCTTGACTCTCTTGATGTCAGCGTCCGACACGAGTCCGGCCTTGCCGAGAGCGCGTTTGCGCTTGCGGCTCTTGCACTGAAGCAAGTGGCGTTTTCCCTGATGTCTACGCAGGATCTTCCCTGTGCCAGTGACTTTGAAGCGCTTGGCGACGGCTTTCCGTGTTTTTGCTTTTCCTCCAACTCTTGGCATGGGGCGCGAAAACTACGGAACCGAGAGAACTTGGCAAGACAAAAGTGGGCTAAAAAATTCGTCCGACCGGGCGGGTTCCTCCACTAGGGAGAAAACTTGCCTGAATGAAAAAGAGAACCACGGATGCACACGGATGCACACGGATAAGATTCCCAAGGTCGAGTTGCGTCAGGGGGTGAAAGCGGGCGGCTTGTGAAAAATTTCACAATTTCCCGATTCCGGCTTTCCCAATCCTTCGAACCGCGCTCATATTCCGCCCGCCGCCTATGATCTCATACACGAAACCGCCTCACGAACGCGAACACCGGCTCATTTTCAGGAACGTTGACCGGGTGGGTTGGGATCCATCGATCGAGACCTACATCCAGGACGGTGGCTACGGGGATCTGAAGAAAGCTTTCGCGATGGCACCCAAGGATATTACCGAGGAGGTGAAAAAGTCCGGGCTGCGGGGCAGGGGAGGCGCGGGTTTCCCAACCGGGATGAAATGGACGTTCATCCCGCCGAACAACACCAAGCCGGTTTATCTGATCTGCAACGGCGATGAATCCGAGCCGGGTACTTTCAAGGATCGCTACATCCTCCACCAGGATCCGCACCAGCTCATCGAGGGCATGGTCATCTCCTGTTTCGCCGTCGGCGCCCACACCGCCTACATCTATTTGCGCGAGGAATTTCCGGAGGCGGCGCTCATCGTCGAGAAGGCGATCGAGGAGGCACGTGCGAAGAATTTCGTCGGGAAAAACGTCCTAGGTTCCGGCTTCGACCTGGAGATCTACATCCACCGCGGCGCGGGCGCCTACATCTGCGGCGAGGAGACGGGACTCATCGAATCGCTAGAAGGAAAACGCCCCTATCCGCGCATCAAGCCGCCGTATTTTCCTGCCGCCCTGGGGCTCTACATGTGTCCGACGATCGTGAACAATGTTGAGTCGCTCTGTCATGTGAAACACATCATCCGCATGGGCGGCGATGGATACGCGAAGCTCGGTGTGGCCCGCAACACCGGCACCCGCATCCTTTGCGTTTCAGGCGACGTGAAAAATCCCGGATACTTCGAGGTCGAGGTCGGCAAGGTCACCATGCGTGAGCTGCTTTACGAGATGTGCGGCGGCCCGAAGGACGGCCGGGAAATCAAGGCTGTGATCCCCGGCGGATCGTCCTCGAAAATCCTCAAGGCCAGCGAGGTTTTCAAGCTGAAGAACCCGGATGGCACCGAGCGC
>CAMCXJ010000147.1 GCA_945883455.1 Prosthecobacter debontii
CCCGTTGGCTAATACGGCGGAACCCGCACAGGCAACCTTGGAGGGTTGGCTGCGCGGGATAAGATTCAAGGAAGGGTGTGGCGAGCGTTGGTTCGGGCTTAGGATCGACTTCATGAACGGGAGGGGTAATGAACCTGAGCCTGAATGACTTCGTGACCGGGGTATTGGCCGCCAGCCTTGTTTTGGTTGCCGGTATCTCGTTTCTATCCAGATACCTGCACATGCGTGCGGAGAAGCGTCTGGTGCGGATGAGGATCATTTGTAGGCTTTGCGGGAATAGCTTTGTCTCCGAGCATTCGGGAAAAATTTGCCAATGCCGCTTATGCGGTAAACCCAACCTGCGGCGCAGGAACGGCAGGCTGGGATAAAATGATCAACTGTGACTAAATCGTCACACAACACCCTTTCATCATATGAGCTCCACCGAGATACATGACTCATTGATGCAACGAATTTTGATTGTTGAGGACGAGGTGGACATCGCCGATCTGATCATGTTCAACCTGCAACGCGCGGGTTACGAGGTGCTCAAGGCGCACGACGGGATCACTGGCACGGAGACGGCCATCCGCGAAAGACCTGACCTGATCGTGCTCGATCTCATGTTGCCAGGGCGCGACGGTTACTCGGTGTTTCGCGAAATCCGCCGGGACGCGAGGACATCGCGCATCCCAGTGATTATGCTCACCGCCCGGGCGCAAACGGAAGACCGCATACAAGGACTCGAGGCGGGAGCTGATGATTACCTGACCAAGCCCTTTAGTCCCAAGGAACTGGTTTTGCGTGTGAACGCGATCCTCAAGCGCACCGACGCACCGCCCGGAGCGGTGGAATACGAATTTGGCCCGTTCCGTTTCGACAAGAACTCCGTGCGTTTCTATCTGGACAACGAGCCGGTCGATCTTACCAGCACCGAGTTCAAGCTCCTGCTTTTCCTATGCGAGCGCTCCGGCAAGCCGCAGGATCGCAACGAACTGCTTCGCACCGTGTGGGGGTATAGCGACGAAGTCCACAGCCGCACGCTCGACACACACATGAAGCGGCTGCGCCAAAAACTCGGCACGCACGGAGCTTTGATTGAAACGGTGCGCGGTGTGGGCTATTGTGTGTCCAGCCCGGTCACATGACAGAGAAACTTGCCATCCTTGCGTCCCTCGCCGCTTTCGCCGCCCTTTTCCTACAGGTCATCCGGCTAAAACGCTCCAGAAAGGGATACGAGTCGCAAGTTAAGACTTGGAAACTGCGACTCGAACTCGATCTCAAACAAGCCAAAGATGAACGCGACCGCCTGCTCGACGCCCTTGGGGATGCCTTCCTCATTGTGGACTCGCGGGCGAATATCCTCTTCGCCAACTCTGCCGCGCAGGAGCTTTTCCGCGGGCGTGCCCTTACCGGCCGGCCGGTGCGCGAGGCGTTCCTCGACCCCCGCCTCGCCGAGGCCTTGCTGCGTTGCCTGGAAACGGGTGAGCCGGTGCGTTCCCGCGTCGTCCTGCCCCAGCAGACATCGCCCCTCGGCGACCTCGAAACCCGTGGCAACAACGCGTGGATCATCGATGCCGCCCAGCTCTCCGACACCCCTGACGGCAACCCCAATACCCGAGTCGTGATCCGTGACGTGACATCCGAGTATCAGCTCGACCAAATCCGCAAGGACTTCGTGGCGAACGCCTCGCACGAACTGCGCACCCCCCTTGCGATCATCAACGGGTATCTGGAAAACCTGCTCGACGATGGGATGATCGAGGATACGGAAATGGCGAAGCGGTTCCTCACGGTGATGAAAAAACACACGGAAAGAATCTCACGCATCGTCGAAGACATGCTGGTCATTTCCCGCCTGGAATCCGGCGAGGCCTCTGCGATCAAGATCGAGCCCTTCAAGCTCCGCCTATGCGTGAAGGATGTCCTGGAGCGCCTCGAATCCGTCGTCCGCAGCCAGCAGGCGGATGTTTCCATGCACCTTCACGATGACGAAATCACCCTCGAAGGCGATCGCTTCTACTGGACGCAGGTGCTTTTCAATCTCGTCGAGAACGCGCTGAAACAGAACCCCTACAAGGATCTGAAGATCGAGGTCGGTAGTTCGGAGAGCGGTGATCATGTCTTGATCTGGGTAAAGGACAGTGGCATCGGGATTCCCAGCGCGGATCTTCCGCACATTTTCCGCAGGTTCTACCGGGTAGAAAAGCATCACTCACAGCTTGAGGTGAAAGGCACCGGTCTCGGGCTTTCCATCGTGAAACGCGCGGTCGAGGCGCACCACGGCACGATCTCCGTGACCTCCGTTCCCGGTGTGGAAACGAAATTCCTAATGACGATCCCCAAGTCCCCGTTCTAGGCTGCGGGCATGAAACGGATCGGGATTTTCGGCGGCTCCTTCGATCCCGTCCACCACGGCCATATCCATCTCGCTACTCTCGCGAAGGAAGCGGCGCAGCTCGATGAGGTGTGGTTCCTTCCCTGCCAGATTTCCCCGCACAAGACCGATCGCCCTCCGACCCCCGGCGCCACCCGCGCCGAATGGCTGCGCGCCGCCCTTGCCGGAATCCCGTGGGCGAAGACCAATCTCACCGAGCTGGAATCGGACGCCCCTTCGTTTTCCTACCTCACGATGGAGAAACTCGTTTCTCGACATCCGGGCAACGAATGGTTCTGGATCATGGGCGGCGATCAATGGGCTGCGCTGCCTACATGGAAGCATCCGGAAATCCTTGCGGGCTTGGTGGAGTTCATCGTCCTCGCCCGCAATGGTTCCACGTTTCTCCCGCGTGAAGGATACCGAATGATCCCCGTCCACGGCGAGCACCCCGCCTCCGCCACGGCGATCCGCGCCGCCATTGCAAAAGGGGAAACCGAAATCCCGCACCTTAATCCTGAGGTGGACAAGCTCATGCGGAACAGGGCATCGAACTGCGGATGAACGCAACGCAAACCCATTCGTGGAAATTCGTGTCCATTCATGTTCATTCGTGGTTAAAATCAATAAAGCAGAGCATCATCATGGTTTTAGAAAACAAGCTGAACATCACCCACCAAGTAGAGCTCGCCCTCGCTGAGGAAAAAATCAGCAAGCAAAAAGCCAAGCAGCTTTATGACTCCGGCGATCTTTCCCATGCGGAAGTCGGCACTTTTGCTGGGCTCGCCTACATTCATGCCTATCTATTTGGTGACATCTACGCCTTTGCCGGAAAAATCCGCGAGGTGAACATGTCGAAGGGGAATTTCCGGTTCGCCTCGCAAATCTACCTTGAGCCATCGCTTCAGGCGATCAACGCCATGCCGCAAAACACGTTTGAGGAAATCATCGAGAAATATGTGGAAATGAACATCGCCCACCCGTTCCGCGAGGGCAATGGCCGCGCCACCCGCATTTGGCTTGATCTGATCCTCAAAAAGGAAATCCAACAGGTCATCGATTGGAACAGCGTCGGCCGAGAAGAATACCTCTCCGCCATGCAGCGCAGCGTGGTCAAAGACCTGGAAATCAAAGCCCTGCTCCGCCACTCCCTGACCGATCAAATCCATGACCGCGCCCTATTTATGAAAGGCATCGATGTCAGCTATTACTACGAGGGATATAGCGAATTTAAAACAGAGGAACTATGATGTGGGTAGCTTGTCAGGTTTCGGAGAAGGCTTAGCCGGGTGCGGTTTTGCGGAAGCGGAGGACGAGGCGGACTATCTTGGCGAGGAGCTCGGCGACTTCGCGGAACCGGAGGCGAAGGGCGGCGGTGGCGGTGATTAAAATCGAAACAGTCAGAGCGGCTCTTCGTTTCGCTTGATCACACCGCGAGTCCGGAAAGAATCCCGTAGATGAGTTTTTCGGGGAGGTGGAATTATCCGGGTGAGTTGCCGGTGGTGGAGAGGCGGGAGGAGATCATCGCCGCGATCCGGGAGAATCAGGTGGTGGTGGTGGTTTCCGATACGGGCTCTGGCAAGACGACGCAGTTGCCGAAGATGGTAGCGGAAGCGCTTTCCGGAGACTCAAGACGGCAAGACACAAGACACAAGATCATTGGGTGCACGCAGCCGCGGCGGATTGCGGCGGTGAGTGTGGCGAAGCGGGTGGCGGAGGAACTGGCGGTGCCGTTGGGGGATTTCGTGGGTTACCAGGTGAGGTTCGATGACAGGACTTCGCGGGAGACGCGGATCAAGTTCATGACGGACGGCATCCTGTTGGCGGAGACGCAGGGCGATGCGGGCTTGGCGAAATACGACGCGCTGATTCTCGATGAGGCGCATGAGCGGTCGCTGAACATTGATTTCTTGCTGGGCTATCTGAAGCGGCTGCTCGAAAAGAGAAAGGATCTGCGGGTGGTGATTTCCTCGGCGACGCTCGACGCAGGTGCTTTCGCCGCGTTCTTCAAAGGAACTCCCCAATCATCAATATTCAATCATCAATCATCAATCCAGCGAGTGCCGGTGATCGAGGCTCCGGGGCGGATGTTTCCGGTGGCGGAGTTTTTTCTGCCGGGCAAGGACGACGAGGAACTGGCGTCGCTAGTGGCGCGGGGGATGGATCAGCTCAATGACATCGATCCGATGGGCGACACCCTCATTTTCCTGCCGGGCGAGCGCGAGATCCGCGAGTGTGCGGATGCGCTGGAGGGTCGGCGCTACAAAAATACGGAAGTGCTGCCGCTGTTCGCGCGGCTGGGCATGGCAGAGCAGCAACGGGTGTTCGAGCCGGGTCGGCTGCGGCGCATCGTGCTGGCGACAAATGTGGCGGAAACGAGCCTGACGATTCCGCGCATCGCTTGCGTGCTGGACAGCGGGCTGGCACGGGTGAGCCGGTGGAACGCGGCGAAGGGCGTGCAGCGCCTGCAGGTGGAGCCGGTAAGCCAGGCAAGCGCGAGGCAGCGGAAAGGGCGTTGCGGGCGGGTGCGGGACGGCGTTTGCCTGCGGCTTTATGCGGAGGAGGATTTGCTGGATCGGCCGGATTTCACGGAGCCGGAGATTCGCCGTAGCTCGCTGGCGGGTGTGATCCTGCGGATGAAATCGCTGGGGCTGCCGGAGATTTCCGAGTTCCCTTTCCTCGATCCGCCGAACCCGAAGGCGGTGGCCGAGGGATACCGGACGCTGCGCGAGGTTGGCGCGCTCGATACGGACAGGGAGCTGACAGAAATCGGCCTGGAGCTGGCGCGGCTGCCGGTGGATCCGCGCATGGGGCGGATGCT
>CAMCXJ010000148.1 GCA_945883455.1 Prosthecobacter debontii
GTAACGCCCTTGAGGAAAAAGAACTCGGTTCCGCCGATGAATGGCGAGTTGAAGCTTTTTCCGAAAATCAAACTGTAGCCGACCGCCCACCAGATCACGGTGACCATTCCGGCGCATCCAAGGCACTGGGCCAAGACGCTGAGGACGTTTTTCTTCCGCACCAAACCGCCGTAGAACAACGCGAGGCCTGGAAGAGTCATAAAGAGAACCAATGCCGCGCAGGTCATCAGCCAGCTATTGTGGCCCGGTCCAGGGGTGGCGTCGATATTCGAGTCCCATTCTGCGCCTACGCCGACGTTACCAAAGTAACTCTCGAGGTCGGCGAGCCGTTGCTCGACGTTGGCCGCAGGGAGGGCCTCCTCTACCGGAGGAGCCTCAGGAGTTGCTGCTGGGGTTTCAGCCACTTCTTCGGTTGGCGCCGGAGCCGCCTCTTCCTGACCGTAGCTGGTCGTTGGTATGAGGGGCACTGCGAAGCAAGCCGCGGCCGCAAGGGCAAGGGCTCGCAATGTCATTGGATGTCGTCTGGTCATATTGGTCGGGGTTGTCGGATGTTTTGCTGAGATTCCCTCACCGAAGGGTCGGCGCTGGTGCAGCGGAAGACTCCTTAGCAAGCCCCGTGCCAACACGCGCCTTTCTCCATCAGATGCGGTGAAACTTGGTTTGGCTTTCGGCAACTCCTTCCGGAAAAACCGCCAAAAGGGCTTGCCAGCCGAAGACCCCGTGCATAGTCCTGAACCGTGCAAGGCATTCTCGCGCCAAAATTTATGTGGACAAATCCTACGGATTGGTTAACAACCTCCTCGACGGTTGTCGTCCAGCAAACTTTGGTGTGCCGGATGCTGACCATCAAAACACCCTTCTCTGAGCCTACACGGATCAGCTAAGGACGCTACCAGCAACCGAAAACAACAACAACACAATGAAAAACTATTGCAAAACAATTGGCGCCTTGGCCGCTGCCTCCGCCCTCGTGGCTGGCAACGCCTCGGCTGAAGTCGAATACGAACTCCACACCGGATACACCAATCAGTATCTTTTCCGCGGTCTTGACCTCGGAGATGATCTCGTTGAAGCCGGCGTAGATGTCGCCACTGAATGGAATGGCCTCGGCCTGAGCGCTGGCGCTTGGTATGGCTCTTTCAGCCCCAACACAGATTTTTATGCTGTTGGTCCCGACGCCGATGGCGACGAACTTGATGTCTACGCCGAAGTGTCGAAAGACTTGGGCTTCGCGACCGCCGCGGTGGGTTACATCTACTACATCAACCAGCGCAACATCACTGATGACGCGCAAGAGGTGTACTTCTCCCTTGCGAAGGAATTCTTCGGAGTTGATTTCTCGCTCTCTTACTTCTGGGACATCGAGACCGACAACGATGGCTACACCGAACTCGGAGCCAGCAAAGGCTTCGAACTCAGCCCATGCGTTACCCTGAACACGGGTGCCGTTCTTGGCTACCTCTGTGAGCAAGGCCAAGTTGGGCATCTCACTGCCAAGGTCGCACTTGACTGGGCGTTCACCGAAACAGCAACCCTCTCACCCTTCGTTGCACATTCGTGGAGCATGAGTGACGACGTAGACACCATATACGGTGGAAACGACAATGAATTCGTCGCAGGCACCATGCTGTCCGTCAGCTTCTAATCTGAAGTTTACGAGTTAAACAATCCAAAGGGCGGTTGCTTCGGCAGCCGCCCTTTTTTCGTTTCGTGCTTGAATGATTGGCGGGTCGCCGAAAACTCCGGGCATGTTCCTAGGCCTCGATTCATCCACCCAATCCCTCAGCGCTGTCGTCATCGATCCGGCGGAGGGCAAAATCACCGCCAGTTCTTCGGTGAATTTCGGCAAGGATTTGCCGGATTACGGCGCTCCCAGCGGTTTCATACCGGGCGGAAAAAAAGGCGAAGTCCACGCGGATCCGCGGATGTGGCTCGACGCGCTGGATCTGCTTTTTACGCGACTTTCCGGAGAGGTGGATCTGTCCCGCATTCAGGTCATCGCCGGCTCCGGCCAGCAGCATGGCTCGGTGTATGTGGGTGAGGGATTTGATGAAATGTTGGGGAATCTGGATCCATCGCGCGGCCTTTCGGAGCAGCTTGAAATCCATCTTTCCAGAAAAACCTCACCGATCTGGATGGACACCTCCACGGGTGAAGAGTGCGCGGAAATCACCGCCGCCACGGGAGGAGCCGCCGAAGTTTGCGCGCGCTCTGGCTCCATCGCCATCGAGCGCTTCAGCGGCCCGCAAATCCGCAAGTTTTCCAAAACCGATCCCGCGGGATACGCCGCCACGAAAAGCATCCATCTCGTCAGCTCCTTCATCGCCTCGGTTCTGGCCGGGAAGCCGCTGCCCATCGATTTCGGCGACGGCGCGGGCATGAACCTGCTGAACCTCGCCGAGCTCGGTTGGGACTCCGGGCTGCTCGCAGCGACCGCGCCGGCTCTTGGGGAAAAGCTTTTGCCTCCCGCATCCTGCCTGGCGCCGCAAGGGACGGTGTCCGCCTACTTTTTCACGAAATACGGCATTTCTCGTAGTTGCCGCGTCTGCCCGTTCACCGGGGATAACCCCGCCTCCCTCGTCGGCATGGGGGCGACCTCACCGGGTCAGGCGGTGATCTCGCTGGGCACCAGCGATACGTTTTTCGCGGCGATGACGGAACCCAAAACCGATCCGAAGGGCTACGGCCACGTTTTCGGAAACCCGGCGGGCGGCTTCATGTCCCTGATCTGTTTCCGCAACGGTTCCCTGGCCCGCGAGGCGTTGCGCGATGAACTCGGCGCGGACTGGTCGGCTTTCGAGAAAGAGGCGCTCGCCGCCACGGTGGATTCCGCCGGAAAAAACCTGACCTTGCCCTTCTACGGCGCGGAGATCACGCCGCGCCATGATTTCGAAACGCCGGTCACCCGTTTCTCCGATGAGCCGACACCCGCGCGTCGCATCCGCTCGCTCCTGGAAGGGCAGTTCCTGAATATGAAGCTCCATTCGGAATGGATGGGGGTGGCCACCGAGCGCATCCGTCTCACGGGTGGCGCCTCGAAACACGACGGCATTGCCCAGCTCGTCGCGGATGTGTTTCAGGCTCCCGTCGAGAGGCTAGACGTCGCGAATTCAGCGGCCTTGGGCGCCGCGCTGATTGCCGCGGCGGCGGGCGGGCACGACCTCGTCGGGCTTGAAACCGTTTTCTGCAA
This sequence comes from Prosthecobacter debontii, assembly GCA_945883455.1. Taxonomy (GTDB): domain Bacteria; phylum Verrucomicrobiota; class Verrucomicrobiia; order Verrucomicrobiales; family Akkermansiaceae; genus Luteolibacter. The sequence goes on from CAMCXJ010000148.1 coordinate 3,191, forward strand.
ACCGGCGGCGGATTCCCTGCTGCTACCCGATACGACTTTGGCCGGTAAATACTCGACCGCGCTCACGGATTTCAGGAAGCTCCTGGAGCAAACCATCAACGGATAACAGATATGCAATTCAAGGACAAGATCATCGCCGTCACCGGCGCAGGTAGGGGCATCGGCCAGGAAATCGCCCGTGCCTTTGCGGCCGAGGGGGCAAAGGTCGTGCTGATCAGCCGCAGTGAATCGAGCTGCGGTTCCGCGGCCGAGGAGATCAACAAGGCCTTTCCCGGATCCTGCACCGCCTACGCCGTGGACGTGGCTTCCCACGACGCCGTGCAGGAACTGGCGAAAAAAATCGGCGAGGAGATCGGCGCGGTGAACGTGCTGGTGAACAACGCCGGCGTGACCCGCGACGGCCTGCTGATGCGGATGAAAGAGGAGGATTGGGACACCGTGCTCGACACGAATCTCAAGGGCGCGTTCAACACCGTCAAAGCCTTCATGCGGCCGCTGATGAAAGGCGAAAATTCCCGCATCATCAACATCGCCTCGGTCATCGGCCTCATCGGAAACGCCGGCCAAGCGAACTACTCCGCGAGCAAGGCGGGGCTCATCGGTTTCACGAAAGCCGTCGCCCGCGAGCTCGCTGGCCGCGCCGTCACCTGCAACGCGATCGCGCCGGGCTTCATCACCACCGACATGACCGATGAGCTTCCGGAAAGCGTGAAGCAGGCGGTCGTCGGAAAAATCCCGCTCGGCACCTTCGGTAACACGGCGGACATCGCGAAAACCGTCCTTTTCCTCGCCAGCCCCGCCGCCCGCTACATCACCGGCCAGGTCATCGCCGTCGATGGCGGCATGACGATGTAGCCTGCGGTCGGTTAAAAGTTATTTGTTAGAAGTTATCCGTTTCCCTAAGCACAGTCTTCCCAAATAACTAATAACCAGTAACAAATAACTGTTTACACCATGCAACTCCTCCTTCTCCGTCACGGCAAAGCCGAGGACTGCTCCCCGGGCGGTGATTTCGCGCGCGAGCTGGAGGAGAAAGGCCATGAGCAGGCGCGGCACGCGGCACGCATCCTTGCCGCGGCGGATCTGCTCCCGGATCTCGTGCTGAGCAGCCCGGTCATCCGCGCGAAGCAAACCGCCATCACCTTCACGGGAGCCGCTGGGATGCCCGGCCCGATCTTTCTGGACTGGCTGGCCTGCGGCATGTCGCCGGAAACCGCGCTCGCGGAACTCGGCCATTTCCCCGATTTCGAGCGCATCATGATCGTCGGTCACGAGCCCGATTTTTCGCGCCTCATCAGCCACTGCCTTGGAGGCTCCGCCCAAACAGAAATCCGCAAGGGTTCCGTCACTTGCCTCGAACTCCGCCCGCCCGCACCCCGCGCCACCCTCCGTTTCCTCATCCCGCACAAGCTCGCGAAACACCTCGATTGATCACTTCATTTGAGTTTAGAATTTAAAATTTAGAGTTTAAGGTTTTCAGCATGTCCTCCACCTACGGCGAAATTTTCCGCATCCACACCTATGGCGAATCCCACGGCGGCGGGGTCGGTGTGATCATCGACGGCTGTCCCCCATCCATTCCGGTTTCGCAGGCTGAAATCCAGCGCGAGCTCGACCGCCGCCGCCCCGGGCAATCGGAGATCGTCACACCGCGCAAGGAAGCGGACACCGCCGAGATCCTCTCAGGAGTCCATGAGGGGAAAACTCTTGGCACGCCCATTTCCATCCTCGTCCGCAACACAGATCAGCGTCCCTCCGCCTACGAGGAGATGGCCGTGAAATACCGCCCTTCCCACGCCGATTTCACCTACGACGCAAAATACGGCATCCGCGCGCCTTCGGGTGGTGGCCGCGCGTCCGCCCGCGAGACGATAGGCCGCGTTGCCGCCGCCGCCGTGGCGAAACAGGTGCTCGCCAAGCTTTGCCCTGGCATCGAGGTCATCGCCTGGGTCAGCACCATCCAGC
>CAMCXJ010000149.1 GCA_945883455.1 Prosthecobacter debontii
TCGTTTCCGTTCCCTCGCCGGGCTGCCATTCGAGAACCTGATCGAAGGAAAATTCCTTAATCTCGCCCGCTTGGATGCTGGCTTTCATGATCGCGACGGGATCACCGGAGCCTGCAGCAGCGGCTTCTGGCGCGGGAGTTGGTTCGGGAATTGGTTCTGGTTCTGGCTCTGGCTCTGGCTCTGGCTCTGGCTCTGGCTCTGGCTCTGGCTCTGGAACGGGTTCGGCAGGCGGCGGGGTGTCCGGCATGGCGGCGAGTTGCTCCATGAGATCGGTCTGGTCAATCGGGATTTTCCCCTCGAAAGACCCCGCTCCCGGGCTGATGATCACGTTCGCACCTTCAAGGCGGATCAGGTTGATCTGGCTTCCGGCGGACACCTTGACCTTGAGGTCGGAGGCGCTGTCAGTGAGTTCGGCCTCGGCTTTCAGCATGACTTTCGCGGGGAGCCGATCCGATGGAATTTTCGCAAGATTGATGGCCGGTTGCGCGGCTGGTGCGGGGGCGGTATCGGAGATGGCGGGTTTTTCGCTGGGTGTCTTGCCGGTGAGAGCGAGCCGAAAGCGGGGTTCGAAGGAATAGCCGCAGATTCCCGCAACGACTATACCCAGGATAAATAGGAAGGCTTTCATGGTGGGGATACGGGGTTTCTGCGGGTTTTATTAGCGGGATTTTTTCACGGTCACGTCCCGCAACCGGATTGGAGGTTGAAGCGTGGGGGGCGGATTGGGTAGGTTTTTTTCCGTGAAGCGGATGTATGTTGTCGCCGGGGAAATGAGCGGGGACGCGCATGCCGCCGGGTTGTTGCGCGAACTCACTGGGATGGTGGGACCGCTGGAGATCTGCGGTGCGGGCGGGCCGGAAATGAGAGAGATCAGCGGTGACGGGACGAAGGACTGGGTGGAGGACGCGGCGGTGATGGGCGTGATCGAGGTGCTGAAACGCTACGGCTGGTTCAAGGAGCGCTTCGAAGAGATGCTGGAAGAGATCAAGATTCAGAAGCCGGACGTGCTGCTGCTCGTCGATTACCCCGGCTTCAACCTGCGCTTCGCGAAAGCGGTGAAGGAAGCCCTGCCAGAAACCAAGCAGGTCTATTACATCAGCCCCCAGGTCTGGGCATGGAACAAAAAACGAATCCCGAAGATGGTCGATCTCCTCGACGAGATGCTCTGCCTGTTCCCTTTCGAGAAACCCATTTTCGAAAACGCCGGGCTCAAAACCACCCACGTCGGCCATCCGCTGGTGGACGAGCTTTCGGAAAAACGGATCGAGGGCGGAAGGGATCCGAATCTCATCGGACTTTTCCCCGGCAGCCGTGAGCGCGAAATCGCGAAACTTTTCCCGATGATGTTGGAAACCGCCGTCGCGCTGCGGAGATGGCGCGGCGACCTGAAATTTTCGGTTCCCGCAGCGACACCGAAACTTGCGCAAACCATGCGCGGGATGATCGCGGAGGTGGGCGCGGAGGATTGGATCACACTGACCGATGGCGGCAGCCACGAACTCATGCAACGCGCTGCCTGCGGAGTCATCGCCAGCGGCACGGCCACCCTAGAGGCGGCATGCTTCGGGCTGCCCTACTGCCTCGTTTACAAGATGGCATGGACGACCTTTCTCCTCGGCAAGATGCTGGTGAAGATCAAATACATCGGCATCGTGAACATCCTCGCGGACGAGAAGGTCGTGGAGGAATTCATCCAGGCGGATGCCGCCGCGCCGACGGTCAGCGCATGGGTGCGGGACATCCTTTCGAACGATGAGAAACGCCATGCGCTCGTGGGCCGGTTGGGCAAGGTCAGCGCGAAACTCGGAGAGCACGGCACGCACCGCCGCGCGGCGGAGCGGGTGGCGGAGTGGCTGGGGTGAGTTCGTCACCTCACGTCACTTTCATGGCGGCGATGAAATTTCCCATCAGTCTTGTGAGCCGTAATGAGGAAATTGAACCAACACGACCAAGGATCGTGCTTGAGGGAAGCGTTGCAATCATGCCCATGCGGATGAGAGATGCGACTTTCAGTCCGCTCGCGGGATAGTCCTGATCGGTCGGGGAAATGATCTCATCCAAGCCCTTGACCTCATGGCGCAATTGGGAACTGACGCCAGCGAGCAGATGATCCCCATATTCGGAATGTTTGCCAATACGAGCGCCGGACGGGTTTTGAGCTTGCCATCCGACTGCTGCAGCCTCGCAAGAACCACATCGCCGGGCTTCATGATTTCAAATCGGCTTCGGAGTATTCGACCTCATCCTCTCCGTAGGAATCGGCTAATGCGGTGGCGGCGAGAGAGAGGAACTCCTGACGATCCGAATCCTGATCCTCCAAGATGGTCACCAACAGGCGGGTGTGTGGGCGGAGATCCACTTCTTCATCGAAGAGAACCTGCTTTCCGTCGTAATGTGCCGCAATGGATGTCATTGGCATATCCGAACAGTAGTGAAAAACAGGCGGAGGTCAATTCCGCCCTGTGAATACCTCACGCCGGCGCACCCACCGCACCCGGGATCGGGCCGTCGTCTTCAGGCCTGTCGCTCTCGGCTTTCTTGGGGGCCGGTTTTTTCGACATGGAGTCGGGGACGGGTGGCGGCTTGGGGGCGCTGGGCGGGTTTTTCATCTCGCCGTGGTCGATGATGTCGCGCAGGTGGCTGGCGTCGAGGGTCTCGTATTCGAGCAATGCGAGGGCGATTTTCTCCACCACATCGCGGTTGTCGGTAAGGACGCGGGTTGCTTCGTTGAAGGCGTTGTCGATGAATTTCTTGATCTCGCCGTCGATGACCCGGGCAGTTTCCTCCGAGTAGTTGCGGCTCTTGTTCATGTCACGGGCGAGAAAGACGGGGCCGTCGCCCTCGCCGTATTCGACCATGCCGAGGACATCGGACATACCCCATTCGCAGACCATGTTGCGGGCGAGTGAGGTGGCCTGGCGGATGTCGCCGGAGGCTCCGTTGGAAACATCGTCCGAGTGGAAACCTTCCGCGATGCGGCCGCCCATCGTGACGATGAGGCTGGCGAGCGCTTCCTTTTTCTGGGTGGAATACTTGTCGCCATCGGGCAGGAACATCGTCGCGCCGAGGAAGGGGCCGCGGGGGATGATGGTGACCTTGTGGAGCGGGTGGGTGTGCGGCAGCACCATGTTCAGGTAGGCGTGGCCCGCCTCATGCCAGGCGGTGCCGATCTTTTCCTTGTCGGACATGGCGAGCGAGCGGCGCTCGCGCCCCCAGCGCACCTTGTCGCGGGCTTCTTCCATTTCGTCCAAGGTCACGGCGGTAAGGCCTTTGCGCGCGGCGAGAAGGGCGGCTTCGTTGACGAGGTTTGCGAGCTCGGCGCCGGAGAAACCGGGCGTGCCGCGGGCGATACGCGCAAGGTCGGTGTTCGCAGCGAGTTTGATCTTCTTCACATGGACGCGGAGGATTTCCTCGCGCCCGTTCACATCGGGAAGGGAAACGGTGACTTGGCGGTCGAAACGGCCGGGGCGCAGCAGCGCGGGGTCGAGGACGTCGGGTCGGTTCGTGGCGGCGATGATGATGACACCCTCCTGGGTGTCGAAGCCGTCCATTTCGACAAGAAGCTGGTTGAGCGTCTGCTCGCGCTCGTCGTGGCCGCCACCCATGCCGTGGCCACGGTGGCGTCCTACGGCGTCGATCTCATCGATGAAAATCAGGCAGGGTGCGTTCTTTTTCCCCTGCTCGAACATGTCGCGCACACGGGAAGCACCGACACCGACGAACATCTCCACGAAGTCGGATCCGGAGATCGAGAAGAACGGCACATCCGCCTCCCCGGCGATCGCGCGGGCGAGCAGGGTTTTTCCCGTTCCCGGGGAGCCGACCATCAGAACGCCCTTGGGGATGGAGCCGCCGAGTTTCTGGAATTTCTTGGGATCGCGGAGGAAATCGACGATCTCAAACAGCTCCTCTTTCGCCTCCTGGATGCCGGCGACGTCCTTGAAGGTGTCCTTGTTGCGTTCCTTGGTGAGCAGGCGCGCCTTGGATTTTCCAAAGGACATCGCGCCGCGGCCGGCGGATTTCATCTGCTGGCGGAAGAGGAAAAACAGCAGGAGAATGATGAGCAGGAAGGGCAGGAAGGTGAACAGCGCCTTGCTGAGGTAGTCGGAGGAGCGCTTGTATTGCGCCTTATCTTTCAGGAGCGATTCAAGCTCACGGCCGAGGATGCTGGCGGAAACGCTTACGGAGAAAGGCTCGGCCGCCTTGGGCTTGCCGTCCTCGCCTTTCGGAACCTCCATGTTTTCGATGACCTCGCGGGTGCCGGCTAGCATGGCGTTCGAGCTATCATCCGTGGTGAGGATGCGGAGCGGATTCTGCAAATCCCTCGCCTTGACCTCGCCGAGCGCGAGGGATTTTCGGAACTGGGCAAGGGAAAGGGTCTCCATGTCGCCCTCGACGGGAGCTTCCGTCACGCCCTCCATGCGGATGTTCTCGCCGAGTAGCTCGCGGATTTCTTCGCCCTGGAGATCGAGATTTACGGGAACGCGGAAATCGGAGCGAACGCCCTCAGCATCCTTTGGTTTCAACAATTCCGGCTGCACCCAACCGGTAATCGTCGCGTCGAAGGCGGTGTCGCTGGTGTTAACGGTCAGCGGCTGCTTCGAATTTTCTAGGACAATGCGTTCCTGATCGAGAGCAGTGCGGAACTCGGCATAGCTCATCGCTTTCGCCTGCGGTTTCATCTGCGGGCCGAAAAAGGCGACGCCTAGGATCACGAGAGCAAGGCTGAAAAGTGCGAGCACCCGCCAGTTGAAGCCGTTGTTGTCGCCGGAGGCGCGGTTCGGGCTGGGCGGTTGCGGGGTGTTGTTCGGGGAATCGGACATGGTCTGCGTCTTTCCGGAGGATTTCCTCTCGGGTGGGAAAAACTAATCGCCACTCCGAAAATGTCTAGGCAGGGTTTTTTCGTTTCCGGAAAGGACGATCCCGTCCACCCGCGAGATCAGCCCGTCCATCGAGAGAACATACAGGAAAATCGAGACCCCGACCGCCGCCGCAAGATTGGATGCTCCCTTCACAAGGAAATCAGCGGAGTAAACAAGGAGGACGAGACCGACGATAAGGAATGCGATGGCTGGAATCGTGCGCGAGATGTTTTGCATACTCTCGGTAAGTCGCAACAGCGTATCTGATTAAAAAACTGTTCATAGAAAC
>CAMCXJ010000150.1 GCA_945883455.1 Prosthecobacter debontii
CGAGGAGGCGAAAGCTCATCTCCTAGCACGGAAGTCCGACAAGGCGGCGGAAAAAATCAAGGCCGCTACGGAAATCTGGCCCACCAATCCGAAGCTGCAGGAATTCCGCGATCTATTGGCGAACTCCGGTGGCATCGTCACCGCCCGTAATGACTTCGACCGGCTGCTTTCAGAGGGCAACTACCGCGAGATTGCAAAACGGCAATATGAATTCGCCCCCGCTATCCAGGGAGACGCGACCCGTGAGGACGCGTTCAAACAGATCATGGGGAACCTCAAGGAAATCGAGGAATCCATCGGCAAAGCCAGCGAGTTCTCCCGCATGGGCCAGAACTACGGCGCTTGGGAACAGCTTGCCGAGATCCGTGAGCGTTTCCCCGACGATCCGAAACTCGGCCGCGAACTCGAGCTCCTCGCCCCGAAAGTCGCGGATTTTACCCTTGCCCTCGACAAGGCGCGCCAGTTCGAGAGCGGCACTCCCAAACAAACCGGCTCCGCCCTGACTTGGTATCTCAAAGCGCGGTCGATACACCCCACTTCCGAGCAGGCGGACAAGGGTATCCAACTCATTCTCGACGAACTACTACCTTCACAGTAGTTTTTAGGTGGAGCGGCGGTTAGTTCCCCAATCTCTCCACGAACTCGTCGAGCAGTGCCTTGAGGCGTGCTTCAGCAGCGATTTTTTTCGGCTCGTCGAAGCCGATCCAGATCGCAGTGGAGCCACTGGGACCGAGGCGCAGGGTCCAAGCGTCGTGCTCCGAGCCGGTTGCGCCGGTGAAGCAGCGCGTTCCGGAGCGGCTTTGCAGGACGGCCACCGCTTCGCGCGCTGCCTGTTCACCTAACACGCCAGTAGTTGCTGTTTTTGCACGGTATATCACATTTCCCTCGGAATCATCGATCCGAGAAATAAAATAAGGTTTCGGCTTCCTGCCCTTGTTGCCGAGAGTGGCCAAGCCTAACGACATTTCCATCGGAGTGGCCGCGACCGCACCGCGGAAGAGATCTTCCGTCGTGAGGAAAGGTCCGGTGATCCCGCAGCGCTTCGCCAGCCTCTCCACCTCCAGCGGGCCGATCTGCCTGCCGGTCTGGACCGGCTTACCCGCGAAAACCAGTTTCCCACGTTCCGCTGCGGCCGCGGCTACGAAAGGCTCGAACGCGGATCCCAAATCGCGCTTCGAGCGGCTGCGGTCATAGCGGGAGTCAGCGAAGTCACGCCCGCCGATCAGCGCCAGCACCGCACCGGATTTCGTCTCCGTCGTCACGGCGGCGAACTGCACATACTCGGCCTCATCGCCTGCCTCGTGCGCGCCGATTTTCGGATGCGGCCAGCCTTTTTCAGACTCAAGATTCGCCACCGCGCGGGCGAGTTCGGACTCCAGCCGCGCTTGCCAACCGATATCGATCGTGGTGTGGACATGAATGCCGCCAAGAGTGAGGCTCTCCCTTTCCATGATCTTTTCAAGTTCCCACCGCACTTGCCGCAACGCGTAGGAGGGGGGGCGGCCGGTTTGTCCTTCCTTCACAAGCCGAATTTCCGTGGCCTTTACATCATCCGCACGTTCCTTGGTGAGGGAACCAGCGGCGACCATCCGCCCTAGTGTCTGGTCGCGCTGCTCCATCGCTCCATCGAAATTCCTACGGGGAGAAAAAAGGTGCGGGCCGCGGATAATCCCCACGATCATGGCGCACTCGCCGGGATGGAGCTGCGCGGTCGTCTTACCGAAATACGTCCGCGCCGCCTGCTCCACCCCATATGCACCGGCCCCATAGTAGATGCGGTTCAGGTAATTTGAGAGAATCTCATCCTTCGAATAGCGGGACTCGATCCGAAGTGTCAGCGCGATCTCCAGCGCCTTCCGGTGCAGAGATTTCGCGCGCATCTCATAGGTGTTGCGGGCGAGCTGCATGGTCAAGGTCGAGGCTCCTTGCGTGAAATCACCATCCTTCACATTGCGCAACGTTGCCCGCGCAAGACCCCGCACGTCCACTCCACCGTGGTCGAAAAACCGCGCGTCCTCGCGTGCGGTTAGCGCTTGCACCATGAAGTCAGGTATCTCCTCACGCTTCACCACCCGCCGCCCGGACTCGCCCGGAGCCTCCAACTCCTTTCCGGCACGATCATAGTAAACCGTAGCCCGCGGCAGCTTCGCCACTTCATCGAGATCGAATCTTGAGGCGAGGATGAAGTAAAAAAACACCACCCCCAGCCCAATGACCAAGGCCGCGACCGAGAGCTGGAACATTAGCACTATTGGCGCATGCAACCACGGCGGGAGCCAACGCCTCCAGCTCGGTATACTTTCGATAGGTCGCCAGGTTGACATCGGTGGTCGGTTTCTACTTGGCGAGACAACCACACCGCGTCCCCTTCACCAATACGATTTTGAATGGGAAGAGCCTACCGATGTTTGAAACGGTCCCAGATGTTCATACCTCACTCACCCGTGAAGCGGAAATGCCCGTGGATTTGATGATCAAACAGTGCTTTTTCCCATTTCACATCATCCCCGGCGGGATGATGAACGACCCACGGGGTGCTGCTGCTTGCCGCTCCCGCAGCGGGTGGGACAACAATGCCGATGTGCGTCTCCGCGTTCGAGAGAGCCCAGATCACAATGTCGCCAACCTTGTAATCGGCCGGATCCGAGGAGTTTGACAAGACCTCACCCTTTCGGCTGAAAAAGCGCTGAAGATTGGGAACGCGACGGTGATCGATGCTGCTGTCTGGGGCAGCGGCCGCCCACCGCTGGGGGTAAAGTCGGAAATGCTTTTTCATGTCCTCATGAATTTCCTTCTGGAGGTCGATCCCAAGCTTGCGGTAGCAACGAATCAGAAGATCAGCCGCGACACCTTTGGCTGCGGGCACATCACCAGCAGGGTATTGGATCTTGTAATAAGAAGGATCATAGGTGACATGGCTTCCGGAATATTTCAACGCCTCCGCAGCCAGCATTTCGGAAAATCCGCCGGATACCTCAAGCTGTGTGACGATCATTTCCAGCTGCGCGTTGCTTGGCGCCTTGTCCGCCGCCCATGCACCACCAATCAGAGGTTTACCAAAGAATATCACGGCGCTGAGCGCGATCACAACGATTACCCAGCCTCCAAAAAAATTCGGTTTTTTCGGCTTCTGCGGCCGAGGACCGATATATTCGATCGCTTTGTAATAACCTGAGCGTTGACGTGACATCTGTTTTGGACGGCGAAAACATGCAAATTCCGCAGCGGGGTTGCCATCAAATTTATCAATGCAGGAGAAAAAATCATAAATGAGAATCCCGACTCGCCTTATCACCCCATCCGCGGTCAAACGTCTGCCATGCAACTTACGCGATCCGATGCCGCGCTGATCTGGGGCGAACTCGACCTACCGGTGATGGGGATAAGCTCGGACTGGCATGGCGCAGCGCTCGACCCTCCACTGTGTTTCGCCATCGCACATGATTCCGAGAGCCTGTGGTTTATCGCCAACAGACAAGCGAAGGTCGCTTGCCACCCCGGTGCCGAGGCGGGTTCATTCATGGAAGGACTGTGGGAACACGACGTCGCAGAACTCTTCCTCGCCGCTCCCGCGAGCGGCGCATACATGGAGTTTAACCTCGCCCCTAACGGAGCGTGGTGGGCCGCGAAGTTCACCGCTGCGCGTGTCCGCGCCGTAGAACAACCGGATTTCCCATCCATCATTGTGAGTCACTGGGATGAACTTTCCGATGAGGCATGGTGTGCGGCGCTCTGTGTCCCGCTTGCATTTCTGGAGAAGGAAATCGGGTTCGGAGCCAAAACCACAGCGAACGTAACAGCGATTCTGCATTCCCCCCACCAGACATTCCACAGCGCTCACAAGCTGCCGGGGACGGCTCCAGACTTTCATCAGCCTTCCTCGTTCATACGATTTTCCACCATTCAGTCATGAGGGTTATCGCTTGGCGAAACACAATGTCCCGCTAACCTTAAAATCCAACATGAGCCGCTTCGAAATTGAGGACATTTTATCCCAAGACAAAAAGGGTGTCGTTTTTCGCGCCCATGATCTGGACAGGGGGCATACGGTCGCACTGCGCCGCTTTCTCCCTTTCGGACAGGACGGGGGCGGCTTCAAGGACAAGGAAGCGGACGCGTTCCGCATCGCGGCACAGAGGCTTCTGAGTGTCACCCATCCGGCGCTCAGATCTATTTTCAGCGGCGCGGTCGACCCCATCGACAAAATGCCTTACATCGTCGCGGAATGGGTGGATGGCGCCAGGCTGGACGATGTGCTGGCCGGCGAGACGCTTGATCCGAGACTGGTGATCCAGTTGCTCCGGCTCGCCCTAGAGGTTTCATTATCGCTTTCCGAAATCATCGGCGAGGAAGCGGTTTGGGTGGAAACGGAGACCGATTCGATCTTCGTCGGCTCTGAGGAAAGCGGCAGGGGCTTTGTCTTCTGGCTCTCGCCGTTCAAATGGCTCGGCGCGGAATTCGGATCACGCAAGCTCGCCGCGCTCGTCGGCCTGGGTGAACATCTGGCCGGTTGGAAAGGCAAGCTCATCGCTGATCAAGCAGGTCATGGTTTGGGTGGGTGGCTTAAATGGATGAAAAATAATCCGGACGCGAGCCTCACCCAAGCTCTCGAATCACTGCCAATCTCTACCACTTCGGATGTGGCACCGCTAACGCCGAGAGCCTCGTTCGCCGCACCAGTTGCCTCTCGACCTGCGGTAAAAGTGAAGCAACCGGCCTGCATCTCGCCGCTTCTCATCGCCGCATGTGTCGGTCTGCTGCTGACTGTGGGAGGGCTGACTTATTTCCGTATGTCAGCGAAGGCTACTACAGCATCACCCCAATCCGAAAATGGAAGGATTTTACCTCCTCTCCCCGTCCCCGGCCTCACACCGCAACCCACCAAGGAAACCGAGCGCAAGGTTTCCGACGTGAACGCGCATGCAGACAAACTCGCGCTCGAAAAGGAAGACGCCCGCGCCGCCGCGAAAGCGCCCGCCGTCCCAAAGACTCCTCCCGCCGCAGTGGATGCACCGTAGTTTTTCTCCCCGGATGATGTGAGAAAGCTTTCCATGGAGCCCTTCGCCAGATTCATCGGCGAGACGGTGGTCATCGAGGGTGAGTTGACTAGGGAGAAATGGAACAAGTGGCCATGATT
>CAMCXJ010000151.1 GCA_945883455.1 Prosthecobacter debontii
TTTTGGGGAAATTACCTGCCGCGCGTCTATCCCATGCACCTTCGCGGCACCGGCGAAAGCTTCTCCGCCAATATCGGCGGACGGCTCATCGGCACCTCCTTTGCCTGGATCACCACCACCCTCGCCACCACCGCGGACATCGCCGCCGCCCCGGCCAAGCTCGCTTACACGGCGGCTGCCATCGGCTTCAGCGTGTATCTCGTCAGCCTGATTCTCTCCTTTTTCCTACCCGAACCCAAGGAGGAACTGCTGGACTAACCGGAGATAACTACAAACCAGTAATCATGAAACTTAGTTTGGAAGAACGCGTCGAACGCGAAAAACAGAGACGCAAAATAGCCAACGCCCAGATGCGCGAGAAAGTGGCGGCGGCAAGAAAAATCGGGATTTGCCGCTGCGGCGGGAAACTCGACATCAAGCCGGGCACCGAAAAATTCTACAGCACCTGCACGGAATGCCGGGAAAAGGCCACCGTCTCCGCCACTCGCTACTATCGCGAAGGGCCGTTGCCTCCAAAGGCAAGTCCCTCGGTAAAGCTCGACCTCCGGCTAAAGGATTCCAAGGGCGTCAGGCGTCGACTGGAGCGCGACGGGCTGGGGCGCGAAGCCTGGTGGTGGTTTGCCTCCGCATACATAGACGGCCGCCAGTGCGTCCGCCGCTGGGCCGTTGACAAATATGGCGACCGCGGAGCCTGGCAGCAGGCGTGGGTGCAAAGGCGGGAATGGGAGGAAGCTTACCCGGATAAGCGCAGAAAGTGACCGGAATGTCATCCGTGCCTCTCTTTTTCGGTTAGGCAAGTTATCTCACTAGTGTAGTAACCCTGCTCGGCGCTCTGAAAATCTTCCGTTGCGCAGTCCGGCTTCGCCGATATCCTTCGCCATGACAATAAGCTGCCTCGGGGAAAACTGCCGCACCCAGCGCTGGATGCGGCTCGCCCTGATGCTCGGCGCGGCCTACCACGTGCTCTTCGCGGTCTGGACGAACCTGTGGCCGTCCCATGGCTTCGACCTCCTCGGCATCCCCCGCCCCAACCACCCGATGCTCTGGCGCACGCTCGGCCTGATCTCCGGGTTCCTCGGGTTTGCCCTTTTCCTCGCGGCTTACGATCCCATCCGCCACTGGCTCATCGTCCTGCTTGGCTTTGCGAAATCGGTGGTCGCCACAGTGATCGTCGCCTTCTCCGTTTCCGCCAACACCCTTCCGGCCGCATCGCTTTTTTTCGTGATCCTCGATGACCTTGCATGGATCATTCCCTACGGAGCGATCCTCTGGGCCGCAGTCCGCGCCCACGCCGGCATCCCACTTTCCCGCAGCAGCCCTTACTCCGTCGAGGAGGCCGCGACGATCTATCAGCTCTCCACCGGCGAGACGCTTACCCAAGCCTCGCGCGACCGGCCGCTCGTCCTCGTTTTCCTGCGCCATTTCGGCTGCACCTTCACCCGCCAGATTCTGCGCGGCCTGCAGGAGCTTGAGCAGCAGGCGCAACGCCGCGGCGCCACCCTCGTCCTCGTCCACATGCTGAAATCCGGTGAGGAAATCGGCTACCTCGGCGATAATTCCGATGTCCCCCGCATCGCCGATCCGCGCTGCGAACTCTACCGCGCCTTCGGACTCGGCAAGGGCGGCTTCGTGGAACTCTTCGGCCCGCAGGTATGGTGGCGCGGCATGATCGCGGTGATGAAAGGCTGCGGTGTAGGCCACCTCGCCGGCGATGGCCTCCAGATGCCCGGCGCCTTCGTTTTCCAGGACGGCAAAGTCACCTCCTCCCAACCCGCCCACAGCGCCGCCGACCTCCCGAACCTCGCCTCACTTTTCGAAGACACGTCCCCCTCTTCAAGCACGATCCGAGTTCCATTCGCCAAATGACTCCTCTCACCGGAAAAACCTTTCTCGTCACGGGCGCTTCGAGCGGGATCGGGGCGGCTTTGTGCGGGCAGCTGCTGGGACAGGGGGCGAACGTGCTGGGCGTCACGAGGCGGCCGGCGTTGTTGCATCCAGATGTTTCACCGATCGTGGCGGATCTCACCTCGCGCGAGGATATCTCCGCGATCTTCACCCAGCTCGGGAAAATTGACGGCCTGGTGAACTGCGCGGGCGTCGCCTACCTGTCCCGTATCACCGATGGAAATCCGGCAGACTGGGAGGAAATGTGGCGCGTGAACGTCCTCGCCCTCTCGCAAACCCGCGCGGGGATGAAAATGCTCGAGCCGGAGGACGTCGCGCAATGCATCATGACGATCCTCACCGCGCCGCCGCATGTCGAGATCGGCGATATCCTGCTGCGCTCCTCGGATCAGATGGCTTAGGTTTTCTTCGCCCTCATTCGGTTGAGCGGGGTCTCGATGTATTTCCATGAAGCCATCGTCAATCCCCAGGTGAGCACGGCGAAAAGCGCGATCCGAACCAGGGTTTGCGGCACGGTATCGGCGTAAGGTCCCCACCAGAGGAAACACATGAGTTTCCCGAGGATGATGGGCGCGAGGTTGTGGTAAAGGTAGATGCCGTAGGACAGCAGGCCGATTTTTTGGAGGAACTTCGTCTCCAGGAACCGTCCTACAAAATTGTTCCAGCCTACCGAGGCGGTCGCGATCACGCCGCACAGTCCCAGCGAAAGGATGGAACCAAAGAACGGCCCGATCCGGTTCGGCGGCAGGCCGAAGCGCGGGCCGAACTCGAGCACGGCATAAGTGCCGCAACCCGTGACCATGAGGATTTTCCAAAGCCGCGATGAAAGTGAAAAACCCCGGTGCACCGCCAGTGCCATGAGCCCGCCGATACCGAAGAAATCGAACCAACCCCAGCTCAGCTTGTGCGGCCAGATAAAGGGCGGCATGAAAAGGTATTCGTAGTAACGCGAGAGCGGAGCGATGGCCGCGAAAAGGAGCATCGCTACCACGAGGAAACGCCGCGGCACAAGCCATACCAGCGCCGGCCAGAAGAGGTAAAACTGTTGCTGGATCGCGATGGACCAGAACTGCGAGGTGCCGTGCGGCCATTCGCCGAGCAGGGCGATGTGAAAATTGGTGAGGTAGAGGAGATACCAATGGATGTGGGGCCCGATCTTCGGCCCGAGGAAAACAAAGGCTACCGCCAGCGCCACATAATACGGCGCCATGATGCGCAGCCCACGCCGCCACTCGAAATCCTTCCACGCCCGCCAACGCCAGCCCGATCCCAAGGCTTCCTGCTTGTCACGCGTGCGCAGCAGCGAGCCGGTGATGAGATATCCCGTAAGCACTAGGAAAAAGTAGAGACCCACTTCATAAGGCAGCCCAAGGTTCCACGCCTCCGGCACCCAATGATCCCAGCAGATTGCCAGCATCGCGAGCGCGCGCAGCCCATCGAGCTGGATGGCGCGGTTTGTCGCTGGGGTGGTCATGGCGGGGTTTTAGTGGGCGAAAAAACAAGAACAGCCGACGCTCGCCGCCCTTGCCCTAGTCCATGCGTTTCCCCGCTGTCAATCACCGACGTCAGGGCACAAAAAAGCGGACCAACCCTTCCGGACGGCCCGCTTTCGGGAAACATTTCGGATCAGAGGCCTTTCTTGACGACGTTGTCGAGAAGCTCGATCACGCGGTTCGAGTAGCCCCACTCGTTGTCATACCAGCTGACCAGCTTGAAGAAGGTGCTGTTGAGCTCGATGGAGGAGCCGGCGTCGAAAATCGAGGAGTGGGCGTCGTGGATGAAATCGGTGGAAACCACTTCGTCCTCAGTGTAGGCGAGGATGCCCTTGAGATAGGTCTCGGACGCCTTTTTGAGCGCGGCCTTGATCTCGGCGAGGGAGGTTTCCTTCTCGGTCTTCACAGTCAGGTCGACGGCGGAAACGGTCGGGGTCGGCACGCGGAACGCCATGCCGGTGAGCTTGCCTTTCACTTCCGGGCAGACGCGGGCGACGGCCTTCGCGGCTCCGGTGGTGGAGGGGATGATGTTGATCGCGGCGGAGCGTCCGCCTTTCCAATCCTTCTTGGAAGGGCCATCCACGGTTTTCTGGGTGGCGGTGTAGGAGTGGATGGTGGTCATCAGACCTTCCTTGATGCCGAAACCTTCTTTGAGAAGCACGTGAACAATCGGGGCGAGGCAGTTCGTGGTGCAGCTCGCGTTGGAAATGATGTGGTGCTTGGCTGGGTCGTAGAGATCGTCATTGACGCCTTGGACAAAGGTGCCGTCTTCGCCTTGCGCAGGGGCGGAGATGATGACTTTTTTACAACCGGCGGTGATGTGGCCGCGGGCCTTGTCGGCGGCGGTGAAAAGTCCGGTGGACTCGATCACTACCTCAACACCCAACTCTTTCCAAGGCAGGCCCTCGGGGCTGCGGGCGGAGACCACCTTGATCTCGTGGCCGTTGACCACGATGATGTCGTCCTCTTCGAGCTCCGGGGAGGATTTTTTCGAGGAAACCTCGCCTTTGAACTTGCCCTGCGTGGAGTCATATTTCAGGAGGTAGGCGAGGTTGTCGGCCGGGACGATGTCGCCGACGGCGGCGACGTTGAATGTGGTGCCGAGGTGGCCTTGCTCGACGAGCGCGCGGAACACGAGGCGTCCGATGCGTCCGAAACCGTTGATGGCGATGGTAGTCATAATTTTCTGTATGGAATGGTCGTTCGAGACCGTTTGTTACTTGTGCCGCAGACGGCTTTTCCGACGCGGCGGCGGGATTGTGCATGGATGCGCCCACCCGTCAACCCCGCTGTCTAGGAGCGGAAAAGGCCGGCTTTGCGGTCGGAAAGCATCGGAACTTGACCTTGCCATCGTGCCCTCCGCTCCACGAAACTCCGCCCGCAATGCTGGACATCAAGGTCATACGGGAACAGGCAGAGGAGGTGAAGGCGCGGCTCAAGACGCGCGGCGGGGATCATTGGAAACTGATCGACGAAGTGCTGGCCTGCGATGAGGCGCGGCGTGCCTTCGAGACCGCGAAGCAGGAACTCCAAAACAAGCGCAAGACGATCTCCAAGCAGATCGGGTTGATGAAAGCGAAGGGCGAGGACAGCACGGCGATCGAGGCGGAGGTGCGCGCCATCAACGACGAGATTTCCAAACACGACACCGAAGCAGAGGATGCCTCAACGAAGCAAACGGAACTTCTCCTCAACAT
>CAMCXJ010000152.1 GCA_945883455.1 Prosthecobacter debontii
GACGGTGTAACCATCATAGATCGTGAGTTGGGTGTTCACGCTGCGTTTGGAGAAGACTGGCATCTCGATACGGTTCTCGGTAATCACTGAGCTGATTGCGTTTCCGAAGATATCTGTTCCGGGGGAAAGGATCGGGCTGCCGTAGTTAATGAAACCTTCAAACTCGACGATTTCCGGCAGGAAACGGAGGTCAATCACGAAATCGTTCTCACCGATCGTCGGCTCAATCTCTAGCGTGACGCCGAGATTTTTTGTCTCGAATGCTGTGGGAGTAGCGGGAGTTGCGATCATTGCAGCGGCACCGCCACCGCCGCCAATACCATTGTTACCGTTGCCACCGTTGCCACCCTGAGGAAGTTCCGGGGGTTCGTATTCAGTTGGGTAGATAAATTCACGGATGACCTCAATGGTCGCCTTCTGCCCGGAGCGGGCGGTGATTGAAGGGGCGGTCATAAGGTCGGTACCTTTTTTCTGTGACAGTCCACGCATGATCACCTGCACCTGACCGTCGGAAAACAGTCCCGTAATACCCAGGATACCCGGTGCTACATTCGCGGCCTGAGCGGTTCGGGAAGGATTGTTGATGATTGAATCGATACTATTCCGATTTACCGCTTGGTCACCGCTGCGAAGGCCACCGGTAACGATGTTGCTGACTTCCGAGAGACCTGCCGGGATTCCGGGAATCGAGGTCCCATTCACTGGGCTAACGAAATCCGCGCCGGTTTTGCTGCCACCGTTGCCAATCGTACCGCCTGTGCCGAACACATTATTCGCAGACAGGCCAAAGGGGGTTACGATCCAGTCGAATCCGAGTTCATCGTTGTTCTCCTGACTGATTTCGACGAACTTGGTAGTGATCTTTACCTGTTTCGGAGCCGTGGAAATCGCTGCAATCAACTGCTCGATTTTGTCGAGTTCAGAAGGTGTGTTTGTGATCAGCAAGGAACCACCGGCACCAAGAGTGGCCGCACTACCCTCCTCGAAAACGATACCCGATTGTTTGAGAAGCTCTAGGATGGACGGGCGCGGCTTCAGTAAGCCGCCGTCACCGCCGCTATCCGCCGCGAAAGGATCTGCGTCGCCCGCGGGTTCACCACCATTGGCGTTGAGGTTGGCAGCGAAGTCGGGCGGCACGCGGAATGTGCGGGTGAAGTTTTCCTCTCCGGTGTCGGTCTGTGGCACGAGGGTCACCGCGAAGTCATCCACCTTGAAGCGGAGCTTGGGGTTGGTCATGTCACAGATGTATTCCAGCGCGGTAGCGAGCGGCACGTTGCGGAGACGAAGCGCGTTGTTGAGGGTAAGCGCGCCGAGATCACTTCCGCCCAGCAGAGCAGTATCTCCTGCGGCGACGTCAAGTTCACCGCCACCCACCGTATTGGAGCGGGGACTCTGGATCACGATATTCACGCCCTTTTGTTCCGGATTGATTTCCAGAGTATCGAGTTCTCCAGCACGCAGACGGAGGAAGTCAACGGCCTCCTCAAGGGATATCCCTTCGTCGAAATTGATACTCGGAATGATGATCCTGCGGAGTTTTTCAGAAATGTAAGCGACACCGTTGGTAGGAGCATTGGAAGTATCGGTGCCCACTTCAATGTTAGGAAGATCGGCGGGCACCGATAGCGCCCATGCCTCGTCGATCTGCATCAGCAACTCGGACCGTGTATGGTCATAGGCGGCTCTGTAATAGTCGCTTTTCGTGGCTGCGATCTTCTCCATGCCACGGCGGGCGGCGGCGTTGTATGGATCAATGCGGAGAACGGATTCATAATTCGCCTTGGCGGCGTCAAATTTGCCGAGATCATAATTGCCTTGTGCCATGTAAAGTCCACGACGCACCTCGTCGATGTTTTTGGTATGCTCGTAGGTGAGGGCCGGATTGGTGCGGATCGGGTCTTCGAGATAACCTAGCTCCTTTTTCGCGGCCACGTTTTCTAAATCCACCTCGGGGGTTAGGACCCCATCGAGAAGGGCACGGGCTTCGTCGTATTTGCCCACTTTGCGGAACTGCTGTGCGAGGGCAACACTGGAGTCCGCAAGATGCTCCGTGTAGCTGGCGCGGCGATCAGAGAGTGTGGGAGCTTCTGGCAGCATGCTGAGAGCGGAACGAAATTTGTCGACCGCCTTCTGGAAATCGGCCTTCGCATAGGCCTCGCGGCCATCGATGAACATGCGGTCGGCCTCGGCGACAGCCTCTTGACGGCGGATGATCTCACGCTGCGCGAGCCCGTTCATTCCGGAGTATCCCTCGCCAGCGTTTACCGAGGAGGTTGTGAAAGGTATGGAGCTAGCGAGAGCCATCAGCGTTGCAGCTGTGCGACTGGTGTGGTGGATAGGCGTTTTTTGCATAAAGTGCTAAGTGGTTTTGGCTTTGATTGTGGGCTTTGGAAAGAGCTTTTTGAGGAAACTTGATGATGCAGGATCAGGGGATAGTTGGACCTGTCCCGCCTTTCTTGATCTCGTGGGACAGGACTTTGCCGTCCTCGCCAGTGAACTCGATCACGATACGTTCCGCGCTCACTTCGGTAAGTCGATATGCTTTTTCCCCATCCCCTGGCGGCAAAGCGAAGGAGGTGTTCTCCTCGATCTTGAATTCCTGACCCGCTAGGCCGAGGGCTTCCAGAGAAAGGACGGCGGTGCAGTCGGAGCGGGTATACTTGCGCTGGTCAGCAGTGCGGAACGAGGCGGGGATCTCGTATACGATTCCCTTTTTGTTAGGTTTCTGATCCTCGATGCGGACGAAGGTGATTTCTTCTTCGGCTTGGATTGCTTCGTTCATCACTTTGCGCTTTTCGGAGCCGAGCAGCTTGAACCTTCCCATTGCCGCTCCTTTTTCGAAGAAAATTCCGCCGGGTGGCACAGGGTTGGCAGCGCCGACCTTATTAACCGCCTTGCCGTCGCCGAAAGTGAAGGTGAAACTTCCGCCAGCCGACTCGAAGCCGGGGCGCAGAAGCCATTGCACCGACTCGTCACCGATGTAAGTCAGCTTCGTGATGAGAGCCGGAAAGTCTTTCCCGTTGCTAGGATCGGTTTTGGCGGTGTATTCATCCTTGTTGGAAAAACCATCTCCATCGGCATCGCGCAACGGAGAATCACCGAAGCCGGGGTCGATACGGTATCCAAGCCACCAACTGTTAGGAATCCCCTCATGCACAGGCGCGCCATCGATTAGATCTACGGGTTTTTCCTGATCGTTTTTGTTCACGAACAGCGCGACGCCGGTAAAAAGATCAACGGGACGCCCCTCGTCCTTGGCTTTTGTCCATTCCCTCTTGAGTTGAAAAGAAGATTTTGCTTTGGCAACCGAGCCCGCGCTTTTCACACCCGGATCGCTTTGTTCAGGTTTCGAGCCAACTGGTGTGCTGCCAAAATCCAACTCCACGGAACTGAGCTTGCTCCAACCTGCATAAGCTAGGCCAGCCGCTAGGAGGACGGCGGTTCCTACGGCCGCCTTTTCGTAATTTTTTGAGATCCAGGACATGGTGGGAAATATGCTTTGTCAGGGTTTGGGTAGTTCCTTGGATGGAAGAAATATGGCGATGTCGAAGCGGACGAAAACGGTGAGTTCCTCGTTGCCTAGCACTTGCATAAGGATACGGGCAGTATCCTGCGCGGCGGAGGGCGGCGCGGGTGTTTCGGGAGCGGCAGCTTCCGGAGCTGCGTCTCCGGCAGGTGCAACAGATTCTTCCGGGGTGGGTAGTGGCGCGGCATCAGGTTGTTCAAAAAATGCTTCACCGAAAGGATTGGCGGGCGCGACAGCCGCTTCCTCGGGCGCAATCGTCTCAAATTTCGCATCCGATACCTGAGGCGGCGTTTCGCGTTCATTCTTGATACTGAGGGTGCGGATAACGAAATAGTGCGAATCCGTTGCGCCGAGGGAGTTCAGGAAATCTTTCGCGGACTGCTCGGTTCCCTTGAAAGTGACCTCACAGGAAAAGAATCTCGCCATGTCATTCGGAGCCGGCTGGAAATTACCGCCCGTTTCCTCTGGCACGGCCACCCGCAAAATTTTGAGCAAGGCGCTGGGACGTGCCTCCGCCAAACCCATCAGCGCTGCCTTGATGCCATCCATCTGATGCAGGAGTGTTCCAGTCGCGTCGGGTTTGGCGAGCTGGTCGCGATACGATTCGAAACCGAGGAAAAAGTTTTCCGGTAGCGCGGTCTCGCCGAAGGCTTTGGTAACTTGTTCGTTTGCTGTCAGGAGGCGATCCGTGAAGGCTTGGGGGGTGATATTTTCCGTCTTTTCCGGACGATATTTTTCAAACAGCTTCGTCAGGTCGCCGAGCGCGTTGCGGTGTTCAGTCAGCGCCTTGATTTTGCCATCGCGCAAATCGGCCGTGGGATAGAGGGCGGTGCTTTCGGCGGTGGTGACACCCAGATAGGCGTCGTCGAAACCGGTCTTGGCCTCGCCGTATTGGGTTCCCCATTTTGACGCGAGAAAAAACAAAATACCACAGAGCAGGATGGTGATTCCTGCCAATCCGGAAACAAACGGGTTACTCTTGATCCAATTCATAGAAGTCTTATTCGGAAAAGTGTTCCGCTTACCTGACCGCGACAGGGCGGGCGAGAGGCAGCGTGATTTCGAAGGGGAAAGCCAAATCACCCTTACTGTCAGCGCTGCTAGCCAGTTTGAGGATGATTTGTTCATCGCTCAGGGGTATTTCCCTGCCGTTTGCCTCTTTCGCACTAAATTGGAATGAGGAGGAATTCTCTCGGAGGCGTTTGAGTCGATCGGAAACGATATTCTGTGTTTGGGCATTTTCCCGCCAAAAGCCCTTGATCAGAATTGCGTTGGCTGCGGGGGCGGCTTGGGGTTGGTTCGCCCTGTTATTCGGCCTATTGTTGGGCCTATCGCCCGCCGCAGGCGGAGCCGGCTCTGAAACCGAGCTACCACTACCTTGACCACCAGCAAAATCGGATTTCACAACCAGCCGCAAACTTGGTTTGGGAGAGCCGGTCGCCTGCTGGGTGAGAGGGTTGTAATCATACAACGGGCTCATTTCAGTGAGCCACAGTGAATCGCCAGCGAAAGCGCCGTTCAGTTCCTCGATGAGGTC
>CAMCXJ010000153.1 GCA_945883455.1 Prosthecobacter debontii
GGACGTCGGTGAGGCGGAAGCGGCGACCTTGGAAGGTATGGAAGAGGCGGGTGTGGTCGATGCCGAGTTGGTTGAGGATAGTGGCGTGGAAGTCGTGGACGTGCACGGCGGCCGGAGTTTTGCCGTCTTTGGATGGTTTTGCTATGGGATTGCCATCGGAATCCACGATGTTGTAGCCGTAGTCGTCAGTCGCTCCGTAGGTGATGCCGGGTTTCACTCCGCCGCCGGCCATCCATGCGGTGAAGCAGCGCGGGTGATGGTCGCGACCATAATTTGTATTCGTGAGGGCTCCTTGCGAATAGGCGGTGCGTCCGAATTCGCCGCCCCAGACGACGAGGGTGTCCTTCAGCATCCCGCGCTGTTTCAGATCGGTGATGAGGGCCGCGCAGCCCTGATCGGTTTCCTTGGCTTGGTTGCGGATGGCGCCGGGCAGGTTTCCGTGTTGATCCCAGCCAGGATGATAGAGCTGGATGAAACGCACGCCGCTCTCGGCGAGGCGGCGGGCGAGCAGGCAGTTCGCGGCGAAGGTGCCGGGCTTCTGCGCGTCCGGGCCGTAGAGATCCTTGATCGATTGCGGTTCGCCGCCGATGTCGGTGACCTCCGGCACGCTAGTCTGCATGCGGAAGGCTATCTCGTATTGGGAAATACGGGTTTCGATCTCGGGATCGAGCTCGTTCTGAAAATCAATCTTGTTGAGGGCGGAGAGCTTGTCTAACAGCGCGCGGCGTCCGGAGCGGCAGACGCCATCCGGATCGGAGAGGTAGAAAACCGCGTCTTTCCCGGAGGAGAAACGCACGCCCTGATAGCGGGAATCCATGAAGCCGGTGCCCCAGAGGCGGGAAGCGAGGGGCTGGTCGGTGGGCTTTTTCGTCACCAGCACGACGAAGCCAGGTAGGTTCTCGTTTTCCGAGCCGAGTCCGTAAGTGACCCATGAGCCGAGCGAGGGCCGCCCGGCGATCTGGGAGCCCGTTTGGAAAAAGGTCATCGCAGGGTCGTGGTTGATCGCCTCCGTCCAGAGGGATTTCACGAAACAGAGCTCATCGACCACCTTCGCAGTGTATGGCAGGATTTCGCTAACCCATGCGCCGGATTTGCCGTGCTGCGCGAACTTGAACTGCGAGCCAGCTAGAGGCAGCGACGCCTGATTTCCGGACATGCCGGTGAGGCGCTGTTCGCCCCGGACTTCGGGCGGGAGTTCCTGGCCGTTGAGTACGTTGAGCTTGGGTTTGTAATCGAAAAGATCCTGCTGCGCGGGCCCGCCGGACATAAAGAGGTAGATCACGCGCTTCGCTTTCGGCGCATGGTCGGCGAGGAGTCTCTCTCCAAGGGCAGACGCGCCGGGAAGGCGCTGCGGCAACATAGACGCGAGAGCTGCCCCGCCGATGCCGGTGGAGAGCTTGGAGAGGAAGTGGCGGCGGGTGATTTCAAACATGATCAGCGGAGGGTAATGTGGGAATCGAGATTTAGGAGAGCTTGGGCGAGGGCGGTGAAGGTGGCGAGTTCGGTTTTGTCGAGGGCGGGATCGGCGGGGGAATCGCCGACCTTGAGGAGGGCTTCGGCGTCGGAGGATTTTGTGGCGAAGACTTCGCGCTGCTGGGCGGTGAGTTCTGTGAGAATGGGGAGCTGCTCGGAGCTGGGCGCGGTGCCGATCACGTGGCGGAAGGCCCATTTCACGCGAGTTTCGTCGGTGGCGCCGCCTTCTTTCATGATGCGCTCGGCGAGCTTGCGGGCGGCCTCGACGAACTGCGGGTCGTTGAGCATGACGAGGGCTTGCAAGGGGGTGTTGGTGACCGTGCGGCGTGTCGAGCAGACCTCACGGGCGGAGGTATCGAACAGGGTCATGTTCGGCGGGGTGGTGGTGCGCCGCCAGAAGGTGTAGAGCGAACGTCGGTAGAGACCTGCGCCTTTGTCGGGGGTGTAGGCGGGGAGGAAATTATTGAGTTCCTTCCACATGGAACCGGGAGCCTGGTAGGGTTTTACGGGCTGGCCGCCGACGGTTTCCGCGAGCAGTCCGGAGAGGGCTAGGGCGGAGTCCCGGAGCATCTCGGCGGTGAGGCGGCGGGCGGGGCCGCGGGCGAGGAGGGTGTTGGCGGGGTCGCGCTCGCGGAGCTCCGGGGAGGCTTTGGAGTCCTGGCCGTAGGTGGCGGAGAGAACCATTTGTTTGACGGCACGCTTGTGATCCCAGCCATGTTTCATGAGATCGCGGGCGAGCCAATCCAACAGCTCCGGATGGGAAGGCTGCGCGCCCTGTAGGCCGAAGTTGTCCGAGGTCTCGACGATGCCGGTACCGAAAATTTCCTGCCAAACGCGGTTGATGACGACGCGGGAGGTGAGGGGGTGATCCGGCGAGGTGAGCCATTTCGCGAAGCCTAGGCGGTTGCGCGGCTGGTCGGCGGGGAAGGGTGGGAGCCAATCGGGGGTTTCGCGCTCTACTTTCTCCTTGGGCTGGGTGTAGTCGCCGCGGGCGAGGATGTAAGCGGGGACGGGCTGGGCGGACTCGCGCATGGTGACGATCTCGCGGATGCCGTTCTGGACGTTGCGGTAGGCGGCGCGGGCGGCGGAGAGTTTGTTGGAAAGCTCGCGCGCCGGGGCGTCGATGGCGGAGAGGTAGTAATCGCGGAGGAGGGTGGGATCGGTGGTTTCGGCGAGGGGTTTTCCTGAGAAAATGGATGCGACCTCGGCGGCGGTGATGGCACGTTTGTGGACGGAAATTTCATCGACCATGCCGCCGCGCAGACCCGGGAAACGGGAGCGCGCGCCGAAGCCGATGCCGCCTCCGCTTGCGAAATCGCGGGCGAGCGTGTCGGCGATCACGGTGGTTTCGGCGGGCTGGCCGTTGAGGAAAATTTTCAGTCCCGCGGCTTTGCGGGAGCCGTCGCTGGTGACGGTGATCTGCGTCCAATCGCCTGTGGGGATGGAGGCGGTGGTGGCGATGGAGGCGGCATTGCCGGGGAACTCGCGGGCGAGGGTGAAGCGGAGTTTGCCTTTTTCCAAGAGAAGCTCGTAACCGGAATAGGGCGCGTCCGCCGAGGTGCTGTTGGCGAAAACGACAGCTTCGGGATAGTCCTCGCCGGGCTTGAGCCGTAGGGAGACGGAGAAGGGTTGGTCGGCGTGCTGGATGCCGTGATGGGGCACGGAGAGGGTGGCGTCGCCGTTGGAGAGGTAGGCTTTGCCGTGCTTGTCGTCGCGGAGATCGCCGGGGCTGGGCGTGACAGCTTCCTTCTCAGCATCGAAGGTGATGCGGGTGGCGAGATCGGCTTCCGGGAAAGCTTTTTCCGCTGAGGCGAGCCATGCCTGGAACGCGGGTTCGGCGGCGGCGATTTGGGCGGCGTGCGCGGCTTCCGCATCGGCGATGCCCTTTTGTGCAGCGGCGAGCTGCGCTTCCTGATCCGATGTCGGGAGCTGGAGCGCGGGCTGGGGCAGGATGCCGTTCGCCCAGCCGATCAGGCCGAACTCGTCGATGCTGTTGAAGAAAGCTCCCATCGAGTAGTAATCCTTCGCGGTGATCGGGTCGTATTTGTGATCGTGGCAGCGCGAGCATTCCATCGTGAGCGCCATGAACGCAGTGCCGATGGTGTGGATGCGGTCGGAAATGCCGTCCTGGCGGAACTCCTCGGGCACCGAGCCGCCCTCATTCGTCTTGCGGTGGATGCGGTTGAAGGCGGTGGCGAGCTGCTGGTCGCGCGTGGCGTCCGGCAAGAGGTCGCCGGCGAGTTGCTGGGTGATGAACTGGTCGAGCGGCAGGTTGTCGTTGAAAGCCTTGATGACCCAATCGCGATATGGCCACGCGTGCATGTCTATATCGGCCTGGTAGCCGAAGGAATCCGCGTAGCGGGCGACATCGAGCCATGGCGTGGCCATGCGCTCGCCGAAACGCGGGGAGGCGAGGAGCCGATCCACGACGGCTTCGCGGGCGGTCGGCGCGGTGTCTGTTAGAAAGGCGTCGATCCCCGCCTGGGTCGGCGGCAGGCCGGTGAGGTCGAAGGTTATGCGGCGCAGCCAGCGCTCGGGCGTAGCTTGCGGGCTGGGCGCGAGTTTTTCCTTTTCGAGACGGGCGAGGACGAACTGGTCGATGGGATTCTTCGCCCATGTCTTGTCGGTCGTTTGCGGGACGGGGATATCCTTCGGCGGTGCGACGAAAGCCCAATGCGCCTCGTATTCAGCGCCTTGCTCGACCCATTTCCTGATGAGGTTCTTTTGCGCATCGGTTAGCACCCGGTGGGACTTCGGTGGCGGCATGATCTCTTTCGGATCGTCGGTGAAAATGCGGATCAGCGCTTCGGAGTCCGGCGGATTCTCCGGAACCCATGCGAAGGCCTTGATCGCGTCGGCGCGGATGTCGAGCCGCAGGTCGGCCTCTTGGTTGTCCTTATCCGGGCCGTGGCAGAAAAAGCACTTGTCAGAAAGGATGGGCAGAATCTCGCGAGCGTAAGAGATTTTCTCTTCTGAGCTGGCGGACGAGGCAAGTGAGATAAGACCGCAGATGAAAGGCACCAATTTCATAAGATATCATACACGGAGCTACCGGCCGAATTATCAG
Source organism: Prosthecobacter debontii (assembly GCA_945883455.1). Taxonomy (GTDB): domain Bacteria; phylum Verrucomicrobiota; class Verrucomicrobiia; order Verrucomicrobiales; family Akkermansiaceae; genus Luteolibacter. Next base: position 4,541 of record CAMCXJ010000153.1, read on the forward strand.
ATCGAAGCGATTTTTATCAGATCCCTAAGAGACCTCAGGCAAGGTTTCTTCAGAAAACCCACCCTTACACCGGGATATGGAGTAACGGTCTTCGGCACTCCGCAGAATCTTCCGTCTCAAGGCTTGAGACTCGCGCAGACTCATTTCAGGATGGCTTACGCCCGCGTGACCGTCGCACAATTCATAGCCAAACAAACAAGGCTGGGAAAACGTTATGCCAAAGCCGTCCTTTGCCGTGGCGAGGTGTTCCTAAACCAATCCCTCATCACTGATGGTTTGCAGGAACTTGGCAAATTTGATCAACTCGAAGTAGCGGGGAAAATTATCCAATCTCACGTCCCTCGCTATCTCCTGATGCACAAACCTGTCGGTATCCTCTCCGCCATTTCGGACCCCACGCACCGTACAGTCGTCGATCTAATCCGCGAACCGTGGGCTCGCGAACTTCATCTCGCAGGTCGGCTTGACCGCGCGACGACGGGCTTGGT
>CAMCXJ010000154.1 GCA_945883455.1 Prosthecobacter debontii
TCGGAACGAAATTCACCGAGCGTTTCCCCAACCACGAATGGGCGCCAAAGATGGCGTTCCGAATCGGCCAATGCCATTACAAGCTGGAGGAATATCCCAAGGCGGGTCTAGCCTTCGATGCCTTTGTGAAAACCTACCCCGAAAACGAACTCACCGCCCAAGCCCTCTTCTGGGCCGGCGAAAGCTACCGCACCGGGAAAGACATCCCCGCCGCCTTCCGCCGCTACAACCGCTGCCGCTGGGACTTCCCCGAATCCGACGCCGCAAAATACTCCCGCGGCCGCCTCGCCCTACCCGAGTTGCTGGAGCAGTTCGAGCGCGAGGCAAATTTGGATTGATGGGTCAGGGCAAGACCGCGAAGACCTTGTGACGCCGGATGATAGCCTTGTCGAAAGTGGCAAAGGATTCAGCACCGCGCTCACGGCTCGTTTTGACAATCAGCTCGTCAGCCAGATCAGCGCCTTCCTGAAGGGCATTGATAGCAACCCGGAGACGGGCTTCGTTTTCAAACTCAAGATTGTGGATCGAAGTCAGCCTCGAAAACGCGTCGGCTACCTCCGCGCATGTCCATTCATAGATACTCCGTAGCACCCATTGGGTTTCCACGAGAACAAGATCACAGACGAAGAAAGTGGTGTTTTTTCGCCCAAGCAAAGCGTGGACTTTTCTCAACTGCGCTTCGTCGTCCTTCGCGAAAAACCGGACGAGTATGTTGGTGTCGAGAGAGATCACGAGAGAGATCGGGAGTAACGTTTCACGGCCACTTCCTTGATCGCCCTGTCCATGTCTTCGATGGTCAGGACGGGTTTCGGCTTCGGCTTTTTGGGAAGACCGGCAGCCACACTCGCGAAGGTCTCGGTCTTCGCGGACAGAACGACCCTACCGTCCGTTCCGATTTCGTAAACGAGCTGATCCGAAGGCTTGATTTTCAAAGCCTCCACCACCGCTTTGGGCACGGTGGTCTGGTTCTTACTGGTAAGGGTGGAATGGATCATGTAAGGAAATATCACTCATTCCTTACATCACGTCAAGGCGCTTCGAAATGGGTTGTTCAATCTACCCTCCCCCTCACACCAGCGGATTCTCACAAGCAAGATCCGGGAAGGACGAAACCAGGATGTTTGTATCGACCGCGATCATCAGTAGATCGCTTCCCTGATTTTGTCCCACGAAGCACCCTCGAAATCCCGGGAAAGACCTTTGCCTTTGAAAGTCACCGGAACCACCCGTTTGGTCGGCAGCGGCTGGTCAAGCGATGCCGCCAGCGACTCCTCGATCAGCGAGCGCAGCGTGATTTGCTTCTCCCTCGCGCGCTTTTTCGCCCGTATCAGGAGATTGTCGGAAATCTCTATGATCGTCTTCATATGGGTAACCATATTCCTGAGATAGTGGCTGTCAAGCTCACCGAATCCCGCCCTTTTGAAATTCCCGCTTCACCTGCCCCCGTATCCCTTCCACTCTGTCTCATCCATCACCCATGAACCTTACCTTCCCTTCCATCCTCGCCGCCGGATTCCTCGATAGCGGCGCACTCAAACTCATGATCGAAGGCGGCGTTTTCATGTGGCCCATCCTGGCGCTGATGATCCTTGGTATCGCTGTGATCATCGAGCGCTACCGCAGCCTACGCATGCTGGAAACGGATGCCGGGGCGCTGCGGGAAAAGGTCATCGCGCTGCTTTCCGAGGACAAGGTCGAGGAATCGCTCGAACTCTGCGATGCCGCCCGCGGCCCAGTGCCGGCCATCCTTTCCAACGGGCTGCGGAAATACCTCGTCCTGCGCCGACTCAATTACGACCCCGCACAGATGGAGCAGCAGGTCATCAAGAGCATGGAAAACTACGGCGTGAACATCGTCGCCGCACTGGAACGGCACTTGCCGCTTCTCGCCACCATCGCCTCGGTCGCGCCCATGCTCGGTTTCCTCGGCACGGTGCAGGGCATGATCGTCGCCTTCGGTGACATCGAAGCGAACATCGGCCAGCAGAACATCGTCCAGGCCGCCGCCTCCGGGATCCGCGTCGCACTGCTCACCACCGCCTTCGGTCTCGTGGTCGGACTTCCCGCCTACATGGCGTTCAATTATTTCACCGGCATCATCAACGACTTCGTCCTCCAGGTGGAATCCTCGGCGGCGGAGCTGATCGAGGTCGTCACCCTCCGCCTAACTCTAGAGAAAGGGGAGCCATGAAACTGAAGCGCGGCAAACTCCTGGTCGATCCGCCCGAATGCGCTACCGCCGACATGGCGTTCACGCTGATCATCTTTTTCCTGGTCTGTGCCGCCGTGCAGCCTGAGACCGGCATGTCCCAGGCCTTGCCGAAGACCGAGGAGAAATCCGAGGAGCGCGAGCAGAGCAAGAACCTCGAGGTCTCGATCACAGCCTCAAGCATCGTCATGAACGGCAATCCGCTACAGCTCCCGGAGTTCACCCGCCGCATCGCCGCCGAGTTGAAAACGAAGACCCGCGAACAGGACAGGATTGTCGTGGTGAAAAGCGCGCCCGACACCCCCTACCCCGCATGGATCGGCGTCTCGCGGGCCATCGATAGCGCGGGCGGCATCCTCACCCTTGAGCTTGAAAGCGAGCGAACCATCGAAATCAAATGAAACTCCCGCGCAAAAAACTCACGGCCTCGGTGCCTTCCTTCGCGATGGGTGACATCGCTTTCCTGCTGCTCATTTTCTTCGTCATCCTTGCCCGCGCGCAAGACGACAGCCACATCCAGTGGCAACCCGCATGGCTCGACAAGGTCGAGATGGCTCCCGCCGCGCGCGCAAGCGTCGCCATCGATACCGGTTCCAAGACCTACCTCGACGGCAAGGAAATTTCCCCCGAGGAACTCGCCACAAAGCTCTCCGCCTTACTCGGCGACGCCCCCGCCGGACAGCGCCACGTTTTCCTGAAAGTGGACCGCGACGCGAAAGCCAAGGTCTTCGAACCCGTGATCGCCGCCATCAGCGAGGCCGGCGGCGACCTGATCCATATCCTCGAACCCGAGAAACAACCCGCCCAACGATGAAAAGCAAACCCACCGAAACCCGCACCGCGATGGCCAGCAGCAAGGCCGATCTCCGCGAACTCAGAGACAACTCCCGCGCCACCGTAGGAGAGATCCAGGCCTTCCTGCGCGAGCTGAAAGGCAAGAGTCCCCAGGAAATGCTCGGTGTCGTCGCGCAAAGCGGACTCTTCCGCTCCCTTTTCCTCTCTACCGGCCTTGTCGTCGGCGGCATCCTGCTTTTCACCGCCATCCCCTACTTCATGGGCAGCGATGAAAAACCGGCTCCCGTCTCAAAGCCCCCCACTCCTGTGGAAGCCCCTTTGGAAACCCCGAAGACTGTAGAACCCGCCGCCGAACCCGCGCCCGATCCACTTTCGAAGCTCGGCGTCGGCGAGGAACTTTCCGCTCCGCCCAACACGAACCCGCTCGAAAACAAGGGCGATGATTTCCTCAAGGATCTGGAATGATGGATGCCCGCCGGCTCTGGGAAGTCTTTCGGAAACGCGTCCGCCAGCCGGACGCGCTCACCGGGATCTTCGCGGCGCTGTGGTTCCTCGTCTGGCTCGACGCCCAGGTGTGGTTCCGGTTTCCGCCGTGGTTCCATGCGCTGGCTTTCCTATCCGCCGCGCCGGTTTGCATCTACTGGATCCGTCGTACAAGCCCTTGGACTGCTACAGCCTGCTGTAGCTTTCGGTTACGCAGCCTGCTGCGACCGGACGGCATTGGCACGGAAAGCATCAATTCCTCCCCAGCGTCCGTCATCCGCCAGCGCGCCGTCCTCAGCGCCTCCTACATCCCCGCGTGGCAGTTCATCGCCCATCTTCCGCTGGTTTTCTCCGCCTACTCGCTTTCCGCCTCCCTATCAGCAGCGGGTGCTTTCGGCGCGTTTTTCATCGGCCTGGCATGGGCGGTGTGGTGGATCGACCGTGAGACGAAGCGGATGGCCTCGACCAACTTCCACAGGCGCACTTGGGATCCGCGCAGGCTCGCGGCATGGTATTTCGGCAGGAAAAACCCGCGCCTGCGCCAATCGGCTTTCACCCTGCTCACCTACACCCTGCTCTTCGGCCTCATCTCGATGGTGCTCACCCGCCTCACCGGCTGCTCGGTCTACGAGGCACCGCTCGGCGGCGGCGAGCAGAAGCAGCTCCGGCAGGTCGTGCAGATCCAGAAAGTCATCAAGAAAAAGTATGTGATCAATCCCTACAGCAGCGTGCTTTTCAATCCGCCACCCATCGACGACGTGAAACTCAACGTCCTCGAGGTCACCGAGCACCTCTACAAGATCGGCCAGGGCAAAGGCGACGGCGCGGGCTACTCGGCGGGCACCACGCGCGGCAAGGTGCGTTTCATCCGGTTGAAATATGAGGGCGGTGATTGGGATCAGGACATGTCGCGCGGCTCCGACCTCAATCTCCTCACCGAATACAGCGTCCGCCTCGGCCAGCCCGCCAGCGACCGACCGGAACCGATGGAGATTGCCCGACTCAAGGCCTTTCCCGCCCGCAAAAGCCCGCCCATGGTTTACATGACAGGTCAACGCGGCATTAACGTCAGCGATTCCGAAATCAAGATCCTCCGCACTTACCTGCTCGACCATCACGGCATGCTCTTCGGCGACAACGGCGGCAGCTCGGGATGGGAAGGCCAGTTCGTCGGGATGATGAAACGTGTCCTGCCCACCGTGGAGCCGATCAACGTTTACCTCGACCACCCCATCCACCGCATCCCCTACCCGCTGCCCCGGCTTCCCATCGTCGCCCCGCACGGCCGCTCGAACGCGCTCGGCTGGGTGGTGGACGGTCGCCTCGCCGTGTATTACCATCCAGGCGATATTGGCGACGCCTGGGCCGATGGCCACTCAGGCGTCCCAGCGGAAATCTGGGAATCCTGCTACCAACTCGGCGTGAACATCATCCATTACGCCCACTCCGAATACAACAAGTGGCTCGAAAGCACTAAGGAGTAA
>CAMCXJ010000155.1 GCA_945883455.1 Prosthecobacter debontii
ATGACATGCGAGCGCACCGTGCATAGAGCCACCGAACCGCGGGGGCGCGCTTCGGAACACGCGATGGCGCGTGTGCTCCCCGCCCTGAGAGCTTCGCTCTTTTCTTAATGATCCACCGCCATGTTTTTCGTGGTAAAGGTTGTTTGGATGGGCGCTCATTCAATCCATGCGCGAGGGATGTCAATCCGCTCACTTTCCCATCAGCTTGAGCATGGCACCGGCGCATTCGTCGCCCAGGCGGATGAAGAAGCGGCCGCTGCCGTCGTAGTGGTAACCTTGGTTGCTGCCGTGGAGGCGCCATTGCATGTCTGCGTTTTCGATTACAGCGGGGGAGCCTTGCGACGCGTCTTTGCGCATCCGCCAGATCGCTACCTCGGGTGTGGTCAGCGGCCAGCTTTCCACCGCCGCGACGGTGCCGGCGAATTCGGGGGATTTCGCCGCCTCGCGCTGGGCGTTGGCGACGTTGTTCGCCATGGCTTCATCGGGGAAGGCGGGCGTTCCCAGCACGGCGATCACGAAGGGCATCTTCGGCTGCTTGACCTCTTTGCGCAGATCCTGGATGAAATGGACCATGTTCTTACTATAGTTCCCGTAGAATTCGGGATCGAACTGGTCGTTGAAGCCCTGGAACCACAGCCCGCCGGCCACCTCGAAGCCCGCCGCCGGATCGTAGGCCGGATGGTATGCCTTGGGATCGGCCAAGACCTTGCGGATGAAGCCGGTCATCTCGTTCCAGTAAAATCCCGCCGCATCCTGGTTCGGCATTTCGCCGGGATCCTTCATGCGTTTCGCGCCGAGTTCCTTGCTTTTGGCACTGAGTTCAGCGAGCTTCACCTGCTCCGCCGCCTGCTGATCCTTGGGTAGCTTGGCGATGACCGCCTGCAGTTTTTGTTTTTCGTTCTCCACATTTTTCCAGTCCTTTTCGATCTGTGCCATCGCCGCAGGAGTGCCGCCACCCGCGATGTATTCGTCCCACTTCGCTTTCCGCACTTTCCAGTTTTCCACCTGCTGCTTCTCATTCGCCGTCTCCTGATAGGGGCCGGCGGACGGCGGGCGGAAATCGTAGTGAAGCGATTTGCCGCCCCATGCTGTCTTGATGATGAGGATCGGTTGGTCGAGGTGCTTTTCCAACAGGATGCCGAACGCGTATTCGGGGCCGAAGGCGCTTGGCCGCGCGCCGTATCCGGTGCTCAACGGGCCGCCGGCGAGTCCGGGTTCGGCGGCGCGGTTCACGCCGCCGTAAGCCGCGATGAAAGTTTGCTTACCGACTGGAAGGTTGAGCTTCGATGGCCAGATATCTGCCATTTCCTTGATATCCTTAATGGTTTTGACGGCGATTGCGGTATCGATGACTTTCGCGTCGGTGATGCCGGGGGTGAAAAGGGCGGCGAGTTCCTTGTCGCGGGCCACGCGGACGGGATCGGTCTGGCGTTTTTTGAAAACTTCATATCGCTCGGCGCGCACCTTCTCGATCTCCACATCGAGCGCTTTCTGGACCAAGGGGCCGAGATCCTTAGGGGAAAGCTTCGCGTTGGCGGGATCCTTCGAAAGGGTCTCGCGGATGGACGCCTCGGAATTCTGCCTAACATCGCGCGGCAGGCCGGAGGTTAGCAGCGCCCATTCCTCCTTGGTCGGCACGTAGGCGGGCTTCGGCAGGTAGGCGAGGGTGGATACTTCCGCATGCCCCTGCATGTTCGATTGCCCAGCGAGGACGAAAACCAGCAGCTTTTTTCCTTCCGGTGCGGCGGTGAGGTTCGCACTGATAAGCGCCACGGTCATCGCCGTTGCAGAAAACAGGTTCAATGATTTCGATGTGGGTTCATGATGGGGTTATTTTGTAAAACACGAGCGGTTGTAGCAAAAACGAAGGTTAGGTGCCTGACCTTTCATGGCACCAGCGGAAACTTTTTGTTTCCGTGAGGGGCGGTGCGGATGAGGATCGGGAAACTTCATTTCATTGATCAAGCGATTCACACAAAACGTCGCCGCCGATTGGTTCCGGGCATCGGAGGCTGGCGGTGATTTCATGGGCATCCGCTACGGGCGGGTGCCGCAGGGTTCGAATGAGGTGGAGTGGCATTTCGTTTCCCACATTGATTGTGACGGGATCGGCGGTTTTGCACGATTGCTGCGGGAGCGTGGGATCGAGATCCGGGAGCTTCCCGAAACGAAGCATCCACACCGTGGAGTGATCGCGCCGTTGTGGAAGCTTTGGCGCGACAGCCGCAAAGTGGAGAAATGCGCGGTGCGGACTGATTGGCTCAGTCTCGGCTGTGGAACGAGAATCTCCGAAGCGGTGGCTTGGCATCTTTTTTCAGTGAAAGAAACGCTGGAATTGGTGACCCGCTGCCGTGAATCCGGGGTGACCGTAAACAGTTTTTTACTCAAGCATCTGGATCATGCCGTTCGTCCCGAGATCGCCAAACCGGAGGCGAGGATACGTTGGCTGATTCCGGTAAACCTGCGGGGCGACATACACTATCCAGACGATACGGCAAACCACGTGAGCTGTGTCGTAACATCTATCTCTCCGGACGATAGCACCGAAACAATCCAGGCTGACATCCTGCACCGATTGAAACGCGGCGAGCATCGCGCCAACCATCTCCTGTTCATGGCGGGAGGTTTACTGAGTCATGAAGGCAAGGTTGATCTGTTGAGGAAAGAGCGTGCCAAGTGTGAGGGAAACATTGGTTCGTTCTCGAACCTCGGTGTGTGGGAGGCAAACGAAGCATCCGGTGATGACTGGATTTTCTGTCCGCCCGTCGTGTCGGGACAGCTTCTTGGAGCGGGTTGTGTCACTTTCCAAGGGCGTCTAGGAATGTCGGTTCAGGGTCATTCTTCCAAACCCGCCGTTGTCGAAGGCTGGATGACGCGTTGGCTAGATCTCATCCGTGCCTCATAGGCTTTATCGTGGACCACCCGCATGTAGACCGCTTGCCAATAAGCAGTGAATTCGGGATTGAATCGTTAAGGTGCCTGAAGTAAGGGAAGAGATGGTTTTCACACGAATCTTAATCGCTTGTGTTTTGGCGATGAGTTTTTCGAACTCTCGGAAGAAATCTGACACCGCCGCGAAAGAGGTAATGGAGGCGGGGTATGCGATGACGGCGGAAGGCTGGTTCTCTGCGGTGAGCAGCAATGATGTGGCAGTGCTACGGAAAATGGTAGCTGGAGGTTTCGATAAGAAAACAAAGGACGCGGCAGGCAATGGCGCCCTGCATGTGGCGGCTGCGTTCGGCGCGAAGGAGGCGAGCGAGTATCTGCTCAACCACGGGTTTCCCATCGCGCCAGTCAGATCGTCATCGAAGAAACCGCCAACGGCGAAGTTCGCACCTTGCGACTGCGCGGCCCGAAAGGATAAACTCACATGGACAAGGAATACGATAGCATGAGCGGGCTGGTGGCGGAAAACGGGACGCCGGTGCGTCAGTTTTCTGTAATGCTACCAAACCGCGTGGGTGCGTTGGCTGCGTTGGTGAAACTCCTCCGATCATCCTCCATCGAGGTGATCGGGCTGAGCGTGCAGGATTCGCGTGATGCCACCATCGCGCGGTTAGTGGTTTCCGACCCCGATCTTACGGAGTCTATTTTCTGTGAAAAAGGGATACCCCACACCACCTGCGAACTGGTGGTCATCGCGCTGAAAGAGGCGGGACCGGATCTACTGAAGTGCTTAGACATCTTGATGACCGCGGAAACGAACGTCGATTTCGCCTACGCCATGCTGCCCGGCCCCGGCGGCAAGGCGCTGCTCGCATTGCACGTCGAGGATTATGATTTCGCAACGAGCATCCTCAACCGCAGCGGCTTCAAGCTGATGTATGAGGCGGACTTGCTGAGGTGAATTTTGTTCGATGTCCGAACGACCGGTGACCATGAACCCCGAGCATTCCCATGCTTGGCCAACCTCGTAAGCCCCCTCCTTGGCATCTCAGTAATCCCACGCTGGTATTTCCCCTAGCGTTCTTGGCAAAGTCTGGTTAAAAGCCGCGCATGATTTGGGCATGGTTGATTTTCCTCGGGTTTGTGTTCGCGATGCTGGCTCTGGACCTAGGTGTGTTCCACCGGAAATCCCACGTCGTAGGATTCAAGGAGTCGCTTGGCTGGTCCGCCGTATGGATCACCTTGGGCCTTTCCTTCTCGATCCTCGTTTACTTCGCGTATGAGCTCCATTGGTTCGAACTCGGCCACTCGGTGGACGCCGTGGACAAAGCGGTGAACACCGGGAAACTGGCGGCGACGAAATACCTCACTGCCTACGTGGTTGAGAAATCGCTTAGCGTGGACAACATCTTCGTGATCGCGATGGTTTTCGGATCACTCGCGGTGCCCGCACGCTACCAGCACCGCGTGCTGTTCTGGGGCATCCTCGGCGCGCTAGTAATGCGCGGTGCGATGATCGGCCTCGGATCCGTGTTGGTGCAGAATTTCCACGCGATCCTCTACGTATTCGGCGCGTTTCTGATCTTTACCGGGATCAAGATGCTGGTGATGGAAGAGAAGGAGGAGCACCCCGAGAACAACCCCGTGGTGCGCTGGATCAGGAAGTTTTTTCCGATCACCCGTGATTTCCATGGCCAGCATTTCATGGTCAGAGCGGGCAGCCAGTGGTCGCGTGAGGCCGCCGAGCCGGGTGATGAGACGAAACCCGATCCGATCGTGGATGCGGCGCCCGCAGGCAAATGGCTGCTCACACCCCTCGCTGTCGCGCTGATCCTTGTGGAGGTTACGGATCTGATTTTCGCCGTGGATTCCATTCCTGCCGTATTCGCGATCACGGCGGATCCGTTCCTCGTTTTCACCAGTAACGTCTTCGCCATCCTCGGGCTGCGCTCGCTGTATTTCGCGCTGGCCGGCCTGATCAGCAAGTTCCGCTATCTGAAGCCGGCTCTCTCGCTCATCCTGGTTCTGGTCGGTGTGAAAAT
>CAMCXJ010000156.1 GCA_945883455.1 Prosthecobacter debontii
GCGAAATAGAGATCGCTCCCCCAGTCGAAGCCGAGCCATTTCACGTCGGCTTTGATCGACTCAACATATTCGGTTTCCTCTTTCTCGGGGTTTGTATCGTCGAAGCGCAGGTGGCACTTCGCGCCGGGATGTTCCTGCGCGATGCCGAAATTCAGGCAGATCGATTTCGCGTGGCCGATGTGCAGGTAGCCGTTCGGCTCCGGTGGAAAACGGGTGATCGTGGTGGAATGTTTTCCGGAGGAAAGGTCGTCCGCGATGATGTCGCGGATGAAATCGGATTTCGGGATGTCTGACATGGTGGGATAAAGTGATCAGTTAGCGGCGATCCGTGGAAGGGCTGCCGGTGTGGGGAGAGGATAGGGTGTGAATTTTGAACCGCCAAGGCACGAATGAAGGACCTAGGGCTAGATTCTCCGGGGCGCATTCTTTCTGCTTTACCCCGCCCGCCCATTCAGGTCACGAATACCCATTAGCAAATCCGCTTTTCGTTCCAAAAATCCAACAAACCCTCATGAAACCATACCACACACTTCTCACCGTCATCGCGCTTGCGTCATTCACCGGATTCTCCGCGCATGCCGCCGAATTGGAGAGCACCACCCCTGTCGCAGCCAAAACCAACGGTGAGAAATGGTGGAACGGGAACTGTGAGAGGATCGATGCCGACATCAAGAAGATGGAGGGTGAGATCGATGTGGCCTTCGTTGGCGACTCGATCACGGCGCGCTGGAGGGACAGCGAAAACTGGAAGAAACACTGGGGTTCTTATCGCGCGGTGAACATGGGGATCGGCGGCGACCAAACGCAACACGTTCTCTGGCGGCTCCAGAACGGGGATTTGGACGGCTACAAGGCGAAGCTGTTTGTCGTCATGATCGGCACCAACAACATGTGGAGCAAAGAGCCCGACCCGGCCCAAGCTGCGGCCGGAGTCAAAGCGGTCATCGATTTGATCCAGTCGAAACAGCCGAAGGCCAAGATCTTCCTGATGAGCATTTTGCCGACCGGTGAAAAACCCAATCCGGGTCGCGAGAAGAGGATGGCCGTCAATGAACTGATTTCTAAATTCGCCGGCGGATCGGTGGAATACATGGACATCTCCGGAAAATACCTGGAAGCCGACGGCACCATCAGCAAGGAGGTCATGCACGACTTCCTGCACCTTGCCCCAAAAGGCTACGACATCTGGGCGGAATCCATCAGCGCCAAGGTCAAGGAGACCGTGGGAAAGAAGTAGCCGCCTTCGCGGAGGGCTCGTGCCAGGAGAGGCGGGAGTCCAGGGCATCCGGAGGGGCATATTCGAAATGGAGGATGCGGCGGTGATCCGGGCGTGTACTGCGTCTCGATGAGTGCAATATCAGGGGTGACATGATGAGGACATCGCCCGGCTGGCACTCGCAGATGACAAATCCTTCGTCAGTGAGCGATGTGACCGAGTTGCAATCCAGCTTACCGCTAAGGTGTGAACGCGGAGCAACGATCAATGCTCCGTTATCGGCTCCGGTGGGATCGAGGTGGATTCTTGCTGTGACCATCGAATTGAGCAACGAGACGGGCGGTTGGACATGGGGGATGCCGTCCTTCACGCTCCACGGGCCGTAACTTTCACAGGGGACTTCCTCCGCAACGGCTATGGTCAGGTCCTGATGCCACGCGACAGGCCAATTGGCGGCTTCCGTTTTGTCAAAAAGGATCGAACGGACGGTCGAGAGCCCGGAGGGCAGCAGCGCCATGAGCTTAGGTAATTCGGAAAGCGCGGCGAACATGGCGGAGCGGGAGCGCGGATTTCGGACGCACGCGGAACCGGCTTCGCGGCAGATACGATCCGCCTCTGTCCTGAGTAATGCGATTTCTTCCGCCGTAAACACTCCCCGGTAAATCTCGAAGCCATCGTCCCTAATGCACGGCACGGCGGTGCTTGGCGTGTCGGCGGATCGAGGTTCTGAGATCATGATTTCCCGAGCTATCGCGTCGTTCAATTTGCCAATTCCTCCAGCAGCGCCTGATTCAAGCGAATTCCGGCTTCGAAGTTTTCGATGGGGAAGTTCTCGTTTGGCGAGTGGATCTGGGCATCGGCGAGGGCGAGGCCGAGAAGGAGGGTGTCGACTCCAAGGATGTCGCGGAAGGCTTGGACGATGGGGATGGAGCCGCCCTCGCGGATGAGCATGGGCTCGCCGGGGAAGGTGCGTTTCAGGGCGCGCTGGGCGGCTTTGCCGAAATCGGAATGCGGATCGCAGGCGTAGGGCTTACCGTCGTGGCCGATCTCGATCTCTAGTTTCACGCCGGGCGGGCAGTGTTTTTCCAGATGGGCTTTGACCTGTTGGAGGATGGTTTTCGGATCTTGGTCGGGGACGAGGCGGAAGGAGAATTTCACGAAAGCCTCGGCGGGGATGACGGTTTTCGATCCCTCGCCCTGGTAGCCGCCACCGATGCCGTTCACCTCGGCACTAGGGCGGGCGAAGACGCGCTCGGCGGAGTTGTAGCCGGGTTCTCCGAAGGTGGCGGGGGAGCCGGTGACTTTCAGGTAGTCCTCGTCGGAAACGCCGGGAACTTTCGCCCACATTTCGCGTTCCCACGCTTCGAGCGGGCGGACGTCGTCGTAGAAGCCCTCGATGGCGACGGTGCCATCAGGAAGGTGCAGCGAGGATACCAAGCGGGCGACGGCGGTGGCGGGGTTGGCGACGGCTCCGCCAAAAAGGCCTGAGTGGAGGTCGCGGGCGGGGCCGGTGATATTCACTTCGCAACAGGCGATGCCGCGGAGTCCATAGCCGAGCGTGCCGGTATTTGGCGCGACCATTCCGGTGTCGGAGATCGCGATGATGTCGCAGGCGAGCTCGGCCTTATGTTTTTCTAGGAATGGCGCGAGGTTCGGGGAGCCGATCTCCTCCTCGCCTTCGAAAAGCAGGATGATGTTCACGGGCAGCTCGCCTTTTTCCGCGAGGGTTTTCTCGACCCCGAGGATGTGGGCGAGCATCTGGCCTTTGTTGTCTGTTGAACCGCGCGCCCAGATTTTTCTGTCGCGGATTTCCGGCGCGAAGGGCGGGGAATCCCAGAGATTCAGGGGATCGACCGGCTGGACATCGTAATGGCCGTAAATGAGGACAGTTTTCCGGTCCGCTTTGTGGGCGTTGCGCGCGACTACGATGGGGTTGCCGGGCGTCTCGTGAAGCTGGGTGTCCATCCCGGCGGCGGAGAGTTTCCCGACGATCCAGTTCGCGCAGTTGCGGACGTCGGACTTGTGATTTGAATCGGTGGAAACACTCGGGAAGGAGAGGAAAGCGAAGAGGTCTTGGAGTTCGGGAGTCATCGTTGGTGAAGCCTAGAACGGGTATGGCTCGCCGCAAAGAAAAACGATGAGGGACGGGGCGAGAAGTGAGTCGTGCCAGCACCAGTGGGCAAATTCATTTAATTTCTTGAGTGATTTGCGAACCGACGGAAGTATCAACCCCATCATGAAATTAAAAATTGGGATTGGCGTGGCTTGCGGGCTTGCGATGGGAGTGGCTTGCGCAGAGGTGAAACTCGAAGCGGGCGAAGGTTTCCTGAAATTCACGGGCGGCGAGGGGCCGGGTAAAGGCAAGCATGTGGTGCTGCTCGCTGGTGATGAGGAATACCGTTCCGAGGAGGCCATGCCGCTGATGGCGAGGATCCTCGCGGAAAAGCACGGCTTCGACACCACGGTGCTTTTCTCCACGGACAAGGACGGCACAATCAACCCCGCCGCCGTCGCAAGCCTCTCCGGTGCCGAGTCGCTCGATTCCGCCGATGCCCTCGTGACCTCCCTGCGTTTCCGGAAATGGGACGATCCTACCATGGATAAGTTCAAGACGGCGGTGGAGAAGGGTGTGCCGCTTGTTGCGCTCCGGACGAGCACCCATCTTTTTAATTTTCCCAAGGATAGCAAGTGGGCGGAATGGTCGTGGAACCATGAGTCAGGCGGCTTCGGGCGGACGGTGCTTGGAGAGACCTGGATCAGCCACTGGGGCAAACACAAAGGGGAAGCCACCCGAGCGGTGCGGGAGCCAGCACAGGAGAAAAACCCGCTTCTCAAGGGGGTGGTCGAAGCTTTCGGCGACACGGATGTCTACGAGGCAGCCCCCCCAGAGGACGCGATCATCCTGATGCGTGGTCTCGTCCTGAAGGATATGAAAGAGGACAGTGCACCCGCCGATCACAGCAAGAAAACCCGCTCAGGAATTGAGCAGAAGGTGAATGAACCCGCGATGCCTGTTGCTTGGAGCCGCGAGGTGAAAAACTCTGCCGGAACAACCAACAAGGTGCTTACGACGACAATGGGTTCCTCCACCGATCTGGTGAGCGAAGACCTACGCAGACTCGTAGTAAACGGGGTATTTTGGGGACTCGGCATCGAGATTCCGGAAAAGGCCGATGTCACCCTTCCGGACGGCTTTACTCCCACCGACTATGGTTTCAACACCCACAAAAAAGGGCTGAAGGCTGTAGATTTCGCGAAGTAACCGACCTTGAAATCGCTCGGCGGCGGAGGGAAATATCCTTCCGTCGTTTTTTATGCCGGAAAACGGCACTGAATCGGCTAGGACTAATCCGTCAAAAGCAATTTCGCCATGCAGCAGGATTTGGAACTCGATACCCACCAGAAAGCCCTAAAAATCAATCTCGATCCGCGATGGTATGGAACCTTCGCCGAAATCGGAGCTGGGCAGGAGGTGGTTCGATGGTTTTTCCGTGTGGGCGGTGCCGCCGGAACTGTCGCAAAAAGCATGTCGGCTTATGACATGACCGTCAGTGATGCGATCTACGGCAGCGGCGACCGCTACGTTTCCCAATCTCGCTGCCAGGCGATGCTTGACCGCGAGTTCGGGCTCAATGTCGAGAGGCTAAAAACCCAGCGCGGCGACACCACTGCCTTTTTCG
>CAMCXJ010000157.1 GCA_945883455.1 Prosthecobacter debontii
TGCGCCATGATGCCGAAGTCGTCGGTGGCGGCTAGGCCGATGCGTGCTTCGCCGAAGTCCACGCCGAGGGCGGGGTGGGGGGAGGGAGCGTGGTCGATGGGGTTATGAAAATCTGTTTTCAAGAAGGAGTGAAATATCAGCCGGGATGGGCGCGGCGATCAAGCCTTGCAGAGTGGAAATTGTGTCTCCCGCATTAAGAACCACGAATGCCAGAGGAATCACGGATTTTCATTGGTTCACTCAATACGTGAAAGGCTCAGTTCCCTAAATTCTATTTTGAAAAAACTAGCATAGCTCTGCGATCCTTTTGCAACATAAGCTTTGCGGTGAAAATTTTGAATACCAAATGCGGATTCTATGTTCACTCAGCTGCCGATAATTCCGTTGCTTTTCAGTTAGGCGGTGAGTGATAGTCCGCGCAGCGTCATGTTTTTCCATACCATTTCGAAGACCCTTGCCCTTCTGGCGTTATTGTTCATGGCTGCCGGTGCGTGCCAAGATGCGGGCGCGCAGGAACCGGAAAGAAAGGAGCAGCCTGCGGAGGGTGCTAAGGTCGTAGGAAGGCCGGAGCAAGCAAAACCCGAAATCGAAATCGTGAAAGACGGAGAACAAAAGCCAAAGGAAGAAAAGTCTGCGGAGGCGGAGCCGAAGGAAGTTGATCCGGATGACGAGGCTGCGTCGGAGGCCGCAGAGGCGGAGACGGCTGCTGTCGCAAGACCCGTATCCCCTGATCTGATCCAGATCTATGGATGGAGGGAAAAAATCCTGATCGATGGGATCGAAGGCAAGATTTACGCGAAGCTCGATACAGGTGCTTACACCAGTTCGATTCATGCGGAGGAGACAGAACTCTTTGAGCGCGATGGAAAAAAGTGGGTACGTTTTATTGTTACGGAACCCCGGACCGAAAACTCACCGCGGGTGCGCATCGAGGCGCGTCTGGTGCGGATCGCGAGGATCAAAAATCCCGGCGGCGAAACCGAGACGCGCGAGGTGGTGAGGCTGGCTTTCAAGATCGGTGAGCGCAAGCTGCGTGGAGATTTCACCCTGAACAACCGCTCGAACATGCTTTCCGCCGTGCTAATCGGACGGACGACGATACGGGAACTTGGTTGGATCGATCCTTCGAGGACGAACCTCGCCGAAAAGAAGATCATGCGCTGAGCCCCATGGTTTTCCGAAACGAATGAAAGCGCAGGCGAAATTGCTGTTGGCGGTTGGGCTGTTAATCGCGGTCGGCGGTGGGATGGCGGCATATAAAAGCGTCAAGCTCGGCGTGCCATTTTGGCAAGGCGATCGTGTCGACGAATGGCTCATCGAGGCGCGGGTCTCATTCCTTGCCACGGGTCGCGATGTAAAGGCGAGGTTGGCCTTGCCCGCGATAGCCATGGAGCGGGGCGGGGGGCAGGAGTCGGGTTCGCTGGATTACAGTTTCGAAGTCGAGAAAGACCGGGGCGAATACATAGCGTTCTGGTCATCTGGTCCCCGCGAGGAGGGGCAGGCGCTCTACTACCGTGTCCGTTTCAAGGAAAGTCTGGATAGCGGTGGGGAGCCGATGCCGGCTTTTGATAAACCGAATCCACCCGATGTACCGCGCTTGCCAGGTTCGCTAGGGGCGGCCGCGAATAGCATTGTCACGAAGGCGAAGAATGTTTCAGCGGATCCTGATTCGCTTTTCATGACCCTTTTCAAACAGATCAACAGCGCCGAGGCGCCGCAGGAATATCTGATCGTGAAACGCCACTACGAAAAGGAAGATAGCGAGAATCCCGGGACTGCGATGGGAATCGATCTTCTGGGTTTGGCTGGTGTGACGGCACGTCCGGCGTATGGCGTGAGGCTGTCCGATCAGAACAGCGGGCAAGCTCCTGTCCCGCTCATCGAGTATTATGACGGAGCATTCTGGAAAGTGCGCGATCCCGCCGAGCCCACCAAGGTCCCCGACGGACGCGAGCTTTTCGTGTGGCACCGCGGCGGCGGCGCACTGCTTGACGATGTGACAGGCGGGGAAAATTCCCGCGTGACTTTTACCGTAGCGAAAGACCGGATCCCGCTCGCTACTCTTACGGATTTGCGAGATTCGCCATTGCTAGTATCAACGATCCTCGCGCTGCCTGTCTCGGAGAGGGCGGTTTTCCGCTACATCGTGTTGATTCCGCTGGGGGCTTTTGTCGTGGTGCTGTTGCGAAATATCGTCGGTATCTCCACCCTCGGCACTTTCATGCCGGTGCTTCTAGCGCTCGCGCTGCTAGAGATCAAACCACTTACGGGCATCATTATGTTCTCCATTCTAGTTGGGGCTGGCTTATGGTTCCGGTTCCTGTTGTCCCGAATGAATCTACTCGTCGTTCCGCGCGTGGCGGCCTGCGTGGTGATCGTCACTTTACTGATGATGCTGATGAGTGTGGTTAGCTATCAGCTCGGCATCGATGCGGGTATCAAGATTACCCTTTTCCCGATGATCATCATCGCATGGACTTTGGAGCGGATGTCGTTGATCTGGGAGGAGGAGGGGAAACGCAACGCGATCACCCAGGTGGCGGGATCGGTATTCGTAGCGGTGTGCGCCTACCATTTCATGAAGGTCTCGCAGATCCAGTATTGGGCGTTTTATTTTCCCGAAATGCTGCTGATCCTGCTGGCTGGCATCCTTCTCATCGGTCGTTACACGGGCTACCGGCTATCCGAGCTGATCCGTTTCAAATCCTTCTCCAATGCCTGAGGCATCCGTCATCGCCGATGAGAAAACGGTGAACTTCGGTCACCGCTGGTGGCATCGTTGGTTTCGCACGCCGGGCGAGCTACATGAGCTTGGTGTGGTCGGAATCAACATGCGCAACGCGCGTTTCCTGCTGCCTAACAACCCGCGCCGCCTCTACGAGTTGGTGGATAACAAGCTCCGTACAAAAGCCCTCGCCGAGGAGCACGGCATGAACGTCGCCGAGACCTACGGCGTGGTGCGCAATCCCCACGATGCAAACAGGGTCGAGAAGTTTTTGGGTGGCAACGAGTCATTTGTGATTAAGCCGACGCGTGGATCTGGTGGTAAAGGCGTGCTGGTGATCGACGGCAAGAACGGGGCGAATTTCGTTAAGCCCAGCGGCACCGAACTCACTCCGGGCGATCTGCGGAACCACGTCACCAACATCCTCGCGGGTCTTTTCAGCCTCGGTGGGAAACGCGACTACGCACTGATCGAGTACCGCGTCCTCCCCGCCGCGCTGCTCACGGCGCTCAGTTTCCAAGGCGCGCCGGACATCCGCGTCGTCATGCTCCACGGTTATCCCGTCATGGCCATGCTGCGCGCCTCCACCAAGGAGTCCGATGGTCGATCGAACCTTCACCAGGGTGCGATCGGCATCGGCATCGATATCGCTACCGGCGTCACTGTTCGCGCGATCCACCATGGCAAGCCAGTCACCAAGCACCCGGATCTCGGCATCAATCTTATCGGCGTGCAGATCCCTGAGTGGGACACGATCCTCCGGATGTCCGTCACTTGTCAGGAAATGACCGGCCTCGGCTACCTCGGCGTGGACATCATGATCGACGAGACGAAGGGTCCGCTGATGATTGAGGTGAATGCCCGGCCCGGCCTCGCCATCCAGATGGCCAATGGTATCGGGCTCATGAAAAGGCTGGAGCCCGTGGTTGAGGAGCACCGCCGCCACCCGACTGCCGATCTAGCCGCCAAGATCGCATTTTCCAAAAAGCATTTCCGTGCTAAGCTGCCGACGGCATGATGGTAGATGACGCTAAATCACGGCGGAATTTCGCGCTTGTTAGGTATGTCTATGGATTTCAGAGTCCGGGCACATGAGTGGAGCGGCGACGAATTACGAGGTGTGCATTGCGGGAACCGGTAGCTACGTGCCGGAAAGGGTGCTTTCAAACGAGGAATTGGCGAAAAGCGTGGATACCAGCGACGAGTGGATTTTCACCCGCACCGGCATCCGCGAGCGGCGGATTGCGGCGGAGGGCGAGTTCACATCGCACATGGCCACCAACGCCGCGCGCAAGGCTCTGGAACAGGCGGGGCTGGAGGCTTCCGAGATCAAGCTGATCATCGTCGCCACGATCACCCCCGACACCCTTACTCCCGCCACCGCTTGTTATGTCCAGCAGCAGCTCGGAGCGGTGAACGCGGTTGCTTTCGATATCTCCGCCGCCTGCTCTGGCTTCCTTTACGCGCTGAAAATCTGCAAGCGCCTCATCGCCGACGGTGCGTTTGAGAACGCGCTGATTATCGGTGCGGAAAAGCTCTCTGCCTTTGTGAACTGGGAGGATCGCTCCACCTGTGTGCTCTTCGGCGATGGGGCGGGAGCCGCCGTGCTCCGTCGTGCGAAACCGGGCGAGGGTGAGATTCTCGCTACGGAGATGGGCACCGACGGCAACCTCACCCACCTTCTGAATATCCCCGGCGGCGGATCCGCATGCCCGATCACTTCGGAAAATGTTGGCACGCACCTCGCCACTCTCGCCATGCAGGGCAAGGAGGTTTTCAAGCATGCTGTAAATCGTATGAAGGAGGCCGCAGAAACTGTAATCCGCCGCGCGAACCTGCGGGCCGAGGATATCGCGTGCGTGATCCCCCACCAGGCGAACCTTCGCATCATCGATGCCATCGCCGAGCGACTCTCCGTGCCCGAAGGCCGCGTTTTCGTAAACCTTGACAGATACGGCAACACCTCTGCCGCTGCTGTCGCTATCGCCCTCGACGAGGCAGCTCGCACCGGTGCCTTCAAGCGCGGCGACCACATCGTCCTCGTAGTATTCGGTGCCGGTCTTACCTGGGCGGCCGCCGCCGTTAGGTGGTGATAAGTAACGTGGTGGAGGATTGTAACCGCCCAGCTGTTGCATTGTTTTTCAGGGCATGGCGGATGCAATCCGCCG
>CAMCXJ010000158.1 GCA_945883455.1 Prosthecobacter debontii
CGGATCGGCGTCTACGGCTCAAGAATCGAGCGCCGTGGAGTAGGCTTCGAGGAACCGATCCACCTTGGTGTCCCAATCAAGCTCCGCCGCGCGGGCAAAGGCGCCCTCGCTGAGCGTTTCTAGCAGCTGCGGCTCCTCGATGAGGCGGAGCAGCGCGGCGCGGAAACCTTCCACGCTGGTGACCGGATCGGCGAGGGGGATCTTCAGTCCGCAGCGGGCATCGACGGCGATGCCCATTCCGCACGCGTCGTGGCAGATGACAGGTATGCCGAGGCAGAGGGCTTCGACCACGACATGGGGCGTGCCTTCCTTGACCGAAGTATGGACGAAGACATGGCCCGTGGCCATGATCTCAAGGGCTTTGGAGCGCGGAACCATCCCGTGCCAGTGGATGTTTCCGGTGAATGTGGTCCGGGATTCGTGGCGTTTCCAGCGGGGCTTTTCCGGCCCGTCGCCGAGGATGTGAAGCTCCCAGGGATGCCGGGAGATTCCGGACAGGGCGTCGAACAGGACCGGCAGGACTTTGATGGGATCGAAACGCCCGCTCCAGAGGATGCGGAGGGGTTCGTCGGGTCGGCGGGAGCGCGTGACCGGGACGGCGGAGGGTTCGCCGCCGGTTTCCAGCAGGTGCTCCGCACCACATCCCCAGTGGTCGGTGACCATGCGGCGGTCGCTCTCCGAGACCGCCCAGATTTTCGAGGCGGCACGGGCGGCGGCCTTGCAGCGGCGTGAGGTTCTCATCTGCCAGGCGTTGGCAAGGTTGCGGCTGCCCCAGCGGTAGAATTGTCCCATACTGAAGGTTTTCAGGAACGCCCACGGAACCATAGGCGAACCGGAAATAGGCCCCCAGAAAAAGGGAATGCCGAGCTGCCATAGGTAACCGGGTTCGCGGTAGCCGATGATGTTTATATGATGGACGAGGTCGAAGGGTTTCTCGCGGTGAAGCTCGCGCGCCTTCTCCAGCGCCTGTTGCTGCCAGAGGCGGTAGGCGTGGTAATAAAGCCACCAGAACCCCGGCTTGTGGTTGAAGGCGGCGAGGGATTTCGCGAAGGGGGCGCCTTCGATGAGGACGGCGGTTATGCCACCCTCGGCTGCGCAGGCGGCATCAAGCTGGCGTAGGTTGTCCGGGTCGCGCATGCCAGGCCGCAGGTGGCCGAAGAGAACGGTCACATCATGGTGGCGGGCGAGGCGGCGAGCGACCTGCCAGCCGAGGCCGGCTTCGGAGCCGCCGGCGGAATCAAAGGCGAAGGCGGAGATGAGCAGGCGCCTACGGGGCGCGGGTGATGCGGTTTGGATCATGGTTTGGATATGGCGTCCGGGTGCTTCACGAGCACGCCTATGAAATTGTTGCCCATGCCGTTGAACGGAGTGAGGAGAGCGTAGATCGCTTTCGCCGCGAACAGGCTGAGGGCGCCGCCACCGAGTTTCGAAACCACCTTGCGGATCACGCTGTTGTGATCCCAGAGCCGGATGACACGGATCGACAGCGGAGCTTCCAGGAGCTGGCTGAGGATGACCTGACGGAACGACTCGCGGTTCCAGCGAAAGACGAAGTTGACGGCGTCGCCGTGGCGCTCCCATTCGGTGCCGATCGCCTTTGCGACAAATCCGGTGTGCGGTTCGAGCACAATGACGGCCTTGCGCGCGACACGGATCATCTCGTTGAGGCCTAGCGCGGGTCGCGGAAGGTGGTGCAGACCGTCCTGAACAACGACCAGATCGTAGGAACCGTCCTCCAGATCCATGGCTTCGGCGTTGAGCAGGCGTGTTTTCAGCCTCGGATCACGGCGCTCGCAGACATTGAGGGCGTTCTGTGAGAAATCGGTGTTGGTCACATCCGTGAAGCCGTGGTTGGCGAAGAAGGTGGCCTCACCTCCCACGCCCCCACAGACCAGGAGTACGGAAAGGGACTCGATGGGGACGCCGGAAAGCTCGCGAACGGCATCAAGCGCGAGGTGAAGCCTGCGGTCGCGCAGGTATCGGATCAGGGGGTCTTTCGTATCGTGAAAGTGCCATCGGGCTGCTTCTGCGGAAAAGATCTGCTCAAAGGCATCCCGTTGTTCTTGGGTGTTATCGTTCATGATAGCGTTCAATAAAGGGTAGGGACGATCCCGCCGTGGTCGTCCCTGATTTCCGCCGGCTTGTCCTCCGTAGCCTTGGCGAAGGAGGAATGGCGGCAAGGGCTTTCCGTGCAACGGGGGTGTCCTTGGGGAAGAGAAAGATTTAGCCTCCGGCGGAAGAAGGTGAAGTGGGCGGATCGCAGCGGGTCAGCCCTACCTTGTTTGAAGGCATTGGATCACTCCATCCGCGAAGCTAGCCGCCATGTGCTCGATGGTGTGGAGACCGGATGAACGGATGGCTCCTTCCTTCAAGGCGGCGATGCGTGGGGGATCGCGTAGCAATGCAACCACCGCGTCGGCGTAGCCGCTTGAGTCATCGCCGCAATTCACGATACAGCCGTTTTCCCCGTCCTTGAGGTAGTCGATCTCCGGGCTGTGGAAAGGATAGTCCGTGGTTACGAGCGGCACGCCGAGAGCGAAGGAATCGACCACCACAAGCCCCACGAGGCCAGGCATGAGAAGGAGTGTCGCCATCGCCCAGAACGGAACCTTGCCGTGATCATCGTTCGGGCCGATGTCGTGAATCCATGGATTTTGGCGCGCCGCTTCGGCAACCTTCGCCCGCTCCGGCCCGTCGCCGATGATGATGAGTTCGAAGTCCGGGATCGCTTCCCGGATCTTTGCCGCCGCCTCCAGCAGGAATCCGATCCGCTTGTTCGGATAGAGCCCGCCCGTATAGACCGCGACGTTTTGCGAACGAATGCCGTGCGCCTCGCGCTGCGCGGACACCTCGGAGGGATCGAGCGTTTCCAGCCGCTTCCGCATCCCCGCCGTATCCACGGCGTTCCCCACGGAGGTGATCCGTTCAAATGGAAAGCCCAGATCGGCCACCACCTTCGCGCTCAGGTCGTTGTAGGCGAACCACCAGTCCACCCGTTTCGCAAGGAAGTTTTTGACGAACCCGCCGAGTCCGTTTTCCTCCGCTTTCTGGAAATTTTTCCCGTGCCCCCAGTAAGCCACCTTCGGCCCGCCCAATGCGCTCCAAGCCTGCAGAAGCGGGTTCACCGCGTATTTCGTCTCCTGCTGGATGACGACCAGGTCACACCCCCGGCAGAGCCCCAGCACCGGCTGCCAGCCCAGCGGCCCGATCCAACGGATCGGCACCGGTTCCGCCCATGGCAGCTTGCCCTTGAGGAAGGTGTTGCGCTGGTTCGGTGCGTAAACCAGCCGCAACTCCACGCCCCGCCCCGCCAGAAGCTCGTGGAGACGTTCATAGAACGGCACCCGGAAAGCCGGCATGTGCTCCTGGATGATGAGGACGGTGGGCATCGGTGTTTCTGTGTTTCTGTGTTTCGGTGGCCTGCGGCTCGGTGTTTCGGTGGCCTGCGGCCCGGTGTTTCGGTGGCCTGCGGCCCGGTGTTTCGGTGGCCTGCGGCTCGGTGTTTCGGTGAGGCGAAAAGTACAGTCGCTTCGCACCGATTCTTTCTCTCTTCATTCACCGAAACACCGAAACACCGAAACACCGAAACACCGGTTTTCAGAAGCAGAAGGACTCGTGCTTGTTGATCATGGTGCCGAGTTGGCGACCGATCGAATCCGTTTGTTCCCTAAGTGTGGCGACTTCACCGGGTGCCACATATCCGCAAGCCTCGGCGGTGTCGATCCAGTGATGGGTTTCTTGCAACTCACCATCTGAATCGGTCAGCTTCGAAAGAAAGTGAGCGGGGTATCTTCGTTTCGCCCACGCTTCAGACAAATTTGCCCCTATGGAGCGCGATGAACGTCGAATCTGATCAGTGAGTGAAAACATCTCATCCCTCGGAAAAGCTTTCGAAACACGAAAGATCTCCTGCTGTAACGTGAATGCGGACTGATAAACCTCAAGTTCCCGCACGCTGTTAGCCTTTTTCATGATCAGATACGGATGTTAAGGTTCACAAAAGAAAAGAGAAAATATCAGCGCGGAGCCACCGCCCCTTTCGCCTCTACCGAAACACCGAGAGCCAGAGGCGCACCGACCTTTCCGCCGTAGCTTTAGCGAAGGAGGAAACACCGGAACACCGAGCGCAAAGCCCTACCGCTTTTTCTTCCCGTTCACAACATTGCGCCGCGCCGCCATCGCCAACTGGTGAAGATGCAGATCTTCCTCGTTTTTAAAACGGTCACAGATCTTTCGCGCCGGGTTTCCGCCCACCACCGCATAGGGTTCGACATCCTTGGTTACCACCGATCCCGCCGCGATCACACTTCCTTCCCCGATCGTCACGCCGCTCAGGATGATCGCCCCGAAGCCGATCCAGACATCATCGCCGACCGTGACCTTGATATCGGCACCCTTCCAATCGTAGTCCTTGTCTCGGATCTGGCGGGAAAGCCTGGTGGGGGTGCCCACATGCCGGAAGTGATGGTCGTAACGCCCTACCAAAGAAACCATGTTCGCCATGATCACACTGTGCCCGATGTCCGCATCGCACTCAATCTGGCTGTAACGCCCGATATAACAATCATTGCCGATCTTCAGCTCGTTCGGCGCCCACAGCACCACCCGCCGCCCCGCGTGGAATCCGCGCCCAAATGAATACCTGCGCCACTTCACTTTCACCAAGTAAGTGTCGCGCAGCCCCTTCATGAAGCGAACCAATATGCCCGGGATGCGTGTCATTAGTCGAAAATGGGTAGGGCGGACTCAGCCTGATCCGCCCACTTATCCGCCACATGGCGGCAAGGGCTGTTCGTGAAACGGAGAGCCCTTGAGGAAGAGA
>CAMCXJ010000159.1 GCA_945883455.1 Prosthecobacter debontii
CCGGCGATGCCGCTGACTCCGCCGCCGCGCAGGGCTCCCGCTCCGGCGAGAAAGACATGCGGATCATCGGTTTCCGCGCCCCAGAGCGGCCGGTGGCCGGTGTCGCCAGCGAGGAAGGGGAAATCCAGATCGCGGTGAAAAATGTTTCCGCGAGGTAGCGAGATGTCCTTTTCCAGGTCGAGGGGCGATTTCACCTCGATCGCGAGCGAGCCGTCGCGGCAGGGCGCTAGGACGGATTCGATGGGATCAAGCAGGTATTCGTTGAGGCTGGCGATGGCGCGCTCCATGGCCAATGCCTTGGCGCCCTCCGGATCGGCATCGAAAAGTTTCGCGGGCGTGTGCAGGCCGAAAAGGGTCAGCGTATGGAAACCTTTCGCGATCAATTCCGGCGAAAGGATCGTGGGATCGGTCAGGGTGTGGCAATACAGCTCCAGCGGCAACGGCTGCGGCATTTCCCCCGCGCGGGCGTCGGCAAAAGCCGTTTCCAACCGGGAGTAGCTTTCATTGATGTGGAACGTCCCCGCAAAAGCGATGCGGGGATCCATGCCCGACTTCAGCCGCGGCAGGCGGGTGAGCAGCATGTTGATTTTCATCTGGGCACCCTCCAGCGAATCAGGAACGGCGCTGCCACGCAGACGGGCAAGAAGCTGCGGCGCGGCGGCGAAGAGCAGGTCTTTGGCGGTGTAGGTCTCGCCGGATTCCGTTTCCACGCGGACACCCATCGGGCCGCTCTCCAGCGCAGCGACCTTGGATCGCATTCTCATCTCCACTCCCCTTGCCGTGGCGACGCGATAGAGTTCCTTGACCAAAGCGCCCATGCCACCCAGCGGCACACGCCACTGGCCGTCGCCGTTTCCGATCAGGTGATACAGGAAGCAACGGTTGGCCTGCATGTCATCGGCGGAAACGAAGGTGCCGATCAAGGCATCTGTCAAAACCACGCCTCTCACGATGTCGTCGCTGAACCGGTCACGGATGACTTCGCCGATCGGAACCTCCATCAGATTCCGCCACACCTCGGGCAGCCCCATTTCGGATTTCAGTTCCGCCGCGCTCTTGAGCGGCTGGAGCATGGTGGGGGCGAAACGTTGCGCCAGTTCGGCGATCTCGCCGTAAAACTTGCGCCACGCGTTGCCTTCGCAATCCGATCCTGTGAGTCGGCGGAAGCTGTCCGCCGTCGCCTCATCCCAATCCGTGGAAACCAAAAGCCCGTCGTCCTTTCCGCCGCGGTGATAGGGCGTGTAGGAAGCCACGGCCCGGCCAAGTGTTTTGAAATGAATGCCCAGATCGGCGACGATCCGATCGGGCAGCAGCGACACAAGATACGAATAGCGGGAAAGGTTCGCCTCGTATTCCGGGAAGGGTTTCACGCTGGTGGTGGCACCGCCGAGTTCGTCCCTAGCTTCCAGCAGGAGCACCCGCTTCCCCGCCTTCGCGAGATAGCTCGCCGCGACGAGCCCGTTGTGCCCGCCGCCGACGATGATAGCGTCGTATCGGGTGCTAATGCTTTTCATGATCATTCAAACGCATCATTTCCCCGTCGGCTGGAAGCCCACCGCTGACATTTGCTTCTCGAGTTCCGCGTGGAGGCTTATCCCCAATGCGCCGTCGGTGGGAAGGTTCCGCAGCTCGTAGGGATCATTTTTCAAATCATAGACCTCCGTCCATTCCGGGCGGCCGGGATAAACGATGAGCTTGGCGTCATCGGTGCGGACACCATGGCAGGTGGGCGTGTCGCCGAGTTCCTTGCGGTACTGGGCGAGAAAAGAGGTGCGCCACCCGGCGGGCTTGTTGCCGGAGGCGAGTTCCCTGAAACTGGCGCCATGCATCCCCGGATGGGCGGGGAGCCCCGCGAGGTCGAGGAAGGTGGGCGCGAGGTCGATGTTGAGGACCATCTCATCGACGAGTTTCGCCTTCGGAAACATGCGCGGGTAGCGGACGATGTAGGGAATTCTCAGGCCTTCCTCGTAGAGCGCGCGTTTGTCGCCAAGTCCGCGTTCCCCGAGGAAATATCCGTTGTCGCTCGAATAAACGACGACGGTATCCTCCGCGAGCTTGAGCTCATCGAGCGCGTCGAGCAAACGACCGAGATTCTCATCGATGCCCTTGATATGGCGGAGGTAATCGAGGTGGACGGCGTTGGCGGAGAGGCCGCGCTCCTTCCCGGCATCCTCAGGAGTGAGGGGCTTGTGGTAGATGGCGGCCAGATCGCAGTTGGGCGTGCGCTTCGTGGTTTTCCCTTCGTAAAGGTTCCGCAGGCGTTCCGGGAGATTTTCGCCGCCGCGCCTGTTGTGCGGGCTTTTGAAACCGAGAACCATCGAGAACGGCTGTCCATTGTTTTCCTTGAGCCATTCGATCGCGAAATCCGTGCTGACATCATCCACCCAGCCTTTTGTGGGGGTTTCGACACCGTTGATCTCGACCGGGCAATCCTGATAGATCCCCTGGTCGATGAAGCTCGCGAAATGCCGGAATCCGGGGCGGGCGCGCTGGTTGCCCATGTGCCACTTTCCGAAATAGGCGGTTTGGTAACCGGCATCGCGCAGCAAGGTGGCGTGCGTGACCGCGCTCTCCGGAAACGCGGTGCCGTTGGTCATCACGCCGTTGACGTGCGTGTGTTGCCCCGTGAGGAAACCGGCGCGGCCGGGCGAGCAGATGGAGTGGGTGACGAAGGCGTTGCGGAAACGGACGCCATCCGCCGCGAGGCGATCCATGGACGGGGTCTCGAACCACGGGTAGCGGCCTTTTTCACCATGCTCTTTCTGGACAGCCCCCATCGCGTCCCAGCGGTGGTCATCGGCGATGATGAAGATGAAATTGGGCTTTCGCTCGGCGGACTGCAAGGGGGCGGCGCAGGCGAGAAGGGTGATGAGGCAAAGGGTTTGTTTCATGGTTTTGATGATGGGAATGATATTCAAATCGACTTGATCCATGCCACGATCTTCGAGTCGTCGCCGCCCGACGCCCACACGTGGCGCAGGAAATCGGCGGGGTGGATACCTCCGTTTTTCGCGAGGAAATTCCGGTCGCCGCCGCAGCCATACATCACGTCGGGATCGAGTTCACCGCGGAGTTTCGCACGGGCTTTCACGAGGATGCGCGGCAGATACGGGATGCCGTCGAGTTCTTCGCCGAAGCTCGGCAATTCGTCCCTCGTGATCGAAATCCCGCTGACTATCGCCTTCTGGTCGACAAGGAAAAAATCCCTACGCACCGCCGCCACCAGAAGGGCGGTGCCCGGCGAGGGTTTGCCTTCATCCACAAAGTCCTCCACGAAATCGAAAAGCTCCCGTTTTTTACATCCGATACTTTCGAGAAAGGCGACTTCCTCCGCCGAATATCCCGTTTCGTAATTGAAATCCCCTTTGCGGTGAGCCGCCGCTACGCGTTCGAAAAGAGCGCTGAATCTGTCGTTCCAAGTCATGCGCGGAGCTTGGAACCCCCTCGCGATGAATGCCAACGGTTTTTTCCACTTACGCATCGAGATCATCCGGTTAAACTGCGGCGACAAGATGATCTGGAAAATCCAAGGCCGCCACCTCGACCTCTCCCGCCGTGCCCAAATCATGGGCATTCTCAACGTCACCCCGGATTCATTTTCGGACGGCGGGAACTTCACAGGTCACGACACCGCCCTCGTCCATGCCCGGAAAATGATCGCGGAGGGCGCGGCGATCATCGACATCGGCGGTGAGTCCACCCGGCCCGGCGCGCGGCCCGTGGATGCGGACGAGGAAAACCGCCGCACGATTCCGGTCATCCGTTCCCTGCGCGCCGAATGGGATGGCCTGATTTCCATCGATACCATGAAAGCTTCCGTCGCCCAAGCCGCGCTTGATGCGGGCGCGGACATCGTCAACGACGTTTCCGGCCTCACCGCCGACCCTGAAATGACCGCCGTGTGCGCAGGCTCGGACTGCGGGATCGTCATCATGCACATGCGCGGCACCCCGGCGGACATGCAGGAAAACCCCGCCTACTCAGATGTCGTCGAGCAGATCAGGGAATATTTCAAAGTCCGTTTGGAAAACCTCAAAACGCATGGCATCTCCCCTGCCCGGCTTTGTTTCGATCCCGGCATCGGCTTCGGGAAATCCCTCGATCACAACCTCGCCCTCCTCCGCCATCTCAACGAACTCGCGCCATCAGAATTTCCCCTGTTGCTCGGCGTTTCCCGCAAATCCGTCATAGCCAAGCTCACCGGCGCGGAACTCCCGTCTGACCGCGACGCCGCCACCTTCGCTCTCACCGCCATGGCTCGCATGAAAGGCATCATGCTCCACCGCGTCCATGATGTGAAAGGCAACCTCGCCGCCCTCCGCGCCGCCGAGGGAGTCATGGGTGCATGACACTTTCCTCCTTTGACTTCGCAACGCTGCCCGCTACACAAGCGGTATGGAAGACCCGCGCGAACACGGCCCGCAGCCGCTCGATGAACTCATGGAAAAATGGAAGCTCACAAACCACCAACTCGTCGAGACCTCCACCGAACAGCTCAACCACAAGCAGGTGCAGAAAGCCCGCAAAGGCCGCCAACTCACCCTGCCCATGATGCAGAAGGTCTGCCGCGCGTTCAACATCGCCATCTGGCACCGGCTCAACAAGGAGCAGAAGGAAACCTACTTCGAATACATGCACCGCCACCTCTTCAACTACGCGAAGGGACACGAAGCGGAGTGGGCGGATCCCAACACCGGGCTTTATCCGAGCGAATGATTTGCGCACCATGAAAACCCTGCTCTTCCTTTT
>CAMCXJ010000160.1 GCA_945883455.1 Prosthecobacter debontii
CAAACCGCTCATCAACCTCGTCACCGGCATCGCCGGCGCGATCCTGATTTTCTTCCTCCTGCTCCGCTACATGCCCGGCGGTGGACTGTGGGGCCACATGGTTCTGGAATCCGCTATCGGCGGCGAAACCACCCTCTCATCCGCCGCCCGCCAGGAAGCCTCCCTCATCGGAGCCACCGGCCAGGCTATCACGGCGCTTTTCCCCTCCGGCCAGATCGAGATCAGCGGGAAACGCTACGATGCCCGCCTCGCCCTCGGCACCGTCCCTCCCGGAACCGAGGTGAAAGTCATCTCCGTCGGCGAATTCGAGCTTACCGTGGAGGCGATCTAATTTCTCGCATAATCCCTATCATCCCGTATTTTCCTACCATGAGCATCGCGGAGATCAGAAAACTCCCCATCCGGGAAAAATTCCAAATCCTGGAGGTATTGTGGGAGGACATGCGCGACGAGTTTGAAAGGCAGGACATCCCGGAATCACACAAGAAGATCCTCAATGATTGCGAAGCCAGGGTTCTGGCGGGTGAGGAGAGGTTTTACAGCCTCGATGAAGCAAGGAACATGATCGGACGGCCGTGATCTTGATCAAACTATCCCATACCGCCGTAGGCGGCTTGAAAAGCGGCTATTCATACTACGAACGAAAGGAAGCCGGATTGGGTGACTATTTCAAAAATACCCTGCTTGCTGAAATCGAAGGCCTCCGTGTCACGGCCGGAATTCATCGAATGGTGCACGGACACCATAGGATGATTAGCCGTGTGTTTCCCTATGCCATCTACTACAAATTCAGTGACAATACAGCCGAGGTGCGTGCGGTCATCGACTCTGCCCATTACCCACAATTTGGTTGGTTTCGAAATATTTGATACGCCTTGGTAATATCCTCTAGTCTTCGCATCCCGCGCCACAGCACTTGAGCCCCTGGCGGGCCATCGCATTTTCGGTTCAAGTATCCGCCCAGCCTCGCGATCCAATCCACCGCCTGCTTCAGCGATGGGGGATCTGTTGGCAGATCGTTGGTTTTATGGGTGTAACAGTAGAGTGACTGCCATTGGTCTTGCTCCAGCCATGCCGATGCAGGTTGCCCGGGTTGCTCCCTCGCGGCTTTGGACAAGCCCAGCAGATGGCTGGCGACGACAAGGTCGAGTGCCAGCACCAAAGAGAGTTTTTCGATGCTTTCCAATTGCCTCTCCTCGACCTTGCAACCGGATTTGAGGATGCGGTGTAATTCCTCGATCATCCACCTTTTGGCATACCAACCGATGACTTCCTGCGCCTGCTCACCGCTGCCGATCTCCACCGTTGTCCACACCCGCCAACAGACCGCTTCGACGCGCTCGGGAGGATTCACCTCTTTGGCGACCACCAGCCACAGCAACAGCGGCTCGTCCAATCCGAGATATTTGGTTTTGTGGGCCGGAGCCTTGAGTTCAACTTTCGCGTAGCGCAATTCCAGGTGCGCGCATCGTGCGGGTTTACCCGCCGAACGCGGCACGGAGATCTTGATCCGCACCGCCATCGGCAAACCCTCGACATGTTGCCAGCTCCCTTGCTCCGCTTCCCCTTCGCCGGTTTTCCTGCGGTTATGCTGCGAGCGCACCAACAAATCGGCTCCGCCGCCTTGCGTGGCTTTGGATTGCAGGCACAAGGCGAATGCTTCGTAAATATCGCCCTCCCGGTCGGCCACGCTGACAACGCGGTGTCGCCCGCCGAGGCGGTGATAGAGTCCGTCGGCCTTGCGCCAACTCTCCAGCCAACGGTTGCTTTCCTTCTCTTCGATCGGCTTGCGGTTGCGGGCACCTGCCGGGCCGGCTTTGAATTGCGCGGCATCCCTCGCCCAGATTTCCGCGCCTAACAAACCGAACACATTCCCGCTGCCCGCGCCCAAGCACAGTGAGCCATGAACGAAAATCCCATGCCCGGTGTCGGCCTTGTTGCCGATGGGGCCTAATCCTTTGGTGTTCGGGCGGCTGCTGAAATTGAGCGTGGTGGTGTCCTGAGCCACGAGTAACACCTGCTCTTCACTACCTTCGATGCGCGTGACCGTCGCGTCCCTGTGGCTATCGAGAACGCACTGGGGGCTAATCGCGTCGCTTTCGACCAAACGGTAACACGCCTTACTCGCCGCCCAACTTCCACTGGCTTGTGGGATGGACGCACCGGGAAGCGCATGGAAATCAGCTGCCATTTTCTGCCAACGTTTCACACGTCGCAGGTCTTTGACAGCCAATGTTGCGAACTCGTTTTCAGCCCAACGGGCACTTGGGGTGTCTGCTTTCAGATGGCGTGGATGCTCATGCATCTGCTCAAAGAATGCAGTGTAACTACAAAGTACAGAATAATTTATGGCAAATTGTGGGTAATGGGCAGCGCGAGCCACCGCAGCCCTGATGCGGCGGGCAGATGGCCCAGCCTTTCCATTCCAACGGACCATGCCGGGCATCGTGTGAACACATGATGGACGGCACGGGAGGGTTTCATCATATCCTCTGCCTTCGTGTTTTGTAACCATCCATTTGATTCGCTGGAAATTTCCTTCTCGTTCGCGTCCCTCCAAGGTTTTCGCTTGAGTCGGCATTCCGAAAAATTTGCCCGTCTCGCCAGCGTCACCTGTATCCTGTCCTGCCCGCTTCTCGCCATCCTGGCGTCACCGGCATCGGCAGAGGAACCGAAGCGCCCTAATATCGTTTTCATCATGACCGATGACCAGGGCTACGGCGATCTCGGCCATACCGGCAACCCGGTGCTCAAGACGGCTCATATCGATGAGCTGGCTGCCGAATCCTCCTGTCTAACAGACTATCATGCGTTGCCTACTTGCTCACCCACGCGAGCGGCGCTGCTCACGGGGCGCTGGGCGGATCGCACCGGCGTCTGGCACACCGTAAACGGCCGCTCGATGCTGCGCGAGAACGAGGTCACGCTCGGACAAATGCTCAAGGATGCCGGCTATGCCACCGGGCTTTTCGGCAAAGGGCATCTCGGCGATAATTTCCCCTATCGTCCCGAAGACCGCGGATTCACCGAGGTCTATCGCCACGGCGGCGGCGGAGTCGGCCAAACGCCGGACCTGTGGGACAACTCCTACTTCGATGGCAGTTACTATCACAACGGCCGCGTGGTTGCCGCCAAGGGATTCTGCACCGACGTGTTCTTCTCCGAGGCCAAGCGCTTCATCCGTGAGTGCACGGCGAAACGCCAACCGTTTTTCGCCTACATCACGCCCAACGCACCGCACAGCCCGTTGCACGCGCCACAAAAATACATGGATCTGTATGCGGGCCAGCCCCCGGAGCTCGCCGCGTTCTTCGGCATGATCCATAACATCGATGAAAACATCGGAGCGCTGCGCGAACTACTCCGCGAACTGCGAATCGAGGATAACACCCTGTTTATTTTCACCACCGACAACGGCACGGCGACGGGCGAGAAAATTTTCAACGCCGGAATGCGTGGAAAAAAAGGTAGCGAATACGAGGGTGGCCATCGGGTGCCGTTCATCGCCCATTGGCCCGCCGCGGGGTGGAGTCGGAAGCACTCCAGCGACATCCTCTGCCACGCCGTGGACATCGTTCCCACGTTGCTAGACGTTTGCGATGCGAACAAACCGGATGGAGTCAAACTCGACGGTCGCTCGATCCGCGCCTTGTTGGATCCCAAAGGCGATGTCGCGGACTGGCCGCGCGACCGCATGCTCGTCACCGATTCCCAGCGCGTGCGTGATCCCATCAAGTGGAAACAAACCGCCGTCATGTCCGGCAAGTGGCGGCTCGTGAACGGCACGGAGCTGTATGACCTCGCAGCGGATCCCGGACAGAAGAACAACGTGCTCACCGCGCATCCTGACGAAGTGGCGACGATGCGTTCGTTCTATGACAATTTGTGGGCCGAGCTCGAACCCACGTTTTCCCAATCTACCGCCATCACAATCGGACATCCGGAACATCCCGTCGTGAGTCTAACCGCACACGACTGGATTCAGGAAGAGCTGCCGCCATGGAACCAGCAACACATCCGTGAAGCTACCGGCCTCGCCAAGTCCGCTCATCAGGGGTATTGGTTTATCAAAGTCGTGACGCCCGGCAACTACACGATCCGCTTGCGCCGCTGGCCCGTGGAAGCGGATCGCCCGATCACCGCCGCCCTTCCTGCCAGTGAAAACGTGCCAGGTGCCACACGCGCCTTCCGCGCACGTCCCGGCAAGGCGATCCCCATCACGTCCGCCGTGCTGCGGCTCGACGGCAAGGATATTGAATGGAAACCCGTGGTGCCGGGAGACCATCAAATGGTGTTCACCACCCGTCTCGCCGCCGGAACACAAAATTTAGCTCCCGTTTTCCGCGATGATCATGGCAACGAAATCGGAGCCTACTTCGCCACCGTCACCCACCATCCCTGAACCGGTTTAGCGCTTCGTTCATCCCGTCCACACTCCCATGCGAATCCACATCCTCATCGTCGCCCTTCTCGCCGCAAGTCAGCCTGTTAAAGGCGACCCGGCACAAACGGATGTTTTCACCATCAACCTTTCCGATTCCGGACACGCAAAGGGGCCGACCGAGGCTTTCCTGATGGCCTATTTCGTCGGAGATTCCGTCGAGGAAAACCGCATGCATCTTTGCTGGAGTCTCGACGGACTGAAGTGGACGGCGTTGAACAACGACAAGCCGGTGGTCACCTCGAGCATGTCCACCAAGGCCATCCGCGACCCCGCGATTCTGCGCAAGGAAGATGGAAC
>CAMCXJ010000161.1 GCA_945883455.1 Prosthecobacter debontii
GGCGATCAAAACCGAAGAGGAGCCGCAACCTCCCGCTGTCGAGGAGCCAGCGAAAACCGAAGAGAAGCCCGTAGCCCCTAAGGCGAAAGTTCTTGAGATCAAGCCCTATGGCACCGAAGGAAAACCGGAGCTGCCTGTGCAAGGCGCGGAGTGAGCCTCATCCGCGCGGGTGGAATTTCCGGTGCGCGTCCTTCAGCCCCTTTGAGCTGACGTGCGTGTAGATCTGGGTGGTGGCGATGTCGGCATGGCCGAGCAGTTCCTGGATCACGCGCAGATCCGCACCGCCTTCCAGCAGGTGCGTGGCGAAAGAATGCCGGAGCATGTGGGGATGGACGGAAACCGGAACGCCGGCCAGCTCCGCGCGTCGCCTCACGATCTGGCGCACTCTCTCCGGCGTAAGCGGCGCGCCCCGCACCCCGATGAAGATGTGCGACGAGGTTTTCCTCCCGACGAGTTTCGGCCGTTCGTTCGCAAGGTAGTCGGCGATCGCTTCGAGCGCCTTCGTGCCGACCCTTACGAGACGCGTTTTCTTGCCTTTTCCGATGACCCGGAGAAACCCCTCTTCGGTGTCCATCCATTCCAGCCGCGCGGCGCAAAGCTCGGCGAGCCTCAGCCCCGCCGAGTAAAAGAGCTCGATGATCGCCTTGTCGCGCCGCCCCAGCTTTTCCCCGGCGGGAATGC
This sequence comes from Prosthecobacter debontii, assembly GCA_945883455.1. Lineage (GTDB taxonomy): Bacteria > Verrucomicrobiota > Verrucomicrobiia > Verrucomicrobiales > Akkermansiaceae > Luteolibacter. The sequence continues at coordinate 682 of CAMCXJ010000161.1, forward strand.
CGCCCAACAGCGCCTCCATGTGTCGGGCGCTGAGGGTGTCGGGCAGCTTCTTTTCCTCCTTCGATGTTGCCAGGGGCTCGGCGGGATCCATCGCGGCTTGTCCCGTGGCGGCGAGCCAACGGTAAAAAATCCGGAGGTGAACCGTCGCGAGCCGGATGGATGAGGCGCAAAGTCCCTCTTCTTTCCGGGTGGAAAGGAAGCCGGCCAGCTCCTCGGTTCCCGTCTCCTCTGGCAAAATCCTACGTTCCGCCAGCCAGCCGGCCAAGCTCACCAGCGTTTGTGAAACCGAGAGCTGGTAGGCGTCCGAGAGCCCCCGCTCGGTCGCGAGGTGCCGCAGGAAGGCGTCGATCATGCCGCCTAATCCTTCCGCGGTTATCCTCGGTTTCACCCTTGACCGAATAGTTGTTTCCCTTCCGCCCGCCAAGCCCCAAAAACATCCGGTTTCACCTCGCATGCGGATTCCGCCTTTCATTTGACTGCCCAGCCTTGTTCGCCCACCATGTCCGCCCAATGCCAGCCACCAAAAGGGTTCTCTTCGTTTGCACCGGCAACACCTGCCGCAGCCCGATGGCGGAGGCCAGGTTCCGCCAGGCGGTGGCGGGACGGGGGGATTACTCCGTGAAATCCGCCGGTGTCGCGGCCACGAAAGGCATGCCTGCCAGCCGCGAAACGGAAGCGGCCTGCGACCGGCTGGACGCTCCGCTGGACGGCTTCGCGAGCCAGCCTGTTTCCGCCGCGCTCCTGGAGGACGCCACCCACGTCTTTGCGATGACAGGCGGCCATCTCGCGCTTCTCGAAGAGTTTTTTCCCGAGCATTCGGACAAGTTCTACCTTGTCTGCGAATTCGTGAATCTGCCCGGCAAGGGCGTGGCGGCCGATGTGCCGGATCCCATAGGCATGGGCAGACGCGCCTACGAGGAAGTCGCGAATGTGCTCGGCCAGGCCATTCCGGCCATCATCGCCTACGTTGATGGAACGCAAGCCAAGCCTTAGGTGAGACCAGAGGGCGGAGGGCGGAGGGCGGAGGGCGGAGGGCAGTTTGAAATCTCCAATAATCAATCTCTTCAAACCATCCCGAGCTTCATTTTCCCTTCCTCGGTGATCATGTCCTGGTTCCACGCCGGATCCCAGACGAGTTCGACATTCGCCTCGTCGATGCCGTCGATGGTCATGATCTTCGCCTGGGCGTCCGCCGCGATCACCGGCCCCATGCCGCATCCGGGTGCGGTCAGTGTCATTTTCACCTGCACGACCTTCCGCTCGCCGACCTGGTCGATCGCGCAGTCGTAGACGAGGCCGAGGTTGACGATGTCCACGGGGATTTCCGGATCGTAAACGCCTTTCAGCTGTGCCCATACCTGCTCCTCAAGCGGCGCGTCCTTGAGCCGCACCGCCTCGGCGTGCTTCTGCTTTTCCTCCTCCGCATCCACCCCGAGAGCGTCGGCATCCTGCGATGAAATGCGGGCGAGACCCTGCGAAGTGGCGACCGTGTAGGTGCCGCCGAGCCGCTGCGTGATGAAAACGGGTGTGCCGGCCGGAAGCGTCATGGTGTCCCCGCTGGGGATCTGGACGGCGGTGACCTCGCGGGAAAGTTTGATTTCGTCGTGCATGCGGCGACTAAAAGCCAGCATCCGCCGCGCGGCAAGTCGCATTCCGGTGGAAATCATTCACAAAGAGGAACCGCGAATGAACGCCAACGGGGAGCACACGCGCCCTCGCGTGTTGTTTCCGACGCCCTCGTCGGAAACCGCGTGGAAGGGCATGGACGGCGGGTCTTCGGCGGGGCGCCAAAGACAACACGCGAGGGCGCGTGTGCTCCCCAAGATTTCTGCCGCCGCAAGTATCCTTCAAAAACCGTTTACGAGGCACTAGTATCGGAACCTTGCGCCAACGGCAGCGTATGAAGAGAAAATCATAACTGCGCATTCCCTTGCTTTCATTCGTGAAAATTCGTGTTCATTCGCGGTTGAATCTTAAATACCCAAGAAGCTCCAGACGGATCACGTTTCCAAGTGACAGGAACCCCACATGCCATTAGGTTTCCTTTCAGACATGTGGACGTTTATCGAACAACATTGGAGGGATGCGATCGAGATCCTCGTGTTGGCCTTCTGTATCTATCAGCTCTACAAGGCATTCCGTGCCACACGTGGTGCGCAGATCCTTGTCGGGCTCGGCTTCATTCTCGTCGCTCTCGCGCTCATCACGCAGCTGTTTGATTTCGAGGTAATCGGATGGATCATCACCCGTTCGGCCGCTGTTCTCGCTTTCGCGCTGCTTGTCATTTTCCAGCCGGAGCTCCGTAACGGACTCGCTCGCCTCGGTGGCAGCCGCATCTTCTCCTTCTCCAGCAAACGCCGCCTCGCCTTCGTGGAGCGCCTTGCGGATGCCGTGGTCATGCTTTCCAAAAAGCGCATCGGCGCCCTCTTCGCGATCCAGCGGGACATCTCCCTCAAGGAGCAGCTCGAGACGGGTGTCGTGCTCGACGCCCAGTTCACCCCCGAGCTGGCGATGAGCGTCTTCTTCCCGAAATCCCCCCTCCACGACGGCGGCATGATCATCGCGGACGACCGCGTGGCCGGCGCCGCCTGTGTTTTTCCCGTCACCGAAAGGGAAATGCAGGACCGCTCCACCGGCCTCCGCCACCGCGCCGCCATCGGCCTCACCGAGCGAACCGACGCCATGTCCATCGTCGTCAGCGAGGAAACGGGTGGCATCTCCATCTGCGAGAACGGCAGGCTGGAGCGCAACCTCACCGAAAAGCAAGTCCGCGAAAGGCTCTCCGCGATCTTTTTCTCAAGCCCGAACCTCAATCCGAATGAAACTGAAACCGTCGAAAAACTGGATCGCAAAGATCCTCTGTCTCCTTCTGGCAACCGGGATCTGGTTCCTGATTAAGAGCAACCTCGGCGAGACCCAGGACAATGACGGGGAGGAGCCGCCCCAGAGAGCCATACCCGTCGACGAGCGCACATTGCAGCCGAGGAGGTGACGGCATTTCCCCGGATTGTCACAAAAACGTCACGAAGCGCCACTTCGCGATGCGCTCCATAAACACTATTTCCACCCCGTCGCTGGTGGCCGAGGAACGATGCCATCCCGTTTGCAATGGCATCATCCCGAAAAACCACCCGAGCCGCGCCCGTCGATGGCGGATATTCGCCCTGCCAGCCGGGCCCCTCACTGCGCCTGATCGGTGTTGTTACGGCCTTCGCCATGGCCATGCCGCCGCTGCCGCTCGTCGCCGCCACACGGGATGCGCGGGAAACGGTCACCAACCCCTTTGTCTGGCCGCCGCCAACCGTACCGCTTCCCGCACAAGTACCGGGAATGTTTACCGAACGGGAAACCTTTCCGAGCTTCGCCATCGCGCCCGTCGGCTCCCCGCTGCTGCCGCAGGCTCCCGCCGATCTGCCCTGGCTGCCCGGCGACCTCGATCCCATCGCCCCGCCGGATGGCATGCCGGTGCAAGGCAATCCAGCCGGTCTCGCCCTCCTCGAAAACGCCGTCGGCAACGGCATCGTCATCGGCGAGGTCTCCGATGCCACCAGCCTCGATCCCATCCCCGGCGCACTCGTCGAACTCAAGGGCACCGGCCGTACTGCGGAAGCCGACGCGCAAGGCCGTTTCCAGTTCGCCGGCCTGCCCGCCGGCACCTTCAACATCGAGGCCTCCCAGCTCGGCTATTTCACCGATACCACCGTCGTCACCGTTGTCGAAGGCTCCCCTTCCGAAATTCGCTTCGGCCTCCGCGCCAGGCCTACGGATGACACGGTCGATGAAACCACCCTGGAAGAGGAGTCCGTCATCGGCGAATACCAGGGTGACTCGGGGGGGGATTTGTTCATGGATTTGGAACTCACGTCCAGCATCGCTTCTGGCATCAGCAAAGACGATTTCACTAAGTCCGGCGTGAGCGACGCGGGAGATGCTGTTTCGAAAATTTCGGGCGCAAACATTGTTGGGGGGAAATACGCCGTGATCCGCGGTCTCGGAGACCGATACTCGAATACT
>CAMCXJ010000162.1 GCA_945883455.1 Prosthecobacter debontii
GTGGGAATGACCATTCATTTGGACACGAACCTGCTTGTCGAAGTTGGATTGAGCGGATCCGCAATGAGAGCCTCCCTGATCGCATGGCTAAGGGAGGGGAACTACTTCGCCGCCTCCACCATAGCCTGGTCTGAATTCTGTAACGGCCCAATTGCGGAAAATCAGATGAGGATCACAGAGGCGGCACTTGATGATCTTATCCTGGATTTCACCAAGCCGATGGCCGAAACCGCATCGGCTTTGTTCAACAAGTCCGGCCGTCGCCGCGGCTCCAATGCGGATTGCATGATCGCGGCCTGTGCCATCATTTCCTACGCACCGCTATCCACCATGAACACGAAGGATTTCGAACGCTTCATCCCCTTCGGACTCCGCCTCCATTCCTTCTAACATCCGCGCGGCACGCACGCTGCTCTTACCCGAATATCCAATTTTCAATCCCCAATATTCAATTTCTTTCCCCATGTCCCACAAAACGAAGCTAATCGTCACCCTCGGCCCCGCCACCCAAGAACAGGAAATGATCGGCCGCCTCATCGACGGCGGTGTGAATGTTTTCCGACTGAACATGAGCCATGCCAAGCATGAGTGGGCGGCGCAAATGGCGAAGTTTGTCCGCGCGGAATCCGAAAAACGGAATGCCCACATCGCCGTCCTCTTCGATCTCACCGGCCCATCCATCCGCACCGGAGAACTTGAAAAGGCCTACGACCTGAAAGAGGGCGACAAGGTGGAATTCCGCCGTGAGGGTACCAAAGCCTCCGTCCCGCTCTCCACCACGGTCAACTACCCCGGCCTGATGGGAGATGTGAAAGCCGGCAACACCCTTGTGGTGGACAACGGCGCCCTGCTCATGCGCATCGAGAAAGTGGAGGAGGATCGCGTAATCTGCAACGTCCTCACACCCGGCACGATGGGCTCACGCCGCCATATCAATCTCCCCGGCGTGCGCCTCAATCTTCCGGCACTCACGGAAAAAGATCACAAGGATCTGGCACTCGCCGTAGAATGCGGGGCGGACTACATCGCCGGCTCCTTCGTCCGCGATGCCGCCCACGTGAACGAACTCCGCCACGCAATGGAAGGTCTCGGCGGGGAATCACAGATTGTGGCGAAAATCGAGGACCAGGAGGCTGTTCGTAATATCGACTCCATCATCCGCACGGCGGATGTGATCATGATCGCCCGCGGCGACCTGGGAATCGAGGTGGATTTCGAGGATCTCCCCATCCTTCAGCGCCGCATCGTGAAGCGCTGCCATGAACTCGGGAAACGCGTGATCGTCGCCACCCAGCTCCTGGAATCGATGATCACCAATCCCACCCCCACCCGCGCAGAGGTCACGGATGTCATGAACGCCGCCTATGAGGAGGCGGATTGCCTGATGCTCTCCGGCGAGACATCGGTCGGCCGCTACCCCGAGCGTTGCGTTGAGGCGCTGGTGCGCATCGCCTCCCGCATCGAGCGCTCGGGTGGCCACGGCTTCGGCCAGAATGTGATCCTCAGCGACGAACGTCAGAAGACCGCCCGCGCTGCGGTCACCCTGGTGGACTCACTGCCGGATGCCCGCCTCGTCGTCCTAACACGGCGCGGGATATTGGCCAACCAGATCGCCATGATGCGCCCCCGGACAAGCGCGTTCTACGCATTCACACCCAAGGAAGCGGTGTGCCGCCAGCTCTCACTGACCCGCGGCATCCGCGCTTTCCGCATGCCCTACGCAGCAAACATCGAGGAAACCGTCCAGCGCGCCACCGAACATCTGCGCAAACTCGACCTCGTCCGCACCGGCACGCCTATCGTGGTTGTTTCCGACATCCTTTCCGATCATTTCGCCGCGAATTCGATCCTTCTGCACCACGGGTAGCGGTCTTCAGTTCGCCACGAGATTCATGATCTTACCTGGCACATAGATGATCTTACGAATCGTTTTCCCATCGATGTGCTCCTTCACCTTCGGAGAGGCGAGGGCGAGTTCCTTGGCCGATTCCTCGGGCGCGTCCATCGCCATCCAGATGCGGTCGCGGAGCTTGCCGTTGACCTGCACGACCAGCTCGCACTCGGTGCGGATCAACGCCTGCTCATCATAGGACGGCCACTCCATTTCAGAAAGTAGAGCACGCCCGCCAAGCCGCTCATGGATCTCCTCGGTGATGTGTGGAGCGAAAGGATTCAAAAGCGCGAGGAATCGGATGAACTCAACCTTCGGCACGAACTCCGCCTGGGTGAAAGCGTTCGTGCAGATCATCATCTGCGAGATCGCGGTGTTGAAGCTGAGTTTCTCGATATCCTCGCCGACTTTCTTGATGGTCTCGTTGATGACGCGGATCAGCTCCTTGTCGGCACACTCCGTATCCTGAATTTTCGGAGAAACGCCGCCTTCTTCGGTAATAGAAAGTCTCCAGACACGGGCGAGAAAACGGGAAACGCCCTCCACGCCCTTCATCTGCCAGGGTTTCACCTGCTCCAGCGGCCCCATAAACATCTCATAGAGGCGCAGGGAATCCGCGCCGTACGCGGAGACGACATCATCAGGATTCACCACGTTGCCGCGCGATTTCGACATCTTCTGCCCGTCCTCGCCCATGATGAGACCTTGATTGACCAGCTTCTGGAATGGCTCCGGCGTGCGGACATGGCCGAGATCGAACAACAGCTTGTGCCAGAACCGCGCGTAAAGGAGATGCAGAACGGCATGTTCGGTGCCGCCGACGTATAAATCAACCATTCCTGATTGAGGATTGATGATTGAGGATTGAGTATTGGAAGACCAGTACTCCTCCGCCTCACGGGAAATGAACCTTTGCGAATTACTAGGATCGCAGTAGCGGAGGTAATACCAGCAGGAGCCGGCCCACTGCGGCATCGTATTCGTCTCGCGGACGGAGCCGTCCGGCAGTTCCACCCAGCCGCGGGCTTTCGAAAGGATGGGTTCGGGCGAACCGGAGGGCTTGTAGTCATCCAGCGGCGGCGCAAGCAGCGGAAGCTCGCTGTCCGGAATCGCCTGGTGCTTGCCATCTTTCCAAACAATGGGAAACGGCTCGCCCCAATAACGTTGGCGGGAAAACAACCAGTCGCGGAGCTTGAACTGGACGCGGCGCTTGCCTTGGCCGTTTGACTCCAGCCAATCAATCATCTTCGCCTTCGCTTCGGCGGTGGGCAGGCCGTCGAGGAAGCCAGAGTTCACGGCGATACCAGGATCCGTGTAACCTTTCCAATCCGCATCGTTGGTCGGCTGGACGACCTGCAAAACAGGAAGAGCGAACTTTTCGGCGAACTCAAAATCCCTCTCATCATGCGCTGGAACCGCCATGATCGCACCGGTGCCGTAACCCATCATCACGTAATCCGCGATCCAGATCGGGATCTGCTCGCCGTTGACAGGATTGATGGCGAAAGCGCCGGTGAAGACGCCGGACTTGTCCTTGTTCAGATCACCACGATCCAGATCGGATTTCGAGGAAATGGCTTTCTGGTAAATCTCAATAGCCTCCTTCTGTTCGGACGCAGTGATTTCGGAAACCAACGGATGCTCAGGAGCCAGCACCATGTAGGTAGCGCCGAAGAGGGTGTCAGGACGCGTCGTGAACACCTCCACTTGAGAGTTAAAATTTAAAATTTGAAACTTCACCTCCGCCCCTTCGCTGCGTCCGATCCAATTCTTCTGCAGCAACTTGATCCCCTCCGGCCAGTCGAGCGTGTCGAGTTCGTCGATGAGGCGCTGGGCGTATTTCGTGATGCGGAGCATCCATTGACGCAGCGGGCGGCGCTCGACAGTGTGACCTTTGGATTTCCATTCCTCGACCTCCTCGTTGGCGAGGACAGTGCCGAGATCCGGCGACCACCAGACGGGCGTATCGGCCACGAAGGCGAGGCGGACGTTGTCGATCTCGTCGCGACCCCAGCCTTTCTCCTCCAACTCGGAAACCGGGCGGGCCTTATTGGTTTCCTCGCAGAAATACGAGTTGTAGATCTGCAGGAAAATCCATTGCGTCCAGCGCACGTATCCGGGATCGGTGGTGGCGATCTCGCGATCCCAGTCGTAGCCGAAACCGACGGATTTCAACTGGCGGCGGAAGTTCTCGATGTTCGCGGCGGTGGTGATCGCGGGATGCTGGCCGGTCTTGATCGCGTATTGTTCGGCGGGCAAGCCGAAGGAATCGTAGCCCATCGGATGGAGGACGTTGAAGCCCTTCATCCGCTTATAGCGGCCGATGATGTCGGTGGCGGTGTAGCCCTCGGGGTGGCCGACGTGAAGGCCTGCGCCGCTAGGAGACGGAAACATATCGAGCACGTAGTATTTCGGCTTGGAAGCATCGAAGCCCTCCTCGCCCGGATTCGGGGTGCGGAAGGTTTTTTCGGAGTCCCAGCGTGATTGCCACTTGGGCTCGAACTCATCGAAGGGGAACGGTTTGCGTGTTTCGGACATGGTTGGAGGTGGGCGGGAAACGTGGCGGGTGCCCGCCCGTATGAAAAGAAAAACCCTGCCTCGCGGATTTGCGGGGCAGGGTTGGGGAAAAGAGGGTGAGGGTTACTCCTTTTTCGCGAGCAGCCCCTTGAGAAGATCCACATAGCTCTTCGCGTCGCCCTTGTGATTCCCCAGATCTTTTTCGGAGAGCTTTTT
>CAMCXJ010000163.1 GCA_945883455.1 Prosthecobacter debontii
GGCGGTCGTCGCGGTGGAGGGTGGTGACGAGATTGGCGAGATCGTCAGGGTGGATGCCGCTGCGGAGCTGGCGGTTGAGCTTGTCGGCGGCCTCCGTGGTCAACGGATAGTCGTAAATGGCCTGGATGGAGGATCGGACTTGGTCGGTAAGGAAGAGATCACCCTCGCGGTGGCGGAGGAAATCTTGGAGCATTTCGTAGGAACGGTAGCGGGCACCACGGGACGAGCCGAGCTGGCCAGCCTTGGTGACCGTCCGCTCCTCCTCGACGATTTTCACGGAGCGGGCGACGAGCTTGTGGTGATCGTCCCGGCGGGGCAGCGCGGGGGTGTCGGGATCGCACTTCGCCTGACGGAAGATACGGACGAGCGATTCGGTGACGGTTTTCCCGTCCGCATCGATCCACAGCAGCGCATCGTGATCCTGCGGGGTGCGGATGTAGCTGAGGACGCCGGGAGGGATTTGGGTTGGGTTTTCGGGGTGCGGGTTGTGCTTTTTCGTGGCGAAGACGACATCGGGGATCTGCTCAATGGCTTCTCGAAGGGCTTTGTCGTTCTTGGTGGCTTGTGACCAGACTTCGAAGGCCTCGGAGGTGAGATCGACCTCGTCGTCCTCGGGTTCGTCGAGAATGCCGGATTTCTCGTCGTAGAGGTTGCGCAGGGCATCCTCATCGAGGGCGGTCTGATCCTCGAAAAAGGACTCATCGGAGCCGACGACTTCCTCGTTTTCCCGCAGGCGGTGGACGAGGCGTTTGCGGAGCTTGATGATGCTCTCGACGCCCTCAGCGGGAAGGAAGGAGTAGCAGTGGATCTCCTCCGCCTTCTGGCCGATGCGATCCACGCGACCCGCGCGCTGGATAAGGCGGATGATGGCCCAGGGAAGGTCGTAATTGATGACGCGGGCGGCGTCCTGAAGGTTCTGGCCTTCAGAAAGGACGTCGGTGGCGATGAGAATGCGCGTCTGATTTCCCGGCGGAAACTGCTTGAGCTTCCCGTTGGACTCCGGGGAGAATTTCCACGCCTGCTTCGCGGGGTCTTCGGAATCTCCCGTGGCGCAATCGACATCCTTGATCCCGGCATTCACGAGCTCGTCGGCGAGGTATTTCGCGGTGTCGGCGAACTGGGTGAAGAGGATGAATTTTTCCGCAGGGTGGTCGCGATGCAGGAGGCGGATGAGAGACTGGAGCTTGTGGTCGGCGGCGGCGGGGATTTCTCCGGTCTCCAGAAGGAGGCCGTGCAGTGATGCGGTGTCGGCCTTCAGATCCCGGAGCAGGGTTTTCTTGAATACATCGGTGCCGAGCCACTTGTAACGCTTGGTCTTGTGGCTGGAAATGGCTTTGTAGATGGCGGCGGCCTGCGAACGGTAGTGGCTTTCGTCCCAAAGGCCGAGCGGCGGCAGGGGTTCATCGCCGTCATCGAGATCCAGCTCGCCGTCGCCGAAATCGTGAAGGCGGGTATCGAGCAAAGCGGCATCCTGCTGGCCGATGGGGAGCGGCAGGCCGTTTTCCAAGGCGTGGATCTCGATGTGGTTGCGCAGGATGTGGCGGTGGATGGAAAGCAGGAAGGCGTTGGCGGAGCTTTCGAGTCGCTTGAAGAGGTTCGTGCGGCAAAAGCCTTTCATCCGTTTTCCGGCGCGGGATAGATCCGCCATGATCCGCTCCTCGGCTTCGGTGAGCGGCGGGAGGATATCCTTTTTGTAGAGGCTGCGGCCATAGCGGGGGAGGTTCAGATGGTCGATGATGGCGACGACTTCCTCCCGGAAAAGGCGAGCGCAGGGGTCGGAGGCATCGTCGGGATCCGAGCGGAATTTCACGGACTGAGGTTTCCGCACGGGGAAATACATGCGCTCGCCGGTGGGCAGTGTGAGGTAGTGGAGCCCGTTGCGCTCGTCCTTGGTCGCATAGTTCCTGATGATGAAAGACCGGGTGCGACGGACGAGAAAGAGGCGCATGATGTCGCGCCAGTCATCGGGTTCCTCGCTTTTCTCAAAAGCGGCGAGTGAGGTGACAGGAATGTTGGGGTTCTTGAGCGCGAACTTGGATTCGCCCTCGTTCCGCAGCATCGCTTCCGGGCGGATGCCGATGTCGTTTTGATTGGGCAGAAACAAGCCAAGCTGTGCGCCGAGGTCGAGGTAGGTTTTGTTGTAGGGTGTGGCGGTAAGGAGGATTACCTTGCTACCGTTTCGCAAGAGGTAATCCTGGATCGCTTTGTAGATTTTTCCCTCCTTATTGCGGAAGTTATGGGACTCATCGATGATGACGAGTCGGTAGATACGGAGTTCCGCCAAGTCCCGCTGTGCGACGCTCTGGGACATGACTTTGGGCGAGCGCAGCCCGAACTCGTGGGCATAGTCCTCCCACATCTTCGTAAGGTTCTTTGGGCAAAGGATGAGGGTTTCCAGCATCTGGTCATCCGCCATGACGCGGGCGATGGCAGAGGCGATGCGCGTTTTTCCCAAGCCCACGACATCGCCCACCAGAACGCCACCACGTTTGTTCAGGTGGCGGCAGGCGAGTTGGACGGCCTTTTCCTGGAAGGGCAGGAGCTTGTCGCGGATATCGCGGGGCACACGGAATTCCTTGATGCCGTCGCGGGCATCCTGGGAAAGGTGCCAAGCCATTTTCAGATACACATGATACGGCGGGACGAGTTTTTCGCCGGCCCAGCTTTCCTCGATGATTTCAACAAGTTCGTCGGTGATGTCGAGGCAGCGTGAGTCGTCCCACCGATCCTTGAACCACTGGAAGAGCTTTTTCGCGGCATCCTTATCGAGAACATCGATGTTGAGTTCACCTTGGCCCTTGAGTCCGGACATCGTGAGGTTGCTGCTGCCAAGGTAGGCGATGATCGGATTGATGGCGTCATTCCGGTGCGCCAAGTATAGCTTTGCGTGGAGGGTGTGCTTCAGGAATAGCTTCACCTTGAGTCTCCCGGATTTGAGCTGTTTGACCAAACGCTTTAAGCCCGCCTCGTCCGTATCGGTCGGGTTGCCAATCGTAAGCTGCTTCCTGAACTCTTCCGCCGCTCCCTTCCGGAGCTTGGCGAGGCTTTTTAGATCAGGTGCCCGATCATCTTCTTCGGAGAGCCACTGCCGGAGCTGTTCATGAGGCAACCTCTGCATCCCCACAAGCAACCTTGCCGGAGGAGGATCGTTTTCGCCAGCGGGCATGTCCCAGCCATTGACCACCCCATCGATGCAGCGCCAACCCCTGAGATTGAAATACCCGACACAGAAGTCCCCGCGCTTCGCGATTTTCAGGGCGTGCTTCAAGCCGTTGCCGTCCTCACCTTCGAGAAAAGGTGTTTCGATGTTGTCAAATACGGTGGGCATTGGCTTTTGCGCTGTGGGGAACTTGCGCCCGCCGGGTAGGCCTTGTCGAGTCAAAGGGCACCCTCTCCCCACCCAAGTCCACCCGCAAAAAATCCTTCCTGCGCACCTCTCACAAGACCATGATCCACAGCAGCGTAAAGCCCCTATCCCATGAAAACATTCCTTCTAACCCTCGCGCTCGGAACCGCCGCCCTAATCGCCAAGGAGCCCGCGCCGCTTGCGAAGGTCACCGCCGAGATGGCCGCAGCGGCGAATTCTTTCCTCGGCGCTCTGAATGAGGAACAGTCGAAGAAAGCAAAGTTCCCCTTCGCCGCCGACCAGCGCGAGAACTGGGGCTTCATCCCCCGCGAACGCAAAGGCCTGGCACTGGAGGAGCTCAATGAGAAGCAAACCGCCCTCGTGCGCGCCCTTCTCAAGTCCGCGCTCAGCGATCCCGGCCTGGAAAAGGTCGATGCCGTGATCGCGCTGGAAGCGTTTCTCGGTGAGATCGAAAAACGTCCCGAGTTCCGAAATCACAAAGCCTATTTCACCTCCGTCTTCGGCGAGCCGAAAGCCGGCGGCACATGGGCATGGCGCTTCGAGGGTCATCACCTTTCGCTCAACTACACTGTCATCGATGGCAAGACGGTCGCTGTCACGCCCTCCTTTTTCGCGGCGAATCCCGGCGAGGTCACCATCGATCACAAGATGAAAGGCACGCGTCCTTTCCATGCCGAGGAAGACCTTGCCCGCGCCCTCGCCATCACACTGGTGGAAAGCGGCAAGGCGGTCGTCTATCCCGAAAAGCCGCCCGCCGAGATCCTTACCGCCGAGGATCGCGCCGTGAAGCAACTGGAACCGGTCGGCGTGAAAGCCAAGGAAATGACCGCCGCCCAGCAACAGGCGTTGAAGGAACTCATCGCCGTTTACGCGAACCGCCACCGCAAGGAAATCGCGGCCGCCGACATCGCGAAAATCAGCGCCGACATGGAAAATCTCCGCTTCGGCTGGGCGGGCGGTCTCAAGCGCGGCGAGCCTTACTACTACCGCATTCAAGGTACTACGTTCCTAGTGGAAGTCGCCAACGTCCAGAACAACGGCAACCACATCCATGCCGTCTGGCGCGACAGCGCCAACGACTTCGGCCGCGATCTGCTGGGCGGGCATGTCGGCGAGGATCATTGAGCGCCTACTGGAGAGCCGCGCCTGTGGCCGGCTTCTTCCCCCAACCTA
>CAMCXJ010000164.1 GCA_945883455.1 Prosthecobacter debontii
CCTTCCAGCTCGAGACCATTGAGGATCTACGCCCGCGTGTTTCCATCTGGCTTAATTTTGCGCCCGACCACATGGATCGCTACCCGGACGTCGCAGCCTACAAAAAAGCTAAGATGCGGATTTTCGAAAACCAAACCGCCGAGGACACAGTGGTCATGCGGCATGGCGAGGAACTTGGTGAACTCATCCCTAATGTGATCACGTTCTCCACAGAAACGCACGAGGCGGATTTCTTTTCCGACGGCGTCACTATCATTCAGGGCGGAAGGATCTTGCTCGACCTTGAGGCGGAAACCTCACTGCGCGGCCTGCACAATGCGGAGAACGCGATGGCGGCGATGGCCGCGTGCATAACCTACGGGATTTCGGCTTCGCTCATCCCTACCGCGCTACACGGCTACTCGCCGCCACCTCACCGCTGCGAGCTAATCCGCACCCTCGATGGCGTCGAATATCTCAACGACTCCAAAGCCACAAACCTCCACGCGCTGCAATGCGCGCTGCGCTCGCAGAACCGTCCCGTCGTCCTCATCGCGGGAGGGAAGGACAAGGGGCTAGACTACTCCCCGCTGCTTCCGATGCTCGGTCGGCAGGCGATTTCCGCCGTCACCTTCGGCCAAATCGCGAGACCTCTCGCGGCGCTTTTTAACACCGCCATACCGACCACTGCCGTCTCCACCTTACCGGAGGCGATCCATACGGCACGCTCGCTCGCTCCGCGAGGTTCGACGGTTCTGCTTTCTCCTGGAACATCTTCTTTCGACCAATTCAACGGATACGAGCAGCGCGGCGATACCTTCCGTGACCTCGTTCATCAACTGAGCTAAACCCCGAATCACACCCGTAAAACTATGAATAACGACCGCATCCCTACCCGTCGCCAACCCGTCCAAAAAAACCTTTATGCACGCTTCTTCAACAAGGCGAAGCCGAAGAAGCAACGTGCCGCCGCCGCGCCAACTGCCGATGAGATGGACGAGGGCGGCATCAATATCTCCCGTTCGCTCACGATCATTTTCGCGATCCACATCGTGGCGATCGGTATGATCTTTATCCACAAGCAATACCTTTCCGGGCGCACTTCCGCGCCCGAAAGTGCCGCCTCAGCATCCTTGGTAGAAACACCCGCTACTGTCCGGACCAGCAACCATCTCCCCGTGCTCAGCGGCGGCGACAAGCCTTACATGGTCAGGAAAGGCGATAACTACTCGATCATCGCCGCGAAGCATAATGTCAAAGAAAGCGAGCTGCGTGATATGAATTCGGATACGGATATCCGTGCGGGTGTTGTGCTCCGTATCCCGCAGAGCCAGCGCATTGTCGCCGAGATGCCGCCTGAGGTTTCCGCGATCAGGGACCAGGGAATTCCCAGCGACGCTGATCTCGGTCTCGTGGAAATCCTTCCTCCTGTTGGAACCGCCGCCGCGCAGCTCATCCGCCCCACTGGCAGCAAGAGTAGCGGGGATATCCCACGCGCCATGCCTGTCGGCTCCGGGCGCACGCACATGGTGAAGTCCGGCGAAAACATCTGGCGCATCTCGAACCAATACAAGGTTAGCCAGCAGGAACTCATGGCCGTTAACAATATCACCGATCCGACCAAATTGAAGATCGGCCAACTGCTCCAGCTTCCTTAAATTTCCTTAAGTTTCTTGTATCCCTGCGGAAAAATTTCCGAGTAATTTTTTCAACAAGTGCTGAGATATAGTTCCACGCTCCTGATCATTGCTGTCGCGCTCCTATGCGGACTCGGGCTGGTCATGCTTGCCAGCACGGGCGTGTGGGTGCGAGGGATGGAGAATCCCTACCACTTCGTCACGCGGCAAGCGATTATGATCGTGATTGGGATAGTGGCTGCCGCTGCCATGGCAAAAGTTCCCGGCGACTGGATTCGCAAACTCACGCCAGCCGCCTATGTAGTCAGCTGCATCCTGCTTGCTCTCTGTTTTATCCCTGGCATCGGGATTGAGGAATTCGGATCAAAGCGCTGGATCAAGTTTCCCGTTGTCGGCCAGTTCCAGCCTTCCGAGGCAGCGAAAATGGTGATCGTGATCGCGCTCGCCTTGTGGTTCACACGCTGGCAGACGGAGGTGCATACCTTCTGGCGTGGCTTCGTCCTTCCAGGTTTGATCATCCTCATCCCCATCGGCCTCATCGCTGCCGAAACGGATGTGGGCACCGCCCTTTCGCTTGGCGTCGCTGTCGGCGCGGTGATGTTTTGCGTGGGCACCCGGCTGATCTATATGGTTCCCACCGCCCTCATTGCGATGACCGGCGCGGCGTGGTTCGTTTACAACAACCCGAATCGCTGGGGTCGTATCGATGCATGGCTTGATTTGGAAAACCCCGTCCACCAGCTTGATCGCGGGATGCAGCAATGGCGTGCCCTGCTCGCCCTCGGCAACGGCGGCCCGTGGGGCGTAGGTCTTGGCAACGGGGTGGAGAAATTCGGCACGCTCACCTTCGCTCATATCGATTTCATCTTCCCCGTTGTGGGCGAGGAACTCGGCCTACCCGCCACGCTCGGCGTGGTCGTCTGCTACGTCGCGATCGCGGTCGGCGGCATCGGTATCGCGCTACAGGCGCGGCAGATTTTCGAGCGCTGCATCGCCCTCGGACTCACCTGCGTCATCGTCGTCCCCGCTATGGTGAACATCGGTGTTACCACTGCTGTTCTTCCCAACGATGGCCTCCCGCTCCCCTTTGTCAGCTACGGCGGCACCAGCCTCGTCTTCAGCCTCGCCGCCGTCGGCCTACTCATTGGCATCCACCGCCGCTCCCAGGTCCCCGTCGCCAAGGCTTTCCCGCTTGGCAAGGATGTGCGCCTGGCCGTCCGGTTGTGAACCCCGTATCTGGGAATTTTTCCCGAGAGGCTTGCATCCATTCCCATTGATGCTTGCTCTCCGTTACGATCAGAACTTCTCATAAACGATCTACGCCCAAGTTCTGGCATCGGTAGGCTTCATTTGGAAATTGGATTTTTGAGAGTTGAAGTTTCCCCGCTGCCTATCCATCTTCCCGCCCCGCCGCGAACCTCGGCGGCTACTAGCCATGGGAAAAAGCCTCTTTCAAAAAGTCTGGGATTCGCACTGCGTCGGCACTCTCGGGGACGGTCGCACGCAGCTGTTCATCGGCACGCACCTCATCCATGAGGTGACCTCGCCGCAAGCCTTCGGGATGCTGCGCGATCTGGGCCTTAAAGTGAAATTTCCCCAACGCACCTTCGCCACCATTGACCACATCGTCCCGACCATCAATCAGGACCAGCCCGCCGATCCGCTTGCCGCGGAGATGATCGATGCGATCCGGAAAAACTGCGATGATTTCGGCGTGACCTATTTCGACCTAAAATCCGGTAAACAGGGCATCGTCCACGTCGTTGGCCCCGAGCAGGGCATCACCCAGCCGGGCACGACCATCGCCTGCGGTGACTCGCATACCGCCACGCACGGGGCGTTCGGAGCGATCGCGTTCGGAATCGGCACCAGCCAGGTGCGCGATGTCCTCGCCACCCAGACCATCGCTCTGGAGGAAATGAAAGTCCGCCGCATCGAGGTCACGGGCGACCTTCGCCCCGGTGTTTATGCGAAGGACGTGATCCTCCACATCATCCGCCTGCTCGGTGCCAAAGGCGGCATCGGCTACGCCTACGAATATGCCGGCGACGTCTTCGATCGCATGTCGATGGAAGAGCGCATGACCGTTTGTAACATGTCCATCGAAGGCGGCGCCCGCTGCGGTTACGTCAATCCAGATGCCAAGACGGTCGCCTATCTCCATGGCCGCCCCTACGTCGACATGAGCGACTTCAATGCTACGGCCGCTCGCTGGTTGTCCTTCGCCTCCGACGCAGACGCACATTTCGACGACATCGTCCGCATCAACGCCGCCGACATCGAGCCGACCGTCACTTGGGGCATCTCCCCCGATCACGGCATCTTCATCTCCGAAAACATCCCTGACCCAGCAAAGGCTTCCACGCCGCTGGAAAAGGCATCGATCGAAGAAGCGCTCGCCTACATGAAACTCGACGCCGGCACCCCGATCAAGGGTGTGAAAATCGACGTCGCCTTCATCGGCTCCTGCACCAACGGCCGCATCTCCGACTTCCGCGAAGTGGCCAAGTACATCCAAGGCCACCACGTGGCAGCGGGCGTGCAAGCGCTGGTCGTCCCAGGCTCCCAGATCGTCGCCATCCAGTGCGAACAAGAAGGGCTGCCGGAAATCTTCCGCGCTGCGGGCTTCGAATGGCGCGGCGCAGGCTGCTCCATGTGTCTCGCGATGAACCCCGACAAACTCGTCGGCGACCAACTCTGCGCGTCCTCCTCGAACCGCAACTTCAAAGGCCGCCAAGGTTCGTCCACGGGTCGCACCGTCCTGATGTCGCCTGTGATGGTTGCCGCTGCGGCGATCCGCGGCAGCATTGCCGATGCCCGCGAGCTTTTCGATCTGGAAACTCCCGCCAACGTCGCGTAACTTCGTCGCAGTCATGCCACCGAGCGCCGCCAGAAACCTGCCGATCACTGCCGCAGAATA
>CAMCXJ010000165.1 GCA_945883455.1 Prosthecobacter debontii
GGGGTGGACGCACTTGAGGTAGAGGTGGAGGTCAACGCACGCGGTGCCGAGACTCCCGCCGTGATTATCGTTGGCCTGCCGGACGCCGCCGTGCGCGAAAGCTCGCAGCGCGTGACTTCCGCGATCACCGCCTCCGCCCTGGAACTCGACCTCGGCGTCAAGACCGTGAACCTCGCCCCCGCTGACCTAAAAAAGGAAGGCCCGTCCTTCGACCTCCCCATCGCGCTGGCGATGGTCGGCGCCAGCGGGACGAAAATCCTGGAAACTGACTCCTTCTGCGTCGTCGGCGAGCTGGGACTTGATGGCACTGTCAGGCCGGTGAAAGGCGTGCTTTCCATCGCGCTGGAGGCAAGGAAGCGCGGACGCAAAAGCCTCATCGTCCCAGAGGCGAACGCCGCCGAGGCCGCCGTGATCGAGGGTATCGATGTGATCCCCGTCCGCAGTCTGCGGCAGGCATGGGATTTCATCAGCGGCGAAAAACGCATCCTTCCCTTCAACCTCGACCGCCGCGCGTTTTTCGAAAGCCACCGCACCTACCTTGTCGATTTCAACGAGGTGAAAGGTCAGCACCACGTGAAGCGCGCGCTGGAAGTCGCCGCCGCCGGCGGGCATAACCTCCTGATGGTCGGTCCGCCGGGAACAGGAAAATCCATGCTCGCGAAACGCCTGCCCACCATCATGCCGGACATGACCGAGGAGGATGCCATCGAGACCACCAAGATCCACTCCATCGCCGGGACGCTCGACACGAAGAAAGGCTTTCTCACCACCCGCCCTTTCCGCGCGCCGCATCATACCATCTCCGACGCCGGTCTGTTAGGCGGCGGCACCAACCCCGGCCCCGGCGAGGTCTCGCTCGCGCACCACGGCGTCCTTTTCCTCGACGAACTGCCCGAATTCCGCAGGCAGACGCTGGAGGTTTTACGGCAGCCCTTGGAAGACGGTCACGTGACGATCTCCCGCGCCGCCGGATCGCTCACCTTTCCCGCCCGCTTCATGCTCGTCGCCGCGATGAACCCCTGTCCGTGCGGATTCTACGGCGATTCGAAACGCCAGTGCCGCTGTTCTGTTAGACAGATCGAAAATTATCGCCAAAAAATCAGCGGGCCACTGCTCGACCGCATCGACATCCACGTCGAGGTGCCGCTCGTAGATTTCCGCGAACTCACCTCGGATGCGATCACCGGCGAATCCTCCGCGGTGATCCGGGAACGCGTCGCCGCCGCGCGCGAAATCCAGGTCGCCCGCTTCAAAGCCGCCAAGCTCACCACCAACGCCGCCATGGGCGCGAAGCAAGTCCGCGAGTGCTGCAAGCTCGACGCCGAGGGCCGCGGCTATCTCGAGCACGCCATGGAGCAGATGAATTTCTCCGCCCGCGCCCACGACCGCATCCTCAAGGTTTCCCGCACCCTCGCCGACCTCGCGGGCAAGCAGGACATCACCGGCAACGAGATCCTGGAGGCGATCCAGTTTCGTTCCCTCGACCGGCGGCTGTTCGAGTGAAGCTAGTTTCTCGACTAGGCCAATGGTGCCATCCGCTACGACTTTGGCTTTGATTGGTATATTTCGCAGGTCTTTCCGACCCTGTGCAACGTTCCGCGCTCAGAGCATGACGATTCGGAGGTGGGCAGGCTCAATCAGGCAATCCAACTTACAGCTTTCCTTTTCGTATGGGAAAATGCGCATTGGCTATTCTATCCTCAGAGTGACACTGGCTGTGGCTGTGGCGCCGGCTGGGATGGTTCGCCCAAAGAGTGCGTGGTAATTGGAAAAGTGCGCTTCACCGTCGTGGGCGGTATAGATCGCGAAACAGTCTTCTGCACTGGAGCGCAGGGTGGCGGCCAGCTTGCCACCGGCATGGCGGCGGACGCTAAGGGGAGTTGAGAAAGGTTTCCTAACGGTGAATGAAACCGGTGAGCTTCCACGACGCCAGCGCCCGTCGTTGATTGTGGCGACGGCTCGCTCATCGCGTGGAAAGGCATGCCACATGCCGAGTTGAGCAGGAGAGGTGGCGAATTTTTCTGCTTCGATCTGGACTTCCGCGAGCGGAAAAGTCGTGTCGAAGTAGGAGGCAGTCTGAACCTCGAAATCGACCAACTCCGCGCGCGCTGTGACGCTAACTTGTAATTTCACCTCGTTGGGCTTGGGAAACGTATAACGCGCCTGCAGCTCGAAGGGACGTTCGGCGGTGGCAGACCAGCGCATTTCCACGGCGTGGCCGCTCGCGGTGATTTCGCGCTCTGGCCAATCATAGGCGCTTTCGCCATAACGCTGGTTGCGGGTGAAGACGCGGTAGAGGCTCAGCAGGCCATGGCGGTTTGCTACACCATCTCCGGAAATCTTTGTGCCGCTGGGCTTGTGAACGAGCTGGTTCACACCGATGAAACGCCCGTCACCGATCCGACCCTTGAGATCCTTCGTTTCAAACTCGGCGAGTTGATCCTTGATCTCGATTCGGTTCCCGGAGACCAGGTTTTTCCATTTCTGCATGGAGGCCGTCAGGTGGACGCGCGCATCGCCGCCGAGACCCCAGCACATCAGACCGACGGAGCCTTTGAAATGGATTCCTCGCAGGATATCTAACAGTTCCGCGTTGTCGTAATCGCCTTCGGAGAGCGGGAGAACGGCGGGCTTGGTTTTGTTCGATCCGTTGATGCTGACAGATTTGAGGAATGGTGCGGCATCCGCTAGCACAGCACGCAGGTCGCGGTTGGGATCGTAATTCTGCCAGTGAGTGAAGGTGA
The DNA here is from genome assembly GCA_945883455.1 of Prosthecobacter debontii. Taxonomy (GTDB): domain Bacteria; phylum Verrucomicrobiota; class Verrucomicrobiia; order Verrucomicrobiales; family Akkermansiaceae; genus Luteolibacter. Next base: position 2,745 of record CAMCXJ010000165.1, read on the forward strand.
ACATCACGCCGACCTCCTCGGGGCGGTTAAGTTTTTTCACAAGCCGCAGAGCCTCGGCCAGCGTTTGGGTGTAGTCTTGGTAATGGGGGTATATGGCGATGGTCACGCCATGGGGTTTCGCGATGTCGGCGATTTGTCCGAGCAGGGCAACAGCCTTGCCATCGAGATCCGCAGCGCGGTTTCCGATCAGCAACACGATCAGTTGGCTGCGGTGCTCCGCGAGCGCATCCTGATTTTGTGTCGATGGCTGTATGATGGGGCCTCTTACTCCCCCTTGAGATCATCCCAAGATTTCAATCCCGTGACGGGCAACATCCGCGCGGCGGCGGCATCCCATCCGGGTGTGCCAGCTTCGCGGAAAAGCTCCCAGATCTGTTTCTTGCTGTGGGGATCGGCAATGGAGTTCGGGGCATTCCTCCAGAGACCGAGGCGCAGTCCACCTTCATGGGCGTGATCGACGTGGCGGTGATAGATGAAGGCATCGACGAGCGGCAGCTTGCGGCACTTTTCCCACGCATAGGCGTAAGCGGCGGCTTGGAGGGCTTCCCCATCCGGCTGCAATAGCAGGTGGAATCCTTGCTCGGAAAGGATGACACGGCGCGGCTCGCCTTTGTAAAGAAGATCGGGCTTGCGCAGGTAGCGGCAGAGCACTTCGAGATTCTTGAAGGTGACTTTGTTGCTCGTTTCATCGCTCTTCACGGTCTTATCCGCCCATGCCCGGGGATTGCCGAGGTCTTCCGGATAGGGATGCCATGCGACATGCCAGTCGAGATCGGAAGTCAGCTTGGCGAAGCCATCGAGGAAATCCTTGCCCGGTGTCGCTTCCTCCGCGCTAACGCCGTGCATGCCAGCCCCCCAGTGGTGGTCGAAGGAAATGTAGAGCCGGGCATGTGTGGATGCCGTTCGCACCGCCTCATGGACGATGCGAAATGCCTGAGCGTATTCTGCCACGGCATCGGCCAGAGGTTTTTTCCCCATGTTATACCACATGAAGTGGGAGTTCACCTCGTTGCCAACAACCCAGCCCCATACCCGTCCATTTTTCGAACGCGCGTCACTCCAGCGGGCGGCGATTTCCATGCTCGCCGCCTTTAGCCAGGCTTTCCCTTCGGAGGTTTTTGCGTTGAACCCGCCTACGCTGTATTTGTGATCCTTGTGTGCATCCGGGTGGATGACCAAAGCATCGATAGCCGGGATTTTCGAAGGGTAAGCGATCAGAATAAGATAAACGAGCACAAGCTTGTCGGAGAGCGGCTTGATCTCGGAATCGAGACGCTTCAGGTAGGTTTCGTTGAAACTGAATTCGTAGCCATCTACCACGCGCTTCGGATTTCCGGGCTTCTTTTCGAGATCAACCATTGCCGTGAGGTTGATGTTGATACCCGCGTGATGGATGCCAAGCGCAAGAGCGTCATCGACCATCTGCACCTGCAAGCCCTTGATGGAGGGAGTTCTCGGAAATGGCGTGGCATTCTGCGCCGACAGCGGAACGGTCAGCAGGAGAGACAGAATGAGGCGGAGTGTGTGGGAAATGGTCATTTTCGGGTCCACGTTGCCCGTGGGGTTAGGTTTCGCATTTTAACATTTTCTTCAGTTTTTCCAACTCCTTGGTTTTGGTGGCGCTATTGCTGCAGCTTACTACCAGACGGCTCACGGATCCAGGATGCCCCATCGCCAACCGTTGCGCAATCCAGGGGTTTCCAACCGTCGTTCGTTCCCTCAACAGGGCCGCAATAAGAACTTTTTCC
>CAMCXJ010000166.1 GCA_945883455.1 Prosthecobacter debontii
CTTCACGCTGGCGAGAAGGCGCTTGTATCGGAGTGCCACTTTTTCGCGCGGATCCAAGTCTTTGGCACCGGGGTCGGGCTTTTCCTGTTCCTTGGCCAGTTTTGAGATCATCTCGCGGCGCAGCGTTTCGGAAAGCACTGCTTCTTTAATATGCACTGCCCAGATTTGCTTGGCTTCTTCCTCATTTTTCGGCCAGTTGGCTTCTTTCCGGGAGACTGTAACCGTCTCATCCGCGGTGAAATCGAAATCTCCCTTTAGCTGCGCTTGCGCGTCGCCCACGCGGGCGACGACCCGTTGCCTGAATACCTCGTAAATTTCTGTGGCTGGCTCCACGCTACTCCCTTGGAGCAGCAGCGTATGAAGCCTGTCCCCGTATCTCTCGGAGAAGCCGTTCACATCCTGTTGCGTAAAATACAGTTTCTGGGAATCCAGTTCACTGAGATAATCCTCGAAAAATTTCCTACTCAGTTCGGCGTTGTAGGGCAGCCTAGCGAAGTGGCTGTTTTGCAGCATGATCGCCATCTGCTTGCCCACCTCGTTGAAATCCGCCTGCTGCGCGCACGCCGGGTTGGAGAGAGCGGTGAAGCCTATGGCGAGCGTCGCATTGCGGAGCTTGGTTATGATCATCTTGGAGCGCTTTACGGTATTATGGTTCCTAGGACAGAAACTGACACAAGCTTTCAGATTGTCGATTGAGAAAAAATCCCCCTCTCTCTCAGACCTTCTGAATCGACGGGAAAGGCCTGTTTGATCGGAAGCGTCAGATGCAACCCGTTTCCTGATGAAACGTGAGAAACGATTTCCGAAACAGACCGCTGCCATCTAGGTAGGGGAATTTTTTTCACAACCGTAAGATGTCCAATTTTTCCGGCTAATACCAAATCGCTGCCCGATGGCCAGGTACAGAACCTATTCCGTCGTCTCCATGCTTTTCTCGAATAGCCTTTCCAGTTCGGAAGCCCGCTTCTCCCCCGCAATTTTCTTGATCCTTACGAAGGCGGCCTTGTTCAGGAAATTCCTGGTTCGCGATTTCTCCGCGATCAGATCGATCTCCGGCAGCAGCCGCGCACCAGCCGGCGTCGTGACGATGGGTATGAACACATCCTGGGTTTTATCCGCAGAGATACGACGGATGGTGGCCGCCACCCATGAACCGGAACGGTGAAGATGCAATAGCTCCGCCTTGCCACGATCCGCGCCGCCCAGTTCATAGCTGATGTTCCGCAGCGCGCTCATCGGGATCCCTTGCCCTTCACTCAACCATGCGGAGCAGGCTAACGCCTCACCCAGATTCTTTTTCCCCAATGCTTCCAGCCATCGGCCAACCAAGGCATTCGCCTCTTCATCGGACGGCGGATTCCTGAAATCCAATTTATCCAGCTTCGCGCTGGGCCGCAATAACACCTCTCTCCATGAAAGCCTCCACTCCGCTTTCCTCTCCTCCAGCCAGCGCTGTAGGGCTGCAAACTTACTCCAGCCATCATCGGGACGCGGATCGGGGCACCACAGCCAGCCTACCCGAGGAGAATGGCGGAAATGGAGGGGACGGAAGTCGAAACGATCCGGCTCGACCGCCGAAAACCACTGGACAGCAAAAACGGCCTCTGAACCTTTCAACCGAGAACCTAGCTCCACGGGCGATATGAGAACCCTCTCAGTTTTGACGAACTGCAAGAACGCGGCGGCGCTCTCGACTGCTCGGCGTCCTTGTTGCGGATTGCCGCCAAAATCCACCCTTCGCAAGGTTTCGTTCAGCTCGCCCTTCGCCAATGCCGCAAGCAGATTTTTGGCAGCGAGTTCCGGTGTCGCTTCGCCAAGCGCCGGGTTCTTCGCGCGGAGTTGGGCGGAAAAGAGGTCTAGGACATCCGCCTCAGGAAATTCCCCGCCCTCTGCCGCGCTTGTGTCGCCGAACAAAGAAGGGGGCGGGTCGATTCTCCATCGCCCCGATGTGTCCCTTGTGAAGCCAAGGCGGGTTAGGCATACAGCGGGCTCCGCACCGCCCAGCAGATTGAGCCATGTGATAAAAACATAACCGCTGGTGGCGTCGTTTTTCTCGATGACGGGTATACGGATAACCTCCGAGGAAGCGAGCGCTATCCAATCGCCCCTGCCCGCAGCGACGTCACCCGAAACTTTCAGCCGGTCCGCCCAATCCGGGGGCAGCGGATCCGACAAGCCGCCCAGAAAACCCAGGATCGCAGCGCGGTCTCCTTTCTCGCAGGCCTCTAGGAAACGCTCCGTGATTTTTCCAAGGTTATCGCCTTGCAATTCCTCGACACCGATACTGTTGCGGATCAAATCGCGAGTCCTTTTCGCCGATTCCGAAATTAACCTTTCCAGACCGGTCACCCGCTCACGCGTCATCCAGTTTTCAAGCGCGACGAGACGCTTTTTCAGCGGCACCGTGTATCCGGCGACGGCGTTTTCGAACGAGGCGGGCATCGGCGCAGCCAGCCATTTATCGCCGCGCTTCACGAGGGCAATGGGAAACACCTGTATCTCGGCGGAATCGAAGCCGCTGCTCTTGCGGATCATGGCCGCAGCGAAGCCGCCATCCTCCCTGACCTCGCCGAGTTCCAGCTCCCCTTCGCGCAGCTCCATCTCCAGCCTTCTGATCCGTTTACTGATGCTCTCGCGTTTCGCCCCGGTGGTGTGCTCAAGCAAGGCAGTGTCCCCGCCCGGCTGGAGATCCAGTTTTCCATCCCGGACTTTCCCGAGAAAATCCAAAGCCGCCTGCCCCGGATCAGCGGCCATAAGCGGCGATAGGGACAGGCTGAGGATCAGTGAGCAAAGGATTTTCACCGCGCGAAACATCCATGCAACATAGCGGGAAGGAAAGCCCGCATTTCCGGACCGGGCTGTCATTTTACCGGCGAGAAATCCGTGGGCTTCAGGAAAAGGGAAACGACCCCGCCCTCGGTCGTCAGCGAGCCGCCTGCTTTCTCCTCGGAAGCCTTTTTCGCTGCCAACCAATCCGGATCGGCGCGGAAATCCGCCCAGGATTTTGTCGCGGCGTCCATGTCCTTGTGAGCGAGGAAATACAGCAGCGTATCATCCGCGCCGGGTTGACCTTCGGCGGGTTGGAAATAGGCGAGGTTGTTCATCCCGTACTTTTTGAAAAGCGCGAGCGTGTGATCCCGGAAGCGTGAATGCAGGTTCGGTAAGCGCCCTTTCACCGTGGTGTAGGTACGCATCTCAAAGAGCTGCTCTTTCCCCTTCACCAGCCCCGCGAAACCTTCCGAGAAATCCGTCGGCTTCAGGAAAAGCGAGTCAGCCCTCTCCACCAGCTTGCCGTCCTTTTCCGAATCCGCCGCCGCCTTTATCCACGCGGGATCCTCGACGAACGCTTTCCAGGAAGCCTCCCGCGCGTCCTTGTCAGGATAGGCCAGGAGGAAAACGAGCAGGTTGTCCTTGTTGTCCACCGGCACCCAGTAGCCGACGTTTTTCATCCCGTGCTTCTCAAAAAGCTTCAGCGTGTGATCCCGGAAACGCGCAAGCAGCGCATCGAGCTTGCCCGGTGCGGCATGGTAGGTGCGGAGTTCGAAAAATGGGTTGTCTTCCTTTTCCACCTCACCGGACACGGAATTCATCGGAGCAAAGACCATCATCGCGGCAAGAATGCTTTTCCACATCCCCCAGTCTTAGCTCACGGAATATTTCCCGCAATACGAACTTTCACGCGAAAAACGTATCCTCGTGCCGATACGGCGGCGCGCAGCAGCACAGAAAAACCAGCTCCTCCTCCGCCCTGATCTCATGCCATGCCCCGGCCGGGATCAGCATGGCATCGCCCGGACCGACACTTTCCACCTCGCCGTCGATCTCCATCCGTCCACTCCCGTGGAGAACGTAGTAAAACTCCTCGCTCTCCTTGTGGTAATGCCGCTGCGTCGAGCATCCTGCAGGCAGGCGCGCCTCGGCGAGACTCTGGTTTTTCACCGGCGCGTTCGCCGAATCCAACAAGCTGACGATCGTCGAGCCGTCCTTCGTCGTGAACGCTTTCTGCATTGCGCGATTTCTAATTTCCATAAACATCCATAATACCCTACGTGTGCAAACACCATCCCAATCCTTGCCAGCCCGCCTTTTCCCAACAAAACTCAAATTGATGTTTCGCTCCGCCCTCGCCTTCCTCGCCTTCCTCGCCTTCCTCGCCTTTTCCCTGCCATGCCCCGCAGAGAACAAGCTCGTCTGGCAGCCGATCATCGACTACACGATCTCCTTCCCCGGCGACCGGGCCGACGCCGCGCCCATGATCAACCCCTTCGAAAATTTTACCCACTTCAGTTCGGACTTCGGCTGGATGGGGCCGGGCGAGGGCAGGATCGATTCAAAGGGCGGGATCATCCGGGTGAAGCCGACGGGCGAATGGACCGGCGCGTGGCACTCGCTGGCCGGGCTCGCCTCACAGGGAAACCG
>CAMCXJ010000167.1 GCA_945883455.1 Prosthecobacter debontii
ATCTCGCCACGGAGGTTTACCGCGCCTCGCTGGATGCCGAGGGCTTGATCCTCGATCTCCGCGATAATATCGGCGGGCGTGTGGCGGATCAGTTGCTCGGGCTTTTTTGCCAACCCGTTCACACCTTCACGATCCCACGCGACGGGGAAAGGGGATACCCCACGGATCGCCGCGTCAGCCCCGCGTGGGACGGCCCGATGGTCGTGCTATGTAACGAGAACACCTTTTCCAATGCGGAGATTTTCTGCCACGCATACAAACGGCTGAGGCGCGGCAAACTGATCGGCATGCCCACGAACGGCGGAGTCATTTCCGCGGTCACGATCCGCATCCCCGAGGTCGGGGAGCTGCAGATTCCTTTCCGCGGCTGGTTCCATACCGACACCGGCCGTGACCTCGAACTCAACGGCGCGGTGCCGGATGTGCTCGTCCCCATCGGCCCAGAGGAACAGGCGAACGACCTCGATCCCCAGCTCGACGCCGCATTGCATGCCCTGGATGAGGCCATCGCCGCGAAAGGTACGGAAATCCCCGCCATCCCGAAATCATCGGAATGACCCGCGCCGATTGCACGGCCTTTGATGTTCATTACTAATCCTCAAGCGGATGGGAGCGTGCGGAAACGCCACATGCCACTCCTCCCTGAAAGAGCTGGAAGTGCCGGTGAGTTCCGTTAGGATGGCGGCATTATGAAACTGATCCGTTTCGGGGAAGAGGGTAGGGAGGAACCGGGCGTGTTGCTGGAGGACGGGCGGATGATCAACGCGAGTGGGGAGTTCCTCGATTACGATGAGGGCTTTTTCGCGATGGGGGGATTAGAAAGCTTGGCGGAGTGGGTGGGGCAGGGATGTCCAGGCGGGTTCGAGATCGATGCGGGGACAAGGCTGGGGCCGCCGGTTGCGAGGCCTTCGAAGATCGTGTGTGTGGGGCAAAATTATCTGGAGCACGCCCGCGAAATGGGCGGGGAGATCCCCTCTGAGCCGGTGCTTTTTATGAAGGCGAGCTCGGCTTGGAGCGGGCCGTATGATGACGTGCTGATCCCCAAGGGCGCGCGCAAACTAGATTATGAGGTGGAGCTGGCGTTGGTGATCGGGAAGACGGCGAACAATGTTTCCGAGGCCGAGGCGATGGAGTGTGTGGCGGGCTATGCCGTGTTCTGCGATTACTCGGAGCGGGCTTTTCAGAAAGAGCATGGCGGGCAGTGGACGAAGGGGAAAAGCGCGGACACCTTCGCGCCGATGGGGCCTTGGCTGGTAACGGCGGACGAGGTTTCCGATCCGCAGGGGCTGCGGCTATGGACGAAGGTGAACGGCGAGCTGCGCCAGAACAGCTGGACGAAGGACATGCTCTTCGGCGTGAGCGAGATCGTCAGCTACATCAGCCGTTTCATGACCCTTCTGCCGGGGGATGTGATCGCAACGGGAACGCCGAGCGGGGTGGCGATGGGGATGAACCCGCCGCGCTACCTGCAAGCCGGGGATCTGGTGGAATGCGGCGTGGAGGGCTTGGGGGAGTTGACACAAAGGGTCGTGGCAGCCAGATAAACGCAACGCAAAGCTTGAGAACACGATTATCCATCCTGACCTGGCCGGAGCCGAAAGGCGGGCCGCACCGTGCGATCTGCCATTACTGCGATACGGTGCACGTGGCAGAGCCGATCGCGGAGGGGTCACGCGCGAACTGCGTTCTGTGCGGTGCGACACTATTCCAGAACCGCCCGGCCTCGCTGGTGCGTGTGACTTCCTTTTCCCTGACTGCCCTACTGTTGATGATCGTGGTGCACACCGCACCTTTCGTGGATATGGATGCAGCCGGTCTGCGCACGGAACTCACGCTGCCCGGCGCGGCGCGTGCATTGATCGACGAGGGGTCTCCGCTGGTGGGGCTGGGTGTGGCGCTTTTCACGATCATCACCCCGCTGATCCTTGCGGGCGGACTAGTCTATGTTTGCGCGCCGCTGATGTTCGGCAGGCTCGCTCCCGGCGCGATGTTCGTGACGCGCTGGATGAGCCGCTCGGAACCTTGGAATATGATCGAGGTTTTCCTGCTGGGCGTTTTGGTCAGCCTACTGAAACTGGGCAAGGTGGCCGATCTGCATTTCGGAATCGGCTTTTGGGCCTTCGCCGGGTTGATGGTTTCCATGGCGGCCGCGGTGGCGGCGATTGACAAGAGGGAACTGTGGGATCGACTGGAGGTGGCGAAAGGTCAATGAGCAAGGTGAACGGAAAGGAAGTCCCACGGGGGCTGGAGCTGAAGCTCGCAGGTTGCCATGTCTGCGAGAAGGTCTCGCCCATCGCCGAGGTGCTTTGTCCTCGTTGCGGCACGCACCTGCACATGAGGAAGCCGGACAGCATCACCCGGACAATGGCGCTTCTCATCGCGGCGGCGGTAATGTACGTCCCTGCGAATCTGCTCCCTATCCTCACTTCCCGAGAACTCGGTATCTCCACGGAAAGCACGATCATCGCTGGCATGGTAGAGTTTTGGAGCACGGGTGCCTATCCGATTGCACTCGTGATTTTCACGGCGTCCATCTTGATTCCGCTGCTCAAGATCGTGGCGCTGCTCTGGTTGTGCGCCGCCGCAAAAGGCCTTGTGCCGCACTCAGCGAAGTTGCTGGGGAAGGTTTATTGGGTCACAGAATTGCTGGGCCGCTGGTCGATGGTGGATATCTTTGTGGTGGCAATCCTGGTTGCCATGGTGCAGCTCGGCAACTACATGGTTATCACCCCGGGGCCCGGTGCACTGGCCTTCGCCGGGGTCGTGATGCTAACAATGTTCGCGGCGATGAGCTTTGACCCGAAGCTTCTTTGGGATCAGCTTGAGCGCGAGGAGGACATGCCAACCGCCCAACCCCTTCCAAAAAGTGAGTGAAGAACAGTCCATAGCCACCGCCCCAGAACTACGCGCCGCCCAGCGCTGGAATATCGTTTGGGTCGTACCTATCCTCGCGCTCCTGATTGGCGGCTGGATGCTTTACCGTAACGTCAGCTCGAAGGGGCCGGAGGTGCGGATCCGCTTCGAAACGGCGGAAGGCATTTTCGCCGGGAAAACGGAGCTTCGCTGCCGCTCCGTCAGCGTCGGCACGGTTTCTAAGGTCGAGCTGGCGGAGGATCTCCAATCGGTCTTCGTTTACTGCACGCTGGACAGCGCCTACAGTGATTTGCTGCGCAAGGGCACGCGTTTCTGGGTGGTGCGTCCACGAGTTTCGGCGGCCGATATCTCCGGTCTCGGCACGCTCTTGACCGGAGTCTACATCGAGATGGAGCCCGGCACCGGACCAACAGGGCCGACGACCTGGAAAGGCCGCGAGACGCCTCCCGCCACCAACCGCAGCGTGCCGGGTCTGCGGCTCACCCTAGTTTCCGATGAGGCGGGCTCGCTTTCCGTCGGCTCGCCGCTCTATTACCGCGGATTCGCGGTCGGCAGGGTGGAGAGCCGCAAGCTGGATATGGACATGCGCCGTATTGTTTACGAGGCGTTCATCCAGGAAAAATACCGAACCCTGGTGCGGGACAATACAAAGTTCTGGAACACCAGCGGCGTCGACATTTCGGCAGGCGTGGACGGTTTCAAGGTCAGGACGCCCTCTTTCCAAGCGATGGTCAGCGGCGGTGTTTCCTTCGCGATCCAAGAGGGGTTGGAGCCCGGAGCACAGGCGCAGGATGGGACGTCCTTTGAGTTGCACGATGACATGGATGATGCCGAATCATCAACCTTTAAGCCAACCTTGCGGATCCTTTTACTTTTCGACCAGAGCATACGCGGTCTCTCGAAATCGGCGCCCGTTGAATACCGGGGAATCGAAATCGGACGCGTTACAAATATCTCTTTCGATTACGCACCCGAAAACGACAACCAGAAAATTCCGGTTCTCGTCGAGGTGGACCCGAGTCTCTTGAGGGCGCTCGGCACCGTAAGCACGCAGGAAGACGAAGTCCTGATGTTGGGCAACGCAGTAAAGAACGGGCTGCGCGCGACGCTGAAAACCGGTAGCCTGCTAACCGGTGCTCTATTCGTGGATTTCGATTACTACCCGGCAGAGAAACCGGCCGATCTCAGCTACAAGGGTGATTTCCCGGTGGTTCCGACCTTGTCCTCCGGATTCGCGCAGTTCGAGGTTAAGATCGCCTCCATACTCGATAAGATCGAAGCCCTACCGATCAATGAAACCGTGACCGAAATCACGGCCACCGTCGCGGAGGCGAGGGATGCGATCAAGCAGATCGAAAAGCTTGCCGCCGCGGCTAAGGTCACACTGGAGGACGATGATTTCCGGCAGCTTCCCGCCGACCTGCGCCGC
>CAMCXJ010000168.1 GCA_945883455.1 Prosthecobacter debontii
ACCGATGAGCCCAGCTACGACCTCGTGCCCGCCGTCGAGCGGGTCATCGCATGGCTGGGTGAATTGAAGGCGCGGAACTTCGTCGGCACCGAGTCGCGGTTGCTGATGTTATTCGACCTCCTCCGCCAGATGGCCACAGGCTCCCAATCCGATCCCGAAACCCGCGTGGCAGAGTTGCAGAAACGCCGCGACGAAATCGATGCGGAAATCGCCCGCACCTTGGCCGGCAACGTCGCCGTGCTGGATGACACGGCGATCCGAGACCGCTTCCAGCAATTCACCCACATCGCCCGCGACCTGCTTTCCGACTTCCGCGAGGTGGAGCAGAACTTCCGATTGTTAGACCGCTCGGTACGCGAGCGCATCGCCCTCTGGGAAGGTGGCAAGGCCGCTTTGCTTGATGAAATTATGGGCCGCAAGGATGCCATCGACGATTCCGACCAAGGCCGCAGTTTCCGCGCGTTTTGGGATTTCCTAATGTCCGACAGCCGCCAGCAGGAGCTCACCCATCTACTCGATACCATCCTCGAACACCCTGCCGTCGCCTCCACCGAGCCCGACCCGCGGTTGCGACGCGTGCACTATGATTGGCTGCAAGCCGGCGACCACACCCAGCGTACCGTCGCCGATCTTTCCAAGCAACTCCGCCGTTTTCTCGACGACCAAGCGTGGTTGGAAAACCGCCGCATCATGGACCTGCTCCGCGGTATCGAATCGAAATCCCTGGCCGTGCGCGAATCGCCGCCGCCCGCTCCCGCCTTCATGGAAATGCGCGAAACTTCCGCGACCATCGCGTTGCCCTTTGAGCGCCCGTTGTTTTCGCCACCCTTCAAGCCATCGTTGGCCTCTGCCATCCTCACCGCATCGGGCGAGGAAATTGATGCCTCCGCATTGTTCGCCGTGCGACTGGTGGACAAAGCGGCGCTTGCCTCCCACATCCGCCACAGCCTCAGGGATACCAGCCAAGTCACGCTCCGCCAGCTTGTGCAATCCCGCCCGCCCGAGCATGGCCTCGCGGAAATTGTCGCCTATTTAGAAATCGCCCATGCCTCCTTCACCATCACGGTGGACGAATCCGCCGAGGATGTGCTGGAATGGTCCGGCATCACAGAAGATGGCTTCTCCATCCACAAAACCGCCCGGCTGCCCCGGGTCATTTTTGTTCGGTGAAATCAAAACTAACACACGAAGAGTCTCGATCATCCATCACACAAATTCCATGACCTCCGATCCATCAGAGCTTCTCGACCGCCTTGACTACACCCCAACGGGCAGCTTCCCCAGAAGGGACATCCAGGAAATCATCGACCGCAAGGAGGAGATGATCCCGCATCTCTTGGGTGTGTTAGAGTCCGCCCATGCCGAGCCAAGTAGGTTTTCTGATGGGCCCAAGTTGATGCATTGCACGTATGCGGCGTTTCTTCTGGCCCAGTTCCGTGAGACCCGCGCCTATCGTCCGCTGATCGCTTTATTGAATCTTGAAGAGAATATTCCCTCCGATCTGTTCGGGGATTCGATCGCCGAGGATATGCATAACATCATCGCGAGCGTGTATGACGGGGATGATGAACCACTGAGAAAGCTGATAGAAAATACGTCCGCCAACGAATTTTCCCGCGCCTGTGCAGGGCTGAAAGCGTATCCCACTTTAGCTCATGCCGGGATGCTAACCATGGACTCAGTGGAGGACTATTTCCGGGAACTCTTTGAGGGTAAGCTTGAACGGAATTTCGACCACGTCTGGAATAATCTCTGTTCCCTGTGCGGGGATTTGGGTTTTGCATCCCTTCTTCCACATGTCCGCAAGGCTTTCAAAGAGGAGTTGTGCGATATGTTCTTTGATAATCTTGCGGACATCGAAAGGCGCGCCAAGGCCGGCGGTAACGGCGATGGGCCGAAAGATTGGCCACTCGTGGATGATGCGGTGTCGATCATGGAGCGCTGGGTTTGTTTCGATCAAAAGCCTGCGCACCAGCCAACCAATCACACTCAGGATGCTCTTTCCAATTTGCTTGAGACGCGTGAATTTTCTGCGCGCCCCTCCGTTCCTCCTCCAGCAAAATACCCCGGGGTGAAGCGCAATGAACCCTGTCCGTGTGCCAGCGGGCGAAAGTTCAAGAAATGTTGCGGCGGCTGACCGTTCCGCCTATTCCATCATCCCTCACATGCCCACCGAGATCACCCCATCCGTGAATGCCGAACCCACGCTCTCCGCTGTGGTCATTCCACTGCTCAAGGGGATCATCTATCAGGAAAACGATCCTGCTCTCTGGGCCCGTCTCGTCGCCCTCGATGCCAAGGTGCGCGACTACGTCCGCGTGCTGGACCTTGAACTCGTGCTCGATGAGGCGGAGGGGTACGCCTTCCTGCGCTCCCGGGAGACGGACGAAGTCACCGCCGAAAAACCCGCCGCCGCGGTGCCACGATTGTTCCCCCGTCGCCAGTTGTCCTTTCCCCTCAGCCTACTCCTCGCCCTGCTCCGCAAGAAACTCGCTGAATTCGACGCTTCCGGAGGTGGTGCCCGCCTCGTTCTCTCCCGCGATGAAATCGTCGAAATGATTCGGGTTTTTCTCCTCACGAACAGCAACGAGGCGCGTCTAACCGATCAGATCGAAACCCAGCTCAACAAAATCGCCGAACTCGGATTCGTCCGCAAACTCAAGACTTCGTCCTCCACATCCCAAACCAGCAACTACGAAGTTCGCCGTATCCTCAAGGCCTTTGTCGATGCCCAATGGCTTGCGGATTTCGATACCCGTCTCGATGCCTACCGCCGCCACCTCGTGAACCCCGGCGAGGAAAACTCCGATGATTGATTCCGATCCGCCGATGCTCGAATTTTTAGCCGACGATGCCCTCACAGGTTTCCGTCTGCAACGGCTTGAAGTTTATAACTGGGGCACCTTCGACAAACGGGTTTGGAGCCTTCATCCCGCTGGACGCAACTGCCTTCTAACGGGAGATATCGGCTCGGGAAAATCCACCCTTGTCGATGCCATCACCACGCTGCTCGTCCCCGCCAACCGCATCGCCTACAACAAGGCCGCTGGTGCGGAATTCAAGGAACGCAGCCTGCGCTCATACGTGCTCGGCTACCACCGCACGGAACGCTCGGAAAGTGGAGTCGGTGCCGCCAAACCAGTCGGCCTGCGCGATGCCAACACGTTCTCGGTCATTCTCGCCGTCTTCCACAACCACGGCTATGATCAGGCCATCACCCTCGCCTGCGTGCTCTGGATGAAGGATCCCGCCGGCCAACCCGCGCGCTTCTACGTCGGCGCGGAGAAGGCACTCTCGATCACCGCCGACTTCTCCGATTTCGATGCGGACATCTCCAAACTCCGTCGAAGGCTCCGCCAAAACGACGCCCAGACCTTCGATACTTTCCCCGACTATAGCTCGTGGTTCCGACGCCGCTTCGGCATTGAGACCGAGCAGGCGCTCGATCTGTTCCATCAGACGGTCTCGATGAAATCCGTGGGAAATCTAACTGATTTTGTTCGCGGCCACATGCTTGAACCCTTCGATGTGGAAGCCCGCATCACTGCTCTCATCGCCCACTTCGACGATCTCGACCGCGCCCACGCCGCCGTCATCCGTGCCAAACGGCAAGTTTTTCTGTTAGATCCTATCGTCGCCGATTGTGACAAGCATGAAAACCTCCGCGCCGAAGTCGAGGAGTTGCGCACCGCCCGCGAATTTCTGGAACCTCACTTTGCCACGCTCAAGCTTTATCTGTTAGAAAAACGCGCCACCATCCTCGACTCCGAGTACGAACGCCAGACTTCTCGTAAGCAGGAGATCGCCGAAACCCTTGCTTCTTTTCGACGCGACGAAACCAGCCTCAACCTTCAGATCGCCGAGAATGGCGGCGACCGCATCGCCACCCTGACCGCCCGCATCGGCGAGCTTTCAAGCGAACGCGACCGCCGTAAAATCAAGTCCGACCGCTACGCCGATCTCGTTTCCAAGCTCGACGAACCCGCCACCCGCGATGCCGGAGCTTTCAGCGCCCAGCACGACCGCATCGCCGCTCTCAAGGCGGCCGGCGCATCCGACGAGGCCGACTTGGAAAACCGCATCACCGACGATACCGTCGCCATGCGGAAATTAGAAGACGAACGCGCCACCGTTTCCGCTGAAATCGACAGTCTCAAGGCCCGCCGCAGCAACATTCCGTCCCAACAAATTGCCACCCGCGAAGCGCTTTGCCAGGCCCTCGATCTTGCGCCTGAAGACATGCCCTTTGCCGGCGA
>CAMCXJ010000169.1 GCA_945883455.1 Prosthecobacter debontii
CGATGCTCTCCGTTGGTCAGCTTGGCGGTCCTGGTCTTGGCTATGGAAAAGATCGCTTCACCGCTGAAGCCTTGACCGAAGGTGGTAAAACTGAGGTTCTTGAAGCACATAAGGCTGAAAAACCAAGTAAGTGGATCGGCTTCAAGGAAGTTACCGCTTTGGACGGCAAAAAACTCACCAAAGCCAAAGAAACTACCAAAGACAAGCGCACCGCAGACCAACAAGCATTGGTCGATGCTGAAATCGCTGGCAGCCGTAAGACCCTGAAATACGACGCGATCCTTCCTTGTGGTATGGCTCTTATCTACATTCTTCTGCTTCTCTACTTCAAATCAGTCGGCGGCTACAAGCCACTCACGGTTGAAGAGTCCTCCAGTAAGGCCTAAGAGTTCAAACTCCTTCCCAAAACGGCGCACCCCTCAAAGGTGCGCCGTTTTTCTTTTCTCTTGCCCCATGATGGTCTCCGGGGCTGGAATCGGGGCGGATGGAAAAAACCGTGGGAACTCAACATTTCAGGTCGCTGGCGGCGGTTTTGCTGTGTTTCTGCGCCATGCTTTCCGCCCAACCGGCGGATGGGGCGGTGAAAGTGAACGTGGCCGATGGTTTCGATTTCCCCGTCGGTAAGCCGGATGCGGCCGGTTACTACAAAGCGCGCGGCCTGCGGTTGCGCTCCCCGCGGCACTTCGGTGAGGATTGGAACGGGCGCGGCGGCGGCGATAGTGACCTCGGTGATCCCGTCTATTCGTGCGCCGACGGTGTCGTCAGTTTCGCCCATGACGTCCGCCAGGGCTGGGGCAATGTCGTTCTCATCCGCCACGCTTACCGCGACCCCACCAGCGGGCAGGTGAAATTCATCGACTCGCTTTACGGCCACCTCGACAAGATGATGGTGAAAACGGGCCAAGGAGTGAAGCGCGGCCAGCAAGTGGGAACAATCGGCACGAACCGCGGTATGTATCCCGCGCACCTTCACTTTGAGATGCGCCACAACATCACCATCGGCATGGCCCGCAGTGGCGTCCCGGCCGACCTAAAGAATTGGGCGGATCCCACGCAGTTCATCACCAAATACCGCCGCCTGAAACGCGAGTGGCGCGGCGTGGCCGTTCCGACCGGCACCTACAACGAATACGCCGGCTTCAAAGGTCTTTAAATTTTAAACCTTAAACTTTAAAATTCACCGAAAGAGCAAAGTCGGGCGGGCTCTTCATTGAGGTTTAAAGTTTAGAACTTATCGTTTATGACCATTTACACCCTGAAAAGTGGCCCTGACCCCTGACCTCCGTTCTTCCTCTCGACAAATTCCCTCCCCCGCACCACTTTCCGCCCGCCATGCCCATCTCCGATTTCGCCAACTCCTTCGTTTGTGACCTCGTCGCGTACGAGCCGGGGAAACCCATTGAGGAAACCGCCCGCGAACTCGGGCTTGATCCCGCATCCATCATCAAGGTCGCCTCGAACGAAAATCCGCTCGGACCCTCGCCACTCGCGAAAAAAGCCATGGCAGCTGCCATCGACCAGGCGCATATCTACCCGGACGGCGGCGGCTACAAGCTCCGCTCCGCCATCGCCGGGAAACTCGGCTTCGACATCTCAAATATCGTCCTCGGCAACGGCTCCAACGAGATCATCGAGCTGCTCTGCCACACCTTCCTCAACCGCAACGCCGAGCTCATCGCCGCAAAGCACGCCTTTGTAGTCTATCGACTCATGTCCACCCTATTCGGCGCAAGATACGTCGAGGTCGATGATCCGGATTTCATCCACGACTTGGATGCCATGGCCGACGCGATCACAGAAAACACCCGGCTCGTTTTTGTCGCGAACCCGAACAACCCCACCGGCACTCAGGTCACGCATGAAGCCATCGATCGTTTCATCGACCGCCTGCCGCCGCATGTCATCGCCGTGTTCGATGAGGCGTATTTCGAGTTCCTCGACACACCCCCCGATGTCCTGAAGCACGTCCGCGCCGGAAAAAACGTTGTCGTGTTGCGCACCTGCTCGAAGATCCACGGCCTCGCCGCGCTGCGGATCGGTTACGGTATCGCGCCGAAACCCATCGCCGACCTTCTCCAGAAAGCGCGCCAACCTTTCAATACCAACGCCATGGCACAAGCCGCCGCGCTCGCCGCACTCGATGACGCGGATCACATCGAAAAAACGAAAGCAGTGAACCGCGAGGGACTCGCCTTCTACGAGGCTGCCTTCAAAGAGCGTGGCATGAGATATGTCCCCTCGTTCGCAAACTTCATCCTCGTCGAGGTCGGCGAGGGCGACCGCGTTTTCAAAGACATGCTCAAGCAAGGCGTCATCGTCCGCGCGATGTCCGGCTACAAGCTCCCTAGCTGGGTGCGCATTTCCATCGGCACAGCTCACGAAAACCAAAGGGCTCTCGAAGTCCTGGATGCCGTTAGGTAAGTGCCCGCGCAGCGCAAGGAGGGGCTGCCTCCGGCTGCCCTTGCCCATGAAGTCACGATGGGACGTGCGTACTCACTCAGCCCCCGGCCTCTTCATGGTCTCCGGCGGCTTCCGATCCGCCGCTCCTTGATCGATCAAAACCCGATCAATCCCACATACCACTGCCAGAGCCGCCAGCCGCCGAACATCCACGCGACGCCACCCATCGCGAGAAAGGGACCGAACGGGAGTTGCTTGCCGAAGCCGATACGCCCGATCAACGCGGCAATGAGCGCGAACAGCGAGGAGGCGAAGAGCGAGAAAAATACCCCGCTCCCGCCGAAAAACGCGCCGATCATACCAAGCAAGTGGACGTCGCCCATACCCATCGCCTCGCGCGGGATCAATGCTCCCTGCGCCCGACCGCTGAGGGATTTCATGTTTTCCAGTTCGAAGGTGCGCCCGTCCGCCAGTTCGATGCCGTTCTCGCGGATGATCAATTTCCCCGGGCCGGTTTCCTCACCGTCCACGATCACCTCGGTGGCATCCACGATCAGGCGGTCGGTCTTGCGGGAAAAAATATCCCACCACGGGACTTCATCGCCATTGATCACGAAGAGCATCGGGTCTTCATTGCCCACCGCCTCGCGCAGCGACCACTCGACCTCCTTGTCGAACTTCATCGCCTTTTTTCCGAAAGCCTTTTTCCCCAGCTCCACAACCGCCCAAAGCCCGAAAAATCCGGTAGTCCAGCCGATGCCTCCCTGCAAAAGCCCCTCCCACCACATTTCCGTAAAACCCGCCAGCGATGAAAGTGGCGGCCATACGGCGCAGGCGATCAAACCGATAAACGAACCCGCCCATGTGAGGTTCGTCGGGATGATCAGATGCTCGGCATCGATCCAAGTGATGGCGACGAAAAGCGCCATAAGCACCCAGAGGAAAACGGCGACCTGCGGCGGGAACAGCCACCAGACAAGGACGAACAGCGCGGCGGTGACGATCTCGACGGCGATGTAACGGAACGGGATCGGCGCGCCGCAGTGCCCGCATTTCCCCCTCAGGAAAAGCCAGCTTAAGATGGGCAGGTTCTGCCACAGGGAGAGCTGGTTCTTACAGAGCGGGCAAAACGAGCGGCGCGGCTTATTCACCGACATGCCCAACGGCAAGCGGTAGATGACCACGTTCAGGAACGACCCGATGCACGCGCCGATCATGAACGCCGGGATCAACCAGATCCAGTGATCAAACGGCGGATAAATCACATCCACATCCACCACCTTTCGATTTCAATTGTCCGAGTCCTTTCGATTGTGGGGTCAGTCCTTTCGGATTGATTTTTTGTAGTTGTCATGAGTTTGTGCTCATTGTTCGTGGATTCTTTGCAGCAGCCTGATCATTTCTTCCAGCCTATTTGTGTCTTTCCGCCCAGCGGAAACCAAGCGACTGACGGATGTCGGACTTCCCATGGCAAGGCGTTGTGAAATCCAGCCGTTCCCAACTCCAGTCCGCTCCCTGATCGCCATCGCCAAGAGCACTTTCCGGTCATCGCTCTTTTTCAAAGCCGCAGGATCGGCTGGCAGACCCAGATCCCGGAATCCGGCATCGAGGAGCCGCATGGCCTCCTGCTCTCCATGAGCCTTGAACGCGGGACCGGCTTTTCCGCTGACAGCGTTCCCTGACCCATCCAACATCGCCAGAAGCTTGTCCTTGAATGATTTCTCCCCCAGATACCAACCTTTGCGAAGCGCCTCCATCGCCTTTCCATCCACCTCACCACCATGGTTCGAAGCCCTCGCTTCCAGCCATCCGATGTATGCCCTACGCCCCCGCC
>CAMCXJ010000170.1 GCA_945883455.1 Prosthecobacter debontii
TGATTTTCAAGCGGCGGCAGGACGGCGAGAACTCCGGGGCCGACTTCCTCGCCATATTGGTCGTAGGCACCGCGGATGAGGATATGGGTTTTGCGGAGTGTCGGCTTGTGATCCATCACCATGACCGAGGTGTGGCCGCGGTCGAGGTCGAGTTTCAGCACCTTGATTTCCTCATCGACAGATTTGCTGACCTCATTCATCCGTGCGGCGAGTTCCGGCGGTGGGTTCGCCTTGAAATGCTCAAGCTCCGCGATGCGCACCCGCAGTTGATTCATGCCGCCATCGCCGAGCGGGGACTTGTAATTCATCACCGGTTGGGTGCTGGCGTTGGTGGCACCCAGGCCGGGTTCGGAGGAGGTGTTGAAAAAAGCATACATCTGGAAAAATTCCTTCTGCGAGATCGGGTCGTATTTATGGTCGTGGCACTGGGCGCACTTCATTGTCAGACCGAGGATGGAGGTGGAGACGGCATCGACCTTGTCGAGTGTGTAGTTGACGCGGTATTCCTCGGCGATGGTGCCGCCCTCGTGGGTGTTCATGCTGTTGCGCAGGAATCCGGTGGCGGCGATCTGGTCCGGCGTGGCGTTAGGCATCAGGTCGCCGGAGATCTGCTCGCGCACGAACTGGTCGTAGGGTTGGTTTTTCTGGAACGCATGGATCACCCAGTCGCGCCAGGCCCACATGTCGCGGTGGTCGTCGATGGAGTAGCCGTGGGTATCGGAGTAGCGGGCGCCGTCGAGCCAGGGCAGCGCCATGCGCTCGGCGAAATGGGGGGAGTCCATCAGGCGGTTGATGAGTTTTTCCCAGCGGTCGGGCGCGGAGTCGGCGAGGTAGGCGTCGATGTCCTGCGGGGTGGGCGGCAGGCCTGTCAGGTCGAGGAAAACGCGGCGGACGAGGGTGGCTTCATCGGCGGCGGGGGCGGGCTCCAGTTTGTCAGCCTTGAGACGTTGGTTGACGAAATGATCCACCGGATTCGCGGCGGAGGTCTCGATTTTCCGGGGGGTTACAAAGGCCCAGTGCGGCTCGTATTTCGCACCGTTCTCGATCCATTTCTCGAGCAAGGCAATCTGCTCCGCGCTCATCGCCGCTATGTGTGCTTTCGGCTGCGGCATAACCATGTCGGGATCCTTGGAGAGGATACGTTTCATGATCTCACTGTTTTTTGGATCGCCTGGAACGATGGCGGCGATCCCATCGCGGACGGCCAGTGCTTCCTCGCGAATGTCGAGGCGGAGGTCGCCGCCGCGGTGCTCGGGATCCTGGCCGTGGCAGAGGAAACAGTTCTCGGAAAGGATGGGGCGGATGTCGCGGTTGAAGCTGGGGCTTGAGGCGTGCCCAGGGGAAGACAACGTGAATGTCACCAGCGGTAAGAAGGTGAAGTGGGCGACCTTAAATTTAACCATGGTTATTGTAAGTGCGGGACGAGCTAGTTGATAAATGATACTTAGTAATGCTCGGTTTTTTTTCAGAAAAAAATGGAGAACTTGCTTCGCGCAACGTCTGCTTAGTGTGGGTGCCGGATTCATTCAAGCATGCACGATTTCCCTTTCCTTCGGCGCGGTGAAGTGCCACGCGACCAGCAATGCCGCGAGGAGCAACAACACCCAGATCCTCGCGAAGGGGTCGGGCGCGGTGTGGAGTTCGATCGTGGCGATGTTGGCGAGGGGTTCGTTTGCCGTCGGGGCGCAAGCGGAGAGATCTGCCTCGCGGGTGTCGGCGAAGTGGACGGCGGCTTGGAGGAGAAGCGTCTCGCCTTGGAAAATTGTCAGAAAACCGGGGATTGAGGTGGCGCGGCCGGTGGATGGTGCGGGCGTGCTTTTTCCGGCAAAATCGGAAGCGGCGGCGATGATCGGTACACCTTTAGCAGCGGCGATGCGTAGCGGCTGGCCGGTCTCCAGATTCAGCGCCTGGTAGGCGACCTTTTCGGAGCGGATCGTTTCGGCGAAGCGGTGGAGCAGGACGATGAAGGCGGGCTGCTGGGTGGCGTTGGAAAGGCGGAGGTCGAAGTTGAAGCAGAGGATGCGCTTGTCACCGTTCTCGCGGAGGAAGATGAGCGGGCGTTTCTCCTGCCAGAGCAGGACGCGGTCGGAAGGCTGGCGCGAAAGCTGGAGGGTTTCGCGGACGAGCAGGGCCTGCCAGTTGATGCCGTCCATCAGCGGATGCGTCTCGGCAAGGATGCCGCCCTTGAGGTATTTCCCGACAGAGGTGGGGTCTTCCACGAAAAGGATCGCGTTGCTCTCCGGCAGCGAGGGATCGAGGGGATCGTAGCTGGTGATGGCGAGGTCGGAGGTGGCTGCGTCGCTGCTCGGGCGGGTGGCCGCGAGGGAGCGGAGGAGCTTGTCGGTTAGATCGCGGAAAGCAGCAGAGGTTGCGGTGTAAAGCTCCAGCGCCTTCGGCCGCGGCGCGATCACGGGCATCGTGTCGTCGAGCGTGAAATCATCCGGGGAAAGCGCGATGCGCACGTCCTCTGCGCCCTCGGGAAACGCGGCCTGGATGGTGACGAAGGACTTCGCGCCGATCTCGAACTCGCGCGGCTCGGTGGCGGAGGTTTTCGTTTTCAGCGACCACGATCGCTTCTCGGGCGTATCGCCGTAATTACGGATGATCGCTTGCCAAGTGAGCGCGCCTTCCTTTTCCGCGAAGCTGATCCCCGTGAAGCCTACGTTCCCCAGCGGCCTGCCGACGGAGATGAGCTGTGAATCGTAAGGCAGCGCCTCGGCGGGCGTGTCGGTGAGGAAGAGCACGATCCCGTCCTTTGAGACGATGGATCGCGCGAGCCGCAGCGAATACGAGGGATCTAGTAGTCCGCCGTCCGGCGTGAAACCGTCGAGCGAGGCGAGCATTTCCTCGACCGATGAACCCGCGTAAAGCCTGTCCGCGCCCGGCGTGGAAGGCAGCAGGGTGAGCTCCATCGCGGTCGCGCTGCCCTGAAGCTTCGGCACCATTTCCTTCAGCGCGGCGACAGCTTCCTTTTTAAAAACCGTCATCGAAGCGGAGCCGTCCACCACGATAGCGACGCGCTGGACGGAGTTTTCCTTTTTGAAACGGGGCTCGGAAAGCAGCCACGCCAACAGTAGCACGGCGAGGAGCTGCATCCACAGCGGCACCGAAGGAATGAGCCTCTCGAAGCGCCGCCCAGAGGTCGCCTCGCGCTGCGTGCGTTCTAACAGGAACAGTGTCGAAACCGGCAACGTGATCGATTTCCGCTGGAGGAAATGGATCGCCAGGATCGCCGGGATGGCGAGCAAGCTAAGGAGGCCGAGGGGGTTACCGAACATGGGGGGAGAAAGTATTAAATCCTAAGCACGAAATTCTAAAGGGAAGAGGGGAGGTTGAAATCCGAAGGTTTAAGCACGAAATTTTTAAGGAGAGAATGAAGAGGAAAAATTTCAAGAAGAGGATTTGCGCTGGATGGTTGCGAGGATGCGGACGAGTTCATCGGATTCTTTGTGGAGGGCGCGTAGTTGTTCGATGAGGAATGGTTCCTTGGAGGTCGCGCCAAGGAGCCGGAGCCATAGCTTGCTTTCGGCTGCTTCCTTTCTGGCGATACCGATTTTGTGGATGAAATCGGGCTTAGAAACAGCGTTGTTGGCTTCCGTGTAATTGGCGGCGATGGAACCCGAGGAACGCAACACCTGGTTCACATCCGTCCACTGGGCCGGCTTCCACGTCTGCTCGGAAACGCAGCTCCTCACCGCGAGCGCGAACCGGAACGTCCGCTCTTCGAGATCATAAGAACTATCGTCTCCAGTCATCTTATCTTCCTTTAGAATTTCATGCTTAAAATTTAGCGCTTGGAAGCCTACTTCGTAGTTTCGAGCGCTTTTACCGGCAGCGCGTGCTGGTAGAGGGCGGCGATGAGTTCGGTGGCGCAGGGGATGCGGGCGAGGGGGGCTTGGTGGCGGATGGCGGCGTCCTTCCAGAGATTGAAATGGGCGGCGTAGGCCTCGCGGTAGCGACGGAGGGTGGCGGGCTCGATGCGGTGCGGGTGGCGGGTGTGCAACTCGGCGTCAATGAAATCGTAGTTACCCGCCCACTCTGGGTTCGCCTCGGCTTCGTTGAATGGCGCGAAGAGGATGGGCGTGCCTTGCTTTTGGCCGAGGGCGCGGAGGATGGGGTTGGGATCGGCGGGGAAAAGCAGGTCGGAGAGAAAGACGCGGAGGGCATGGGAGCGCAGCGAAATGCGGTGGATCTCCGGCGGCGAGGACGG
>CAMCXJ010000171.1 GCA_945883455.1 Prosthecobacter debontii
GAATGCAACTGCGCCAACGGCGTCATTTGAAAACCCCATGAAAATCCACAAAGCAGTCATCACCGCCGCAGGCCCGGATCAGAGGCATCTTCCCCTCCAGACCATCGTCAGCGCTTCGGGCGAGAGCAAGACGGCGATCCAGCTTTTGCTGGATGAGATCTTCGCGGCAGGCATCCGCAATGCGGCCATTATCGTCGCCCCCGGCCAGACCGAAGCCTTCCGCAGCGCGGTTGGTCCCCACCTTCCGCAGATCGAGTTCATCGAGCAAACCGAGCAACTTGGCTACGGCCACGCTGTTCTATGCGCGAAGGATTTCACCGGCGATGAAGCGTTCCTGCTTCTTGTCGGCGATCACCTTTACCTCAGCAACGGTCAGACCTCCTGCGCCCGGCAATTGCTGGAAACGGCGGAGCGCGAAGAGTGCTCTGTCTCCGCCGTGCAGGCCACACGCGAGGGGAAACTGCCCTACTACGGAGCTGTCGGCGGCAAGCGTATCCCCGGAGAGCACGATCTCTATCACATCGAAAACATCTTGGAAAAACCCACGCCCACCGTCGCCGAGCAAGAACTTATCACGCCTGGTCTGCGGCAGGGGCATTACCTGTGCTTCTTCGGTATGCACGTTCTCACCACCACCACCATGCGTCTGTTGGAAGATGCGTTGGATACATCCGGAAAAAACCTACCGCTCACACCCTCCCTCGCCGCCGCCGCGAAGTCCGAGCGCCACCTCGCGTTCGAAATCGCTGGGCAGCGCTACAACATCGGCGAGCCCTACGGCTTGCTCCGCGCCCAGCTCGCCATGGCTCTCGCCGGTCCGCAGCGCGATGAGATCCTCACAATGCTCGTCGAGTTGATGGCAACCTCCCGCTGACCATGTTCACCGACATCATCACCTCGGACGAACCCGCCCTCCGCGACCGCCCGCTCGCCGAAGCCTGCGCCGGGCTTTCTCGTGATCAGCTTCTCGCCGAAGCCGCCGCGCTCGACGCCTTCCGCCGCACTTCTGGCAACCTTTATCAGCGCGTCCGCGCCCTGTTTTTCCTCCACGCCATCCACCGCTTCCATCTCGCAGGCGGGCCTTCGGAAAATGATGGCCGCATTCCCTTCGAGGGATATCGTCATCTCCTCGCACGGCGTTTCCCCGAGGCCATCGACGCCTTCCTTGCCGTCCAGAAGACTCAAGGCTCCAGCGACGCGATTTCCTCTGCCCTCGCCGCCGCCTACCACCAACTTGCTTTCCAGACCCTCGCCGACCAGGTGCGGAAATCCGTCCGCAACGTGCGTGGCAACCAATGGATGTTCCGCATGGGCCACCCCGCCGAGCACCCGCTCCGCATCCGCCGTGAGCTGCTCGCACACGACGGCCACAGCTATCCCATCTTGCTGGAGCGCACGCCCGTGCGCATGGATCTCACGCACTCCGCGTGGTCGGATATCTTTTTTCTCGGCATGGATTTTCCCGAGGGTGCGAAGGTCATCAACGTCTCCATCGATCTCGCGATCCACGGCTCTAACAAGGAACCGCAGCCTCCTGTTTCTGCCTACCTGCGCGTCATCGACCGTCCCGTACTGCGCCTCACCAGCATCGACCTAAAAGCCACCGCCGAGATCAAGGTGCTCGCCGATGTCTTCGATTTCGCCAAGGACTACCTCGGCCTCCTGAAAGCGGCGGTCATCGCCTCCGGGCTGATCCCTCCCGGTATCGAGGGCAGCGGTAAACCCCTTTCGGAAATCCTCTCCATACTGGTCGGTCCGGGTCGGGGGCTGGAGCTGGTTTCTTCGGTGAACCACATTCCGAAAGGCTCGCGCCTTGCCGTTTCCACGAACCTCCTCGCCGCGCTCATCTCCGCGTGTATGCGGGCTACAGGACAAGCCACCAACCTCACCGGCGAGCTCGCGGAAAACGAACGCCGCCTCGTGCTTGCCCGAGCGATCCTCGGGGAGTGGATCGGTGGATCCGGCGGCGGCTGGCAGGATTCCGGCGGGGTCTGGCCCGGCATCAAGCTCATCGAGGGCAGCTTCGCCGCCGAGGGCGATCCCGAGCAGGGCGTCTCGCGCGGGCGGCTCATGCCTAAGCATCATGTCTTCGGCGAAGACGAAATTTCTGCCACTGCGCGTAAGGCATTACAAGATTCGCTCGTCCTCGTCCATGGCGGCATGGCGCAGAACGTCGGCCCCATTCTAGAGATGGTCACCGAGAAATATCTCACCCGCGCCAACGCCGAGTGGGCGGGCCGGAAGCAAGCGCTTTCATTGTTAGATAAAATTCTAACAGCTCTCCGCTCCGCTGACATCCGCACACTCGGAAAGCTCACCACCGAGAATTTTCGCGGCCCGTTGCAAACGATCATACCATGGGCCACGAACCTCTACACGGAAACACTTATCGCCCGCGCGAAGGAGGAGTTCGATGATGATTTCTGGGGCTTCTGGATGCTCGGCGGTATGTCGGGCGGCGGTATGGGTTTCATCTTCGATCCCGCCCGCAAGGCCGAAGCCCAGGCACGCATGCTCGCGATCATGGCGGAAACGAAAGCCCTCCTCCGCAACGCGCTACCCTTCGCGATGGAGCCGGTGGTCTATGATTTTTCCATCAATCCTCACGGCACTTTCGCCACCATGCTCGATAGTGCGGACGCCGCCCTGCCGCCCGATTACTACCAGCTCCATCTCGCCCCGCTGCTCCGCGCCGAGCCCAGCGATCTCTCACCCGCGCAGCGCGCCGAGCTCGCCCGCTTCGCTTCGCTGTCCCACACCAACCCCGAATTCAGCAGCTCCCTTTCCAAACTTTTGGAAACCCTCGTCCCTTTCGGCGGCGGCAGTTCCCCGCAGTCCGGTGCGCTCGCCGAGCTGTTAGAAAAGTGGGGCTTCGATCCCGACCAGCACGAGGCCATCCGCCGCGACCTCCTCGCCGACCGCATCGGCCTCGCCCGAAACCGCTTGCCCGCGATCACGGAAATCACCGACGTCCTTCCCGAGGATTACACCGATCTCTTCCGCACGCCTCCGTCTCCGGAAACCATCGCCCTTGGAAAAGCCGCGCTTGCGGCGGGATCGGTCGCCGTGGTGACCCTCGCCGCCGGTGCCGGCTCGCGCTGGACGCAGGGCGCGGGCGTTTGCAAGGCGCTCAATCCCTACGCGAAGCTTGGCGGGAAACACCGCACTTTCATCGAAACCCACCTTGCGAAATCCCGCCAGCGCGGTGTGGAAGCGGGTGCGACCATCCCGCACGTTTTCACCACCTCCTATCTAACAGATGGGCCGACCCGTGAGTTTTTAGAGAATTACGGAAACTACAGCTACCCTGGATCACTTCATCTTTCCGCTGGGCGTGCCGTCGGCCTGAGGATGATCCCGTCCGAGCGTGATCTGCGCTTCGCCTGGGAGGAAATGCCGCAGCAAGCGCTCGATGAGCAGCAGCAGAAAATGCGCGATTCCCTCCGCACCGCCCTCATCGGCTGGGCGCGCGGGGCAGGGGAGGCGGGCGATTACACCGGAAACCTCCCACTCCAGTGCTTGCATCCCATCGGGCATTTCTATGAGTTGCCCAACCTTCTCCTCAACGGCACCCTCGCCCGCCTTCTAACAGAACGCCCCGGGCTGAAAACCCTCATGCTGCACAACATCGACACCCTCGGGGCCGATGTCGATCCCGCCCTCCTCGGCCACCACCTTTCCACCGGAGCCGCGCTCACTTTCGAGGTCATCCCGCGCCGCTTGGAGGATCGCGGCGGCGGGCTCGCCCGCGTCAACGGCCGCCCGCGACTTCTCGAAGGCCTCTCCATGCCCCGCGAGGAGGTTGAGTTCCAGCTTTCCTTTTACAACTCTATGACCACATGGATCGATATCGACCGTTTCCTCGCTCTACTAAAGCTCGACCGCGCCGCCATCCTCGCCGGTGACACTAACGCCATCGCCGCCTCCATCCGCCAACTCGCCGCCCGCCTGCCCACCTACCTCACTTTGAAGGACGTGAAAAAACGCTGGGGCAACGGCCAGGAAGACGTTTTCCCCGTCACCCAGTTTGAAAAACTCTGGGGCGATCTCACCCTCCTTCCCGACATCGAGACCGCCTACGTCGTCGTCGATCGGCTCCGCGGCCAGCAGCTCAAAGACCCGGCCCAGCTCGACGCTTGGTTCCGCGACGGCTCGGCGGATCACATCGCAAAGCTTTGCGGGTG
>CAMCXJ010000172.1 GCA_945883455.1 Prosthecobacter debontii
AACCTCTCCCGCGCCCCGGCGAAGGCCTCGTTCACGAACTCTTTGCTGCCGATCACCGCCCCGTCCGTAAAATACCTCACCCGCTTCATCAACATCCCGGCCATGCCGAGATCTGGCAAGACGGTTTCGTTGTCCTCCGACTCCAGCATCTCCGCCGTGTTCTTGGTGACCGAGGTTTTACTCTTACTTGAATTTTGAAATTTGAAATTTGAGTTTTTCCTCCCCAGCGCCATACCCATCGCACGTCGGTAAATCCGCGAAACCTCCTTCCATTTCTCCGCATCGAAACCGATTCCCTTGTGGCTCATGCACGCCCTCACAAGCCCTTCCCGCGCCTTTTTCCCGTTGCCTTTTGCACCGCCGCCCACCGCCTCGCCATAGCTACTCCAGCGGTAATCCGCCGGATCGGAAACCATTCCCGCCCGCACCGGATTTAAATCAATGTAAGCCGCGATCGTCCGCGCCGCCGTTCCGCTCTCCACGATCACGCTCTTGAACCGCTGCTCCCATAAGGTGCCGGTTCGATGATGCTGGCCGTTGAACCATTGCGAGAACCGCTGCAACAGCCCTTTCATAAATTGCCCCAAATCGTGCATCCGGTAGGTAAAACGTTGGTGAATCTCCGCCACCATCGCCTCATCACCCTCGTTCCGCGCCTGCTCCAGCTCCTTCGCAACCCCGGCGACAAAAATCTCGGAATACAACACTCCCAGCCGCTCAAACAATTCCGCGTCGCTCAATCCTCCCTCTCGCATCGGCGGAACCTCCAGCAGAATATGAACATGGTTGCACATCACGCAATACGTGAGAACCCGGCAACCGCTGAAGCGCTCCATCATCCGCAACAAGGTGCGGAACCGCTCTTTCTCTTCCACACCAAAGGCAAATCGACGCTCCACCACCCTCGTTACAAGGTGATACAGCGCAGGTTTTTCCGTGGAGTGCCTCCAAGGTGCCAGGAAACGGGATTGCCTCATGCCCCATACCTACACGCTCGAAACCAGATGGCGAGGATTTTTGCAGAAAGGTGCGTCCCTTTATTATTTATTAATGTTATTAATTAACGGGCATAAATTCCCTTGTTTTGTAAGGGTTGTAGCGGATTGGGCGGATCAAAACATTGGTTTTGTTCAGCCATGTTGGCAAATGGTCTAAATCCGGAATGAAGAGTTTTTTGAACCGCCAAGACGCCAAGTAAGAAAAGTGAAGAATTCTACAACCGCAAACTGAAATTGAACCACGAATGAACGCGGATGGAAAAAAAGGATCGATAACCCCGTCTTATCCGTGTGCATCTGTGTTCAGGCCTGGTTCATCCGTGGTTCTCTTTTTCATTTAGCCCGCAAACTGAAATTGAACCACGGATGGCACGGAGGGGCACGGATGAAGATTGAGTTAGGGAAACGATTCAAACCTGTTTGGAGTATTCTAAATCCGTGAAAATCCGAGCCATCCGTGGTCAAAATTCCAATGAATCCCCGGAGTTCGGGTTGACTCGCTAAGTTCGCCACACTTCGGAAAAGTTTACGGTTACAAGTTCAGCGTTTCCCCGTAACTTCCCGAGGCAGCGACCATGGCGAAACGCAAACAACAGAGCAACAGTCCCCGCGAGGAAAAGCCCGCTTCGGGTGGGTCGCCCAACCCGCTCTCGCTGCTTTTGCTATGGCCTTTTCATCTCCTGTTCTGGCTCACGAGCGGCACAGGGGGAATGAAGCGGTTTTTTTTCCGCCTGATCGGTACACCTGTTGTAGCCGTACTCTGCCTGCTCGTCGCCCTAGCTTGCGTGTATGGCTTTCGCTCCACCCAATACGACCTAAACCGCATCAACAAGATGCCGGAGCGCACGATCATCCTCGACCGGCAAGGCACAGAAATCGGGCGCATCCACGGCGAGAAGCGCTCGATTGTCCCGCTCAAGGACGTGTCCGAGGATTTCCGCAAGGCCATCCTCGCCCGCGAAAACGAGCGTTTCTATTCTCACGGCGCCATCGATGTTTTCGGAATCGGGCGGGCTTCCCTGAAAAACCTAGAAGGGAAAAAGGAAGGTGCCTCGACGATCACCCAGCAGCTCGCATCCGATGTTTTTCAGCTCAAGGCGCGTGAGATGGTCGAGGAAAACCGGAGCCAGCCGCTCAAGCTCCTGATGATGCAGCTCGACCGCAAGTGCCTTGAGATCGCCATCGCGTTCCGCCTTGAATCCGCCCTTTCGAAAGACCGCATCCTGGAAGCTTACATCAACCAGATCAACTGGGGTCGCCAGATCAAGGGAGTCGGCGAGGCCTCGCGTATCTATTTCGAAAAGCACCCCTCGGAGCTGACCATTTCCGAATCCGCGCTGCTGGCCGGAATCGTCCGCGGCCCCGACGCCTTCAACCCTTTCCGCTCCATGGAGGCCGCCGAGCGCGAGCGCAACACCACCCTCGCCCGCATGGTCAAGACGGGTAAGATTTCCCAGCCACAGGCGGACGCCGCGAAAAAGGAGCCGATCACTGTTCGCCCCATGTGGCGGCGCGAATCCAAGGAATCCTACGCGATGGACGCGATCCGCCGCGATCTGGAGATCATCCTCGAAAAAGAAAACATCCAGCTCGGTGGCCTGACCATCGTCACTACCATCGACCAACGTCTGCAGACCATCGCAGAGGAGGCGCTCGACAATAAGCTCCGCGAAACGGAACGCCTTTCCGGATACGCGCACCAGACGCGGGCGGGTTGGCAAAACCTGCCGGAAGACAAGCGCGAGGAGCCGAAATACATCCAAGGGGCCGTCGTTCTGATCGAGAACCGGACGGGAGCCGTGCTCTCCCTTGTCGGCGGGCGTGATGCGAACGAGTCCAAATTCAACCGCGCGATCCAGGCGCGCCGCCAGATCGGATCGATCTTCAAGCCTTTCGTTTATCTCGCCGCCTTCGACAAGGGCATGCAGCCCTCTACCCTGATTTCCGACGGCCCGATCTACCGCAACGAGATCAAGGGAGCCGCGACATGGCGACCGAACAACTCGGACGGGAAATTCGGCGGCATGCATCCGGTTTCCTACGGCCTGATCCGTTCCCGCAACACCATGTCGGTCCGCGTGGGGAATTACGCCGGGGTTTCCAACGTGAAGGAAGTCTCACGCAAGGCGGGCTTCGGGATGGCGATGCCGGAAACACCCTCCTCTTACCTCGGCTCATGGGAAGCAAGCCCGTGGGAAGTGGCGACCTCATATACGATTTTTCCCAACGACGGCAAACGCTACCGGCCTTTTCTCGTCTCCGAGATCAAAGATCGCGACGGCAACATCCTGTATCGCACCCCGCCCCTGCCCTACCAGGCCGCCAACACCGGCTCGGCGTGGTCGGTTTCCAAAATTCTCCAGCAAGTGGCTAGCTCGGGCACCGCTGCCTCTATGAAACGGCTCGGCTTTGACAAGCCCGCCGCCGGCAAGACCGGAACCACCAACGATTTTAAAGACGCATGGTTCGCCGGTTATTCTTCCAGCCTCACCTGCGCCGTATGGGTCGGCTTCGACCAACCCAAGAAAACAATCCAAGGCGGTTTCGGCTCGACCCTCGCCCTGCCGGTTTGGGTGCAAGTGATGAAAACCGCGGACCGCCTCGGCTACAAGACCGGCGAGCTGCACTCGAAGATCGACCTCGCCGACATCGAGCTATGCCGCCTTTCCGGGAAACGCGCCACGGCGGGTTGCCGCAGCACAGGAACGGCTTACGGTGAAAAAATTCCGAAGGACATCGCGCCCGGCACTGGCGATCTCTGCCCGATCCATCCTGCCCGGGCGGTCCCCGTTTCCGAAGCCGAAGACGCGACGCCGCCGCGAGCCAATCCCATCGAGGAGGGTCATTCCCCTCCCCGCGCACAACCCGTCGAGGAACCGCCCCTGCGCGCCCAGCCCGTCGAGGAAGCCCCTCTCCGCGCGCAACCTGTGGATTGACCGAACCCTCCTTTTCAGACAAGAACCCACGCCCACGGCATTTTCTAACCAACCACTATGAAACTCGGTCCATCCAACATCCAGAATCAAAAATCCAAAATCCGCTCCGGCTTCACCCTCCTCGAAATTGTCATCGTCCTCGGCATCATCGCCGTGATTCTCGGCGGTTCCATCGCGATGCTCGGCAAGCTGGGGGACGGAGCGAAAATCCAACGCGCGGAAACCGA
>CAMCXJ010000173.1 GCA_945883455.1 Prosthecobacter debontii
AAACGCGCATGAACGACCCCGAGTTCCAGGTCAGCAACTACGAACAACTCCCCGCTGAAATGAGGAAACTCGAAGCCGCCCGCGTCGCCACCGCCGCCCTCTACGCCCGCTGGGAAGAACTGCAGGCCATCGCGGACGCGGAGTGAAACGTGGCGGTTCAATCTCCTTAGACAGGCTTGGCAAAAGGTCTAGGCTACGACCGGCGCGTAGCCATCGAAACTTTTCTCCTTACGGTCACTCCTGCGGGACTTGGGGTTCGAAGGTCATGGAGCGTTCGTGCTCGCGGGCTTTGGCGGCGCGGCGGGATTGCTGGTAGAAGGATTCCTGGGCGCGGATCCCATTTTCCGGAGCCACATGGATCGGATTCGCGTTTATTGGCGTTCATTCGCGGTTGAATCTTCGGGAATTTGGACAGGTTTCTCCCTGGCTTGATCGCCCTGTGAGTAAGTGCCTCTCGAAAAGTGGCAGTTTTGGGGAAGACGCGGGACTTGAAGGCACGAGACGCAAGAGAAGAGGGGAGACGTGCCGAGTGATCAGTGAGCAGCGGAAGAGGTTTGAACCGCCAAGACGCCAAGGACGCCAAAAAAAGCGCCGTGATCCCGACATCCAATTTACCTTGGCGAACTTGGCGTCATGGCGGTGAAAAAAATCTGCGTTGCCCGGAAAGGTTAGGGGGAGCTGGGCGAAGCGGGGTTGTGAAACGGTTCAGCGTTGTGGGTTATTGGGTGGAGGAGGAAGAATGTAGCGGCGTGTCTGTGACCGTCGGACTTATCCGGAGAGATGAGAATGAACATCGAACATCGAACGCCCAACATCGAACCAACGGGACAGTGATTTTGGTGTGGACAGCGACACTTGTAAGAGTAAGCTTTCTTACGTAAGCATTTAAGATGATGGACAAGGTATTTTCGACACGGCTAGATGAATCGGTGGCAGATCGGATTGGCGGTTTGGCGCGCCGGCTTAAGACCAGCAAAAAGCGGGTGATCGAGGAGGCGGTCGCGTTGCTGGAATCCTCTCTCGGCGAAAGCGCATCGACTGCGTTTCTTGACGCATCGTTCGGGGTGTGGCGGCGCGATGAGAGCGTGGAGGAGACGGTGGAGTCGGCGCGGAACGCTTTTCGTCAATCTTTTGAAAGACATCGCCCATGAGAGTGCTGCTCGACGCCGATCTCCTGATTTGGCACTTGCGGGGAGAGCAAAAAGCCAGGGAGCACTTGGTCAAGCTGGCGAATGATCCCGACATCGAGTTGTGGACCGGGGCGATGCAGCGTGCGGAGGTATTGTTCTTCATGCGGCCTCACGAAGAGGAACAAACGATGGCTCTGCTTTCCCGGATTCGGACCGCTCCGGTCGATCAGCCGATCATTGATGAGGCCGGACAGCTGTTCCGGAAATGGAATCCGAGCCATGGGATCGATCCGAACGATGCGATCCTCGCCGCCACGGCCTTGACCAAGGGGGGCCAGATCCACACGTTGAACCTGAAACACTACCCTATGAAGGGCGTGGCGGTGATCAAGGCGTGGTGACGGTTTTGGGCAGGGCGGTCAAGCTAGGGAGAAAAGGAACCGCGAATGCACCCTAAAGGGCATAAAAACGCGAATGGACGCTATCTTGGGTTTTTGGGAATGGTTTGCGGAAAAATTCGAGATCATATCCCCCGTATCCCATTTTCCGAAGCCACATGGATCGGATTCGCGTTTGTGCCGCTTGCCAAAAGTGCTTTCGTTTTCGAGAACGGAAATTTTAACCACGGAGGGCAGGAGTTCACAGAGTTAAGATGCGGTAATGAATTTTTACGCACGGACTTTTGGCAACGGTCTAGGCTGTCTGCCAAAAGTTGGTGCTTTGATTTGGCAGGTGGGGGCAAGATGGCCCTACAACGGCCTGGGGCTGGAATCCCCAGCTACTCCCTTGGTAGTCCGGCAGCCGAAGGCAGCCGCTCCTTGCGCTAGGCGTCACCACTCGATGCCGACGCCTTCTTCGGGGATGAGGATTTTATCGCTGATGCCGAGGCGGTCGGCTTCCATGAGCAGGCGCTCGACGGGTTCGTGGAGGGCTTCATTTCCGAGGGGGAAAGTGCCGTAATGCATGGGAATGAGGACTTTCGCGCCGAGATCCGCGAAGGCGCGGACGGCCTGCTCGGGGTTCATGTGAACATCGCGGCCGCTGGGGGATTCGTAGGCGCCGATGGGCATCAGGGCGATATCGATGTCATGGCGTTTGCCGATTTCCGTGAAGCCGTCGAAGTAGGTGCTATCGCCGCAATGGAAGACGCTTTTTCCGCTGGCCTTGACGATGTAGCCGCCGTAATCGCGGTGGGTGTCGTGGACGTAGCGCGCGCCCCAATGGTGGCAGGGCGTGTGGATGACATTCATGCCGCGGATCTCCAGTTCGTCCCAGATTTTCACCTCGTGGACGGCGGGAAAACCGAGCTTCCGAACGAGCGAGGCGCTGCCCTTCGGCACCACGATGCCCTCGCTGGCCTGCAAGACCTTGAGGCTGGGCTTGTGGAGGTGGTCGAAGTGGGCGTGGGTAACGAGCACGAGATCCACCTCCGGGACATCGCCCAGGCGTAGGCCGGGATGGCGCTGGCGTTTCACCGGGCCGTGCCACATCGCCCAGTTCGGATCCACGACCACGGAGTTTCCCGCAAACTGGAGAAAAAAGGAGGCGTGGCCGATCCAAGTGATGCGGACGCGGTCGGCTTCGGGGGCGGTGAGGACGGGTTCGAGGATGGTGCCGCCGAGCTTGCGGAACATGCCGGGCACGACGCGGTGGCGCAGGAACTTTGCGTTCCTGCCGGGCCACCCTTTCTGGGGGGCGAGTCCGGAGTAGCCGTTGCCTGTGAAATGTTCGCTCATGGTTAAAAAAATTTCACCGTGGAGCCGCAGAGATCGCGGAGGGAACGCGGAGCTTTGGTTGATCGTTCCAAAAAGGGCAGATTACCTACATCAAGGAGCAGGAAAGATTTCCGACCACGGATGGCACGGATGATCACGGATAAAAAACTTCGGTTCATTCCCTTCTTATCCGTGATCATCCGTGAAATCCGTGGTTCCATTCCCGTTCGCAGGTTCAAGCGTAGCCGAGCGCGATTTTCGCCGCCCATTCCTTCGCACGTGTACGGAAATTTTTACCGTCGTCCGCGTAAAGGATGCCCCGCGATACGTTGATGACATCGGGAGCGCTGCGTTTTGCGCCGGCCAGCGCGGCGAGATCCCCGCCTTGCGCACCGAGACCCGGCACGAGCAGCGGCACGTCCGGCATTTTCGAAAGGACGGCCTCCGCGTTCGTCAGGCCGACGACATACCCGACATCCGTGGCGCGGCCTTCGGACTTCGCTCGCTCGCCGAGGGCGGTGACGAGCTCGAACACCTGCCGTCCGTCGGCGAGTGTCTGCCGCTGGAAATCGGCGGAGCCGGGGTTTGAGGTCACGGCGAGGAGATAGACAGCTTTGCCTGCGTGATCGAGGAAGGGCTCGATGGAATCGTATCCGAGAAAGGGGTTGAGCGTAACGGCATCCACGTTCCAACCGTTGAAATAGCCCTGCGCGTAGTATCTCTGGGTCTCGCCGATGTCGCTGCGTTTCGCGTCGAGGATGATCGGGATGCCATCGGGGATCGCGGCGAGAATTTGCTCAAGGACACGGATGCCCTCGATGCCCATCGCCTCGAAGTAGGCCATGTTCGGCTTGAAGGCGGCCGCCTCGGCGGCGGTCTCTTCGATCACTTGGAGCAGGAAATCCCTGGCGTGTGCGGCACCGCCCTCGCCCGGCCTCGGATCGAGACCCACGCACAATCTCGAACCCGTGGACTCCACCCGCCGTTGTAATTTTTCCGCGAAACGCATGGACGATCCTTTTCCGAAAATACGCTCAAGGCAAAGCAAACGGATGTAATTTTTCCAGGTGGATGACATGGTGCGCACCATCATGGGCTTCCAATCAAAAATCCAAAATCAACAATCGTCATTCATCAATCCCAACGTAGGAGACGCGCACCGATCAAATTGACGATTGACGATTTCCGATTGATGATTGCTGATTTTTGATCGGAAGACTTTCCAACGAATCTCAATCCATGGTC
>CAMCXJ010000174.1 GCA_945883455.1 Prosthecobacter debontii
CGCTCGGCGATTCCCACGCCATCATCCCCCCCTTCACCGGCAACGGCATGACCATGGCCTTCCAATCCGCCGAAACCGCCCTCCCCCACCTTATCGCCTTTGCCAACGGCACCCTGACATGGCCCAGAGCCTGCGCCGCCATCCAACACCAGCTCGCCAAACGTTTCCAAAAACGCCTCGCCTCCGCCAAACTCCTCCACCCGCTGCTCTTCCACCCCGCTGCCAAGCCCCTCCTGAAACACGCCCCCCTCCGGCCCATCCTGAGCTTAGTCCGATGATTGATGATTTCCGATTGATGATTGTTGATGTTTGATTTGAAAGAGCTCCGATTCGCCAGCCAATCAGCATTCAAAAATCAACAATCATCAATCGTCAATCAAACCGCTTTGATCCCATCCCGATTCCTGCCCCCTGACTCCTGTCTCCATGTTCTTACTCTCCCTCGCCACCGCCAACCCGCCGCACCCCTTCACCCAAGCGGAGACCTGGCTGGCCCTCCAGTCCCACCCGGACTTCGGCGCGCTGAAACCTCGCTCCGTTTCCCTGCTGGAAAAAATTCTCACCAACGGGAGTTCCGGCATCGAAACCCGCCAGTTCACCGCCGCCGATCTCGGTCCCGTGTTCCGGCAGGACGCGCAAGCGCTCAACCAATCCTTCGAAACCTGCGCGCCCGCCCTCGCCTCCGATGCCCTCGCCAAAGCCTTGGAAAAATCCGACCTCGCCGCCGAGAAAATCAACGCCCTTTTCCTCTGCACCTGCACCGGGTACCTCTGCCCCGGCCCGTCCAGCCACGTCGCGGAAACTCTCGGCCTGCGCCCCGATGCCTACCTTTGCGATCTAGTCGGCCTCGGCTGCGGCGCGGCCATCCCCACCCTCCGCGCCGCCCACGGCTACCTCGCCGCGAACCCGTCCCATACCGTCGCCGTAGTCGCCGTGGAGATCTCCTCCGCCGCCTTTTACATCGATGACGACCCCGGCGTCCTCATCTCCCTCTGCCTCTTCGGCGATGGCGCCGCCGCCGCCATCCTAACCGGGCAACCCACCTACGAGGGTTGCCGTAGTTTCCATTCCTTCGACACCCACCACGTCCCCGCCGACCGCGAGAAAATCCGTTTCACCAACTCCGCCGGGAAACTCAAGAACCAGCTCCACCGCAGCGTCCCCAAGCTCGCCGCCCAAGCCGTCACCACCCTTTACGCAAGGCTCCCGGAAAAGCCTGCCCAGATCCTCGCCCACTCCGGCGGCCGCGATGTCATCGAGGCCATCGAGACCGCCCTGCCGGATTTCCACCTCACCGAAACCCGCGAAGTCCTGCGCCGCCACGGCAACATGTCCAGCCCCTCCCTCCTCTTCGCCCTAGAGGAACGCCTCCGCACCCACCCCGACCCCGAGCCGCTCTGGCTCACCGCCTTCGGTGCCGGCTTCGCGGCACACTCATGTGCGCTCGCGTGAGATACCAGAATCCAGAGACCAGAATCCCACTCTTCATTCGCCTTCATTCGTGGTAAAAAAATGATTCCCACCCTGGAACAACGCCTTGCCCAACGCAACCGCCCGCACGGCCTCCCGTCATGAAGAAGCGCTGTGTCGGGCTCGGTTTTTTCCATTGGTAAGCCGGCCGCTATCCAGAAATCTTGAAGGAAATGAGTTAAAGGCCGGGAACGCGAGTTTGTAACTCGCATGCCCATGATTGGCGAAAGAGATAGACCTTTTGGGATCGCCCCTTTCGCTGATCCATGGGCAAGCGGGTTTTAAAGAATCTTACGGCTATCCGACATGGAAACCCAACCCGGCGAGCGTCGCCGCGCAGCGGTCGGCCTCGGCGAGGGGGCGAGGAGAATCATGTGCATCAAGATAACCTTCGGCTTTCAGTGCCTCAAGGCCGCGGATGACGCGCGCGTCCGGCCTGAGGCGCGGCATTTCCAGAATGCCGACTCTCGCGCCGCCGGTGAGAGCCTCGTAGATCATGGAGACGGAATCCTCGCTAACCCAGACGGTATCGGCGCTGGCGAGTTTCCCAGCAAGCCAGCCTGGTTGCGTTTCTTGGTGGGAAAAAACAGTGAGGCCGGGCAGTTCCTTTTTCAGCGCGGGCAGGAAGGTTTCCGGAGTCCGCCTCGAATCCGCCACCTGCCATTCGCCGTCCGCCGCGATCCCGCGGATGCGGGCGATCAGCGCGGCCTCGTCGTAGCCATGGGTTTTCGAGGGGCCGCCGATGAGGAAAATCTTTCCGGACCGCCCGCCTTCCGTGGGTCGCACCCGGTTGAGCGCGCCCTTGCTGGTGATCACATTCCGAGGGACAGGCTTGCCGATGAAATCGTGTTCCGGGCAGATGCAGAGATCAAACCAAGACATCGGAAGGCTCGGCTTCATCAAGCAGATACTACGCGCGCCGTACTTCCTTGCTACCAGAAGCGCGGCGGGATGGGTGGCGTGTCCAGTGGCGAGGACGAAATCCGGGCAGGGAAAATGACCGACCCGGGCGATCGCCGCCTTGAGACGGGGATACATCCATCTTCTCATATCGAGCCGTAGCGTGTGAATCTCCGCAGGGTGCCGCCGCGCCATCGCCTCGGCGAGACCGAGCGATTGGTTCTCGTGGCCGGCT
Source organism: Prosthecobacter debontii (assembly GCA_945883455.1). Classification (GTDB taxonomy): domain Bacteria; phylum Verrucomicrobiota; class Verrucomicrobiia; order Verrucomicrobiales; family Akkermansiaceae; genus Luteolibacter. The sequence goes on from CAMCXJ010000174.1 coordinate 2,606, forward strand.
TTGCCGTCGCTGATGACGAGGATGTGCAGCAGATCGCCCATGTGTGGGGAACGTGGGCAATCCGGCGGAGCTTGGCAAAACGATTTCCGTGCGTAATGTGATGGGTTGTTCCGAAATGTGCCCTAACCGTCTGCGCGTGCTGGAAAAGAATTCACAATCCCATCTCCGAATTTATCCGCATCCGCACGTGCCGTGAAAAGGCTTGCATGCAGGGAAACCGCCACCTAACCCATCCACATGGCACTTGAAACCACACTCATCCTTTTTAAACCCGACGCCGTCGCAAAAAACCTGACCGGCGAGGTTCTTGCCCGTTTCCAGAAGGAAGGCTTCCTCGTGCGTGGCATCAAGATGATGTCACTCAGTGACGAAATCCTCGCCGAGCATTACTCGCACATCGCCGACAAGCCGTTTTTCCCTTCCGTCCGCGGCTTCATGCAGGAAACGCCCGTGATCGCGCTCGCCCTCGAAGGCGATGATGTAATCTCCCGCATCCGCGACCTGCTCGGTCCCACCGATTCCATGGTCGCCGCCCCCGGCACGATCCGCGGCGATTTCGGCTTCAAGGACGCTGACGCGAAAATGCGCAACGTCTGCCACGCCTCCGATTCCCCAGAAGCCGCCGCCGCCGAGATCAAGCGCTTCTTCAAGGACGGCGAAATCTTTTCCTACTGAGGAACTTGGACTTTTCCCTCCTTCTTCACGCCATTGAGCCGAAGCCTGACCGCAAGGCTCTGGAGGAAATCACCGTTAACGTCCCGTCCATCGCGCGGGCAGATGCGGCGGGGATTTTGCGGGGTTGGTTCGGCATCGTTTGCTCGGGTTTGTCATACGAAGAAGCGCAAGCCTTCCAATTAGGCCTGGGCACTCTCGGCTGCAAAACGGACATCGTGCCGGATGGCGACATCCCCTCCCTGCACCCCGATTTTCGCTGCCACCTGATCGAGCTCAGCGGCGAATCCATCATCCTTACCAATGCGATGAACCGCCGCCAAGAGCGCAGACGCAATGAGTTTGTCTTCGCCGCCGCCGGGATCGTCGAACGCGAACGACCCGTCTCCGATTACGAGATGCAAACGGAAGTCCGTTACACTCAGAACGGGGCATACACGTCCCAAGTGCCAACCCGCGTCACCAAATTTATCGAGAAGGACTATTTCCGCATCGATCTCTTTTTCTCCCGCGAGCCGCACCGCATTTCCCTGGAAATGGACAAGGACTCGGTCATCACCTACGGCGGACGTCCGATCAGGATGAAAAACCGCACGGAGCTGCTCGTCTTGCTGGCAGATCTAGCATCTCTACAGCCTGCGGAGCGCATGAACCGCGGCTTGCGCGAGCTTTCCACGGAGACTCTCTACCCGTCCCTGCAAGCCTACGAGGAAGAGATCCGCTGGGCGTTTTACCGGCTCGGCGCGAAGGGGTGAATGTGGAGCGCCTTGGACTGCTACAGCCCGCTGTAG
>CAMCXJ010000175.1 GCA_945883455.1 Prosthecobacter debontii
ACCGCGCGGTGGCCGGGAGCCATGCCGCTGACAACCCAAGCGCTCTCTTTGCCCAGGCGTTGTAAAATTTCCGCGAAGGCAGGGCACAGCAAGCGGTCGGAAACGCCGACGAGCTGGCACTCGGGGCGGGCGGGGTTGAGCAGCGGGCCGATCAGGTTAAAGATGCTGCGGTGTCCGGCGGCGGCGAGCTGTTTTCTGACACCGGCGACGGCTTTGAAGGCCGGGTGATAGTTCGGCGCGAAAAGGAAGCCGACACGCGCTTTTTCGAGGCAATGGCGGAAGCCTTCTGGTGGTAGATCGATGCGGACACCGAGCGCCTCCAGCACATCCGCGCCGCCGCTTTTCGAGGTGATGCCACGGTTGCCGTGCTTCACAACCACCGCGCCGGCCGCTGCGGCGATGAACATCGCAGTGGTGGAGACGTTGAAAAGATCGAGCTTGTCGCCGCCGGTGCCACAGACATCGAGCGTGGGGCCTTCGAGTTCCATCGTGCCGATCATGGGATCTACGGCATGCTGGAGAAATGCCTCCACGAAGCCAGCGATCTCGGCGGGTGTCTCCCCTTTTTGCGATAGCGCCAGCAGCAGGCGGCTTTTCTTTTCATCGGCAACGGCTGGATCAAGCAGCAGTTCGGCGGCGACTTCGATCTCGCGTGGGTCGAACTCCTCGCCGTGCTCGAGGTGGGTGATGAGAGTTTCCATGTGAGTGGAAACTACAAACCGTAAGTTTCAAAATTCAATGAAGAAAGCAATTTAAAGGATTCGGGACGCAAGCGAAGAGATCTTAGGCCGAATCGAACGAGATACGCTTTCGAGGAGGGGAGTTGACCTGCGATAGGGCTGTCATTTACGGGCCCTCCGGCAGCGGTCCGAGCAATACCTAACATCCTCCCACACCTTCTCCCACTTCTTTCGCCACGCGAAAAGCCGCCCGCATGCGGCACAAACTTTTTGCGGCAAGTCTGCTTTCTCCACTCGTTTCGGCATAGTGATAGCATCGCCCCATTTCGTCATCGCGCAAATCCCGCGGATGTGTAAGTTGCAAGAAAAGAACCCGCACCTGCCTGTTCATGAGCGTTCTTATCGGCGTCCATCCTTTTGATGTTTTACTAGTTTACGGTACAAGCTCCCTCAGAAGAGCAGCAGTGACATCGCGGTGATCAGCGCGATGAAAACGAGATCCATGACGAAACCGACCCGGATCATCGAGCGCTGAGGGATCCTGCCCGTGGCGAAAACCATGGCGTTGGGAGGCGTGCCGACGGGAAGCATGAAACCGCACGAAGCGGCGATGGTAACGGGCAAAACCAGCTTCGCGGCATCGATATCAAACTCCAGCGCCATGGCCATGAAGATCGGCACGAGCAGGGCGGCGGTCGCGGTGTTGCTGGCAAGCTCAGACAGGAAGATCACGAATGCGACCACACCCATGATGATCGCCCACAGCGGCCATTCGCCCATCGCACCGCCGAGCAGGCGCGCCATGAAAAGGCTCGCGCCGGAAGATCCAAGCACGGCACTGAGCGCTAGTCCGCCACCGAAAAGCAGGAGCACGCCCCAATCGGTGCCTTCCTCAATCTGCCGCCAACTGACCACCCGCGTCGCCGCTAACAACCCGATAGCGGCGAGCGCGACCCAGGTATCGATATCGGAAATCCCCAGTAGCTTCCCGAGCGGGGTGCCGAAAATCCAGCCAAGGGCGGCGGCCGCGAAAATCGCAAGTGTGATTTTCCGCTGCGGCGTAAAATCGAAACGCTCGGCCTTGACCTCAATCGCGCCGCCCTCATTGGACGGTTTCAGCAGGAAATGCAGCGTGGCGACCATCGCCGGAAGCAGGACGAGAACCGCCGGAATCCCGAATTTCAGCCACTCGGAAAAGGAAACGCCGAGAGCTTTCGCGGCGATCCCGTTCGGCGGGCTGCCGACGAGAGTCCCGAGGCCGCCGATGCTCGCCGCATAGGCGACACCGAGGAGCAGGAAATAGGTATTCTTTGGGGCGGCACCTTCCGTCCGGAACTGGCTGATGATACCGAGCGCGAGAGGGATCATCATCGCCGTCGTGGCGGTGTTGCTCACACACATCGAGAGCAATGCTGTGCCGCCGAAAAGGTAGAGGCAAACGGGGATGAATTTCCCTTTCCCCAGCCGCGCTAGTTTCCCGGCAAGCCAACGGTCAATCCCCTGCGCGGAGAGCGCCGACGCGAGAGCGAAGCCGCCAAGGAACAGGAAAATGGGCGGCGCGGCGAAGGATGCCAGCGAATCCTTCACGCCGGAGAGCCCCATCACCGCGGCGATCACCGGCACAAGAAGCGCTGTGATGGCGAGCGGCAGCGCCTCGGTCATCCATAGGAATGCGATGCCCACAAACAGCGCCAGCCCGAGCCGCACCAACCTCGGATCCAGCCCTTCCAGCGCCTTCGCCTCCGGAGTCAGCGGCAGGAAAAGCGCGATGGCGAGCATAAGCGCGATACCGGTGGCCACTTTCATTTCCACGATTCAAAACCGAAAATCCGCCCGCGAACATCAAATTTGACGCGTCTCCCGGTTTCCATCACGCTGGGGAACGATGAAAGGAAACCGCTTGTTCACGCTGGCCTGCTGCGGCCTCGGGCTGATGGCATTTTCGCAGCTCCTGATCGCCGGCATGGCGCTGGCGGTGAGGGTCGAGGAAGGACGGCAGGTGAAAATCATCGAAAGGAAAGTGGAGAAGCTGGTGCCGATCCGGATCAGCGTGCCGGTGCCCAACGATCTCTCTGCGGAACCGGTGGCGAAGGCGGAGCCGATATTGCCGCCCGTGCCAGAGCCGGAAGAGCTCGTCACGCCCGCCATCGCGGATCCCCGCTCGGAGCTTCTCGTTACCGAAGCGCGAAAGGCACGGATCGCGGGCGACATGGGTGCCGCGATTGTGAAGCTAGAAGAGGCGCTCGGGGAATCCCCGGGCGACCCCACCGTGCTCTACGAACTCGGCATGGTTCACGAGATGATGGGCGTCTATGAAAAGGCGGCGGATTATTACGAGCAGGTCTTCCAGCTCGGCGTTTCCGGTGCGGGAAACCTTTACGAGGCGGCCGCCGCGAAATTGCGCGATGGCTTCGAGCAACCCGGTGACATGCGCGGTAAACTTGCGCTCGGCCGCGTGCGTATTTTCAACGACGCGAAGGCAGCAGGCGGGCAGCGGGTGGTGCTGACCGTTCCCGTCCAGAAAGCACCCGGCCAGGAAGTCGAAACGCCCGAATTGCAGATGGAAGTGCTTTTTTTTAACAAAACCGATAAGGGTGTGATCGTCCCGCTTGCGAGTGAAGAAGAAGCATGGGCGCAGCATTCGTGGGTTTCCATGCCCTTCGATTGGGCGGGGGGCGAGGAATCCCTGCGCGTGAATTACCAGATTCCGCGCCGCGACGAGCAGACGACGCACCTTTTCGGCGAGCTCAGCTACTACGGCCAGGTCGTCACACTGAAGTATAAGGGCGAGGTGCTCGATGTGCAGGCATGGCCTCGCGATCTCGCAGCGAGGATCGGCCAAACAGCGCCCGCCGGAGACCAGTCGGGCGATTTACCCGAGTTTCTCGACCAAGATATCCTGCCGCCGAATTTTGACCCTGATATTCCGCTTCTCAATCCTCTGTTGGACGAGTGAAATATGACCCACAGAAACCCAGTATGGACAATGTGAACGAAGAAGTGGGCAAAGAGGAGAACAGGTTCGGTGATTATGTGCCGCAGGAGTGCCTTGTTGAAACCGAGACGACCAGGACATGGCTGGCCAAGCAGGTTTCCGTGGGGCGGATGGTGCTCGTGGAGGAACTCAAAGAGGGGATGGAAAGCGAGGAGTTCATCGCGGATGTCCGCGCCAAGGCCGGGGTAGAACATCCTCTTGTCGGCGCGATCTATGAGGCCACGATGGAAAACGGGATCTGCCATTATGCGTATGAACTGCTTCCCGGAGAAACCCTCTCCGACCGCGCGCGGCATGGCGAAAAGATCAAAGCGCAGCGTCTCGTCCACAACCTCCGGCGGGTGGCGGAGGCGA
>CAMCXJ010000176.1 GCA_945883455.1 Prosthecobacter debontii
ATATGGCACAACGAGATTTTACGATTCAGAACAAGCTAGGGATACACGCCCGCCCTGCTGCGCAATTCGTCAAGATGGCGAATCGTTTCCAATCCGACATCACCGTCGAGAAGGACGGTGAGGAGGTGGACGGGAAAAGCATCATGGGCCTGATGATGCTGGCCGCCGGGCATGGCTCGGTGATCCTGGTGAGCGCGGAGGGCGAGGACGAGGAAGCCGCGCTGGACGCCATCGGCGATCTGATTGCCCGGAAGTTCGAGGAGGATTGAAAATTTTATGTCGAAGATAACGATTTTATCCGGAGACGGCATTGGTCCGGAAGTGATGGTTCAGGCGCTGCGCGTGCTGGATGCGGTGGAGGTGAAATTCAGTTTCAAGGTGGAGCGATCCGAGCACCTTGTCGGCGGCGCGGCCATCGATGATGGCGGTCATCCGCTGCCTGCAGAAACCGTCGCAGCGAGCGAGGCGGCGGATGCCATTCTATTCGGCTCTGTTGGCGGGCCAAAGTGGGAGAGCCTGCCGCCCGAGATTCAGCCGGAGCGCGGGGCGCTGCTACCGCTGCGGAAACACTTCGGCCTTTTCGCGAACCTCCGCCCTGGCGTTTGCCTGCCCGCGCTGACCGACGCCTCGCCGGTGAAGCAAGAACTCATCAAGGACGGCTTCGATGTCCTCTGCGTCCGCGAACTGACGGGCGGTGTCTATTTCGGCTCGCCGAAAGGCCGCCACGTGGAGAACGGCGAGCCGGTCGCGCTCGATACGATGATTTACAAAAAGAGCGAGATCGAGCGCATTGGGCGGGTCGCGTTCACCGCCGCGATGGGTCGCGACAAGCGCCTGCTCTCGGTGGACAAGGCGAACGTCCTCGCCTCCTCGGTGCTGTGGCGTGAGACGATGATCGAGATCGCGAAGGAATTCCCTGAGGTCGAGCTTTCCCACATGTATGTCGATAACGCGGCGATGCAGCTCATCCGCCGCCCGGGTTCCTTCGATGTGCTCGTCACGGAAAACCTTTTCGGCGACATCCTGTCCGACGAGATGGCGATGATCTCCGGCTCGCTTGGGATGCTGCCTTCCGCTTCGCTCGGCCAGAAAAAGGCGGACGCACTTTACTTCGGCCTTTACGAACCCTCGGGTGGTTCTGCTCCGGACATCGCGGGGCAGGGGATTGCGAACCCGATCGCGCAGATCCTCTCGCTCGCCATGTTATTGCGTTTCTCCCTTGGGAAGACGGAAGCCGCCGACGCCATCGAGGCCGCCGTCGCGAAAGCCATCGCCGACGGCTTCCGCACCGGCGACATCGCCACCGGCAAGGACGGGGAACAGAAGGTGGGGACGGCGGGCATGGGCGACGCGATCCTCGCAAGGCTTTGAAAATTCAAAATTTAAAATCCAAAATCCAAGGTCGGCTTTGCCTGCTCGCTGCCTCGGTTTTTCTAACCGGCTGCGGTTTTCAATCGCCCGTCGATGACCTCGCGTTCCGCACGCCCGGCACATGGGCGGAGGCTTCCAGTGGGACCGATCGAAAAATTTCCACCGGCTGGATTGATGAATTCAGCGACGCGGGACTCAAGCACAGCGTGAACGAGGCGCTCGCCCACAACCGCTCGATCAAAGCGGCTTCCGCGAGGCTGCGCGCGGCGAAGGAGGAAACGATCATCGCCCGCGCGCGGCAACTTCCAACGCTTGATGCGGGGACGCGCGGCGGATCCACCAACGGATCGGGCATACCCAGCGTCCAGAGCTATAACCTCAACCTCGCGGCCTCGTGGGAGCCGGATCTTTGGGGGCGCTTGCGCGATCTCACCCGCGCTGCCGAGGCGGATGAGCGGGGCGCCATCGAGGATTTCCGGGGTGCCCGCTTGTCGCTCGCTGCGAATGCCGCGAAGGCTTACGTAAATCTCATCTCCGCCGAGCAGGAGGTCGATCTCGCGGAGGTTACGCTCGATTCATTTCGCAAAAACCTGCGCATCATCGAGCGCACTTACAAGGCCACTGGCGAGGGCGCGCTCGACATCCAGTTCGCCCGCACGAACGTTTCCGCTGCGGAAAGATCTGTGGAGGCGACCAAGCTGAATCGCGGTAACGCGGCTCGCACGTTGGAAGTCTTGCAAGGCCGCTACCCCGGCGGGCAATTGCGCGGAGCAAGCGATCAGCCAAACCTCCCCGGCTCGGTTCCCGCCGGAATCCCTGCGAGCATGGTTGAGCGCCGCCCGGATCTCGCCGCTGCCCGAGCCCGCCTCTTTGCCTCGGCAAAACGGGCGGATGCCGCACGCAAATCCCTGCTCCCCGATTTTTCACTCACCGCTGGCGGCGGCACGGCGGGCGTAAGGCTTTCCGATTTCCTCAATCCCGATTTCCTCATCGCCAACATCACCGGCCGCGTCGATCAGGTGCTCTTCGAAGGCGGTGCAATCGCCGCCGGTGCAAGGGCTGCGTTGGCAGGCAATGATCGCCTCGTGAATGAATACGCCCAGCTTGCCTTGGAAGCATTCCGGGAAGTCGAAGCCACCCTCGCCGCCGACCGCTCGCTGGCCATTCAGGAAAAATTTCTTAAAAACGAAGTCGAGCAGGCTGGGCGCGCGGAAAAGCAGGCAGAGCGCAATTACGCCGAGGGCATCAATCCGAACCTTCTCTCCGTCCTCGAAGCCCAGCGCCGCGCCAACAACGCCCGCGCCGCCATCATCCGCCTCCGCAACCAGCGCCTCCAGAACCGCTTCGACCTCCACCTCGCCCTCGGTGGGGATTTCAGAACGGGCGGGTGAAAGACTACTTCCGCCAAATTACAAAGCAGCCCTTCTTGTTGGCGGCGATGATGTCGGGTTTGCCGTCGCCATTCGCATCGGCGGCCATGACCTGGCAGCCTACGCCGCTGTTGGCATCGATGATCTCGGCGGTGTAGGTGGCCTGGCCATCCTTGCGGGTGAGGAGGAAAGCGTAGATGACGGCGTGCTGGTCGGGCTCGGGGTCGCCGGTCGGACCGTGCGCCCAGAAGCGTTTCCCAGTGATGATATCGAGGGTGCCGTCGCCATTGACGTCGGCGAGATCGAGGGCGTGCGGCTGAGTGAAGGCGACTCCGGTGGAGCCTTTTTCCTCCGGCGTGTCGGTGAGGAGATGGCGTTTCCATGTGCCGTCCGCGTTCTGCTCGAACCAGGCGACGCCGAAGCCGTGGGCATCGATGGAGGTGATCACATCGGTGCGTCCGTCGCCGTTCACATCGGTTCCGAACATCTGGGCGCCGCCTTTATCGCCAAAGGATGCGGGATGAAATTTCCATGAAGCCACGCCATCCCAAGCGGCGGGCTGCTCCCACCAGCCGCGTTTTTCGAGGATGTCGGTGAGGCCGTCGGAGTTGATGTCGCCGTGGCCGATGCCGTGGGTGTAGCGTTGGAAGGCGTCTGGATTCGCGGGTGTAATGGCGTGCCATTTCCACGGGGCGGTGGGGTTGGTGGGATCGAGGGTTGCGTAACCGATTTTTCCGCCGGACATACAGAGTAGGTCGGGGCGCTTGTCGCCGTTGATATCGGCGAGCATGGGGGATTCGTTGTCGGTGGAGGCTAGCGCCGTGTGGCGTGGCCAGTGGCCTTCCTTTCCGCCGGGATTCTCATACCAAAAAGTTTCCTTTCCGGGAAAGCCGATCACGATGTAGTCGGGCCGGGAGTCGCCGTTAAAGTCGTGGGAGTAGGAGAGGAAATTGTCGGAGTAGGCGTTCTTGCCGCTCAGCTCACCCTCGAAGCCGGGGATCGTGCCCTTTTCACCTGCGTTGAAGGTGATCCCGTCCGGGTAAACGGTGTGGCGTGTCTTGAAATCCGGCCCTGCATACCAATACGGCCCAGTGAGAATGTCGGTTTTGCCGTCGGCGTTCACATCGGCCACGCACGCACCCTCCGCCCAGAAGTAGTTGCTGATTTTGTATTTTACCCATTTCCCCGTCGGCTCGGGAGGCTTGGTGGAAATGACCGCAGTCGCGGCACCGACAGCGGCTAGGAGGGGTAGGAGTATGGGTTTCATAAAATTCAAATTTCAA
>CAMCXJ010000177.1 GCA_945883455.1 Prosthecobacter debontii
GAGGCACGGCGGGCGGCGGAAACCGCGAAGCAGGAGCTCCAGAACAAGCGCATGACGATCTCGAAACAGATTGGCATGATGAAGGCGAAGGGCGAAGACAGCTCGGCTGTCGAGGCTCAAGTGCGCGGCATCAACGACGAGATTTCCAAACACGACACCGAAGCCGAAACCGCCTCCGCGAAACAGACCGACCTTCTCCTCAACATCCCCAACCTCCCCCACGCGGAATGCCCGGTGGGCGACAGCGAGGAGGCGAATCCCATCGTCCGCGAGTGGGGTGCGAAACCGGAAATTTCCGAGCCAAAGGATCATGTGGAGCTCGCCACAAAACACGGCCTGATCTCGTGGGACGACGGGATCCGCATCGCCGGTTCGGGCTTTGCGGTCTATCGCGGCAAGGGCGCGAAGCTGGAGCGGGCGTTGATCCAGTTTCTGTTAGATACGCAAACCGAAAACGGCTATGAGGAGGTCAATGTGCCGCACCTCGTTCTGCGTGAGTGCATGGAGGGCACTGGGCAGTTGCCGAAATTCGAAGATGACATGTATGGCACCGAGCCTTCGGAAAACGACGGCCGCAACACCCTTTTCCTAGCTCCCACCGCCGAGGTGCCGGTGACGAACCTTTACCGCGATACCATCGTCGCCGAGTCCGACCTTCCGATCAAACTCGTGGCCTACACGCCGTGCTTCCGTCGCGAGGCGGGCTCAGCGGGCCGCGACAACAAAGGCATCATCCGCATGCACCAGTTCGATAAAGTGGAGCTCGTGCAGGTGGTCGATCCGGAAACGGGCTTCCAAAAGCTGGAGGAGCTGACCGCGCACGCGGAGAGCATTTTGCAAAAGCTCGGGCTGCATTATCGCGTGATCGAGCTCTGCACTGGAGACGTCGGGCAGTCCTCGGCGAAGACCTACGACATCGAGGTCTGGGCGCCCGGTCACGGGAAATACTTGGAGGTTTCGAGCTGCTCGTGCTTCGGCGATTATCAGGCGCGGCGGATGAAGTTGCGTTTTAAGGACAAGGAGGGTAAAAACCGTTTCCCGCATACTCTCAACGGCTCCGGCACCGCCCTGCCCCGGCTCTACGTGGCGCTGTTGGAACAATATCAACAACCCGATGGCTCTATCAAAATCCCCGCCTCGCTCGTTGCCTATTTCGGAGCGGAAAGCATTTCCTAACCCATTTATGAAATCCCTTCTCATCGCAGCCACCACCATCGCCACCGCGTTCGCCGAACCCGTGCCGATGACCTTCACGGCGAACGGCAGCACGGAAGTGCTTTACCGTTTCGTAGCTCCCGAAAAGACGGAGGCGGGGAAATTCTATCCGCTCGTCCTCTTTCTCCACGGCTCGGGCGAGCGCGGCACCGACAACAAGGCGCAGCTCAAAAACAGCGTCGCCGACATCCTCGAGGGCGCGGCGGAGCTGGGCGAAAGAGTTTACCTCATCGTCCCGCAATGCCCTCCGGGACACTGGTGGTCGGAGCCGACACCGGGCTTACTGGAACTCAAGAATGCCGGAAAAAAAAATCCGCTGATGGACGCCGTGCTCGCGCTCGTGGAGGATACGGCGCGGAAACACCCCATCGACCGCAAGCGCATCTACGTTACCGGACTTTCCATGGGCGGCTTCGGCACCTGGGATATGCTCGCCCGCAGCCCGCAGACATGGGCCGCCGCGATGCCTGTTTGCGGCGGGGGCGCTCCGCAGACCGTGGGAAAATTCAAGGACGTCGCGATCCGCATCTTTCACGGCGAACTAGATGAGGTCGTGCCGACAAAAAGCAGCGAGCTGATGGCGGAGGCCTTGAGGAAAGCAGGAAGCAAGGCGGAGCTGACCATGTATCCCGGAGTCGGCCACGACTCATGGACGCCGACCTATCAGGATCCCGAGGTCATCAAGTGGTTGTTCACACAGAGGAAACCCGACTAATGCGATTCCTAAAATCAGAGGCCGGGGCGATCATCCTCTGGCTCGCCGCCTCGCTCCTCGCGGCCGCCTTCCTTACGCCGAATCTCTATGGCTGGGGCAAGGCTTTGTCCGCGAGCGCAGAGCTTGTCGACTACCCCGCTGCCGTTGAGTCCATCGCCTCATCCGCAGGTCGAGCCAAGCCCGACCGCTACTTTTCCCGATCACTTCTGATCTCCGCATTGGCGCTGCTGCCATTGCTCATTCTACGCGTGAAATGTCTGCCGCGCGATCCGTTGGCAGATGTTTACGCCCTTCGGCGGTTGTCGTGGAGCAAACGCCTCACGCACCTCGCCAGCGGATTGCTGATCGGAACAGCCTCGCTCGGCGCACTAGCTCTTGTTCTCGAAGCGACCGGCGCGGCGGTGCCGAGGGAGAGTGAGTTTTCCATCGTAAAATTTTTCTCCAAGGCTTTTGTGCCGGCAATGGGTGTAGGGCTCGTCGAGGAGCTGATATTTCGCGGCCTTTTGCTCGGTCTATGGCTGCGGACGTATCCGGTTCGCACGGCTTGGATTGGCAGTTCATTGATGTTTTCTGTCGTCCATTTTCTCAGTCCCCCGGACGGGATGGTCATCGCGGATCCGAGCGCTTGGTATGCGGGGTTTGAAATTCTGGTTAGCACGCTCGGTCATTTCGCCAACCCACTGTTTTTCGTGACCGATTTCACCATGCTAACCATCATCGGTTTGCTGCTTGGTTGGTGCCGCATCCGCACCTTTTCCCTCTGGCTCCCCATCGGCCTGCATGCGGGATTGGTTCTCGCCCTGAAGACTATCTCCATGGTTCGCGGTATCAGCATCGAGTCCCCGCTTCCCCAATGGATGATCGGCAACGACTTGAAGTCTGGTCTGCTACCTCTTGCTGCTCTCGGCACCTGCTTTACGTGTTGTCATCTTTTTATCCGATTTTTTTCACCCGCTAAAAATGATACATCCACTCGCTGATCGGCGTAAACTCACTCATGAAAATTCTGTCCTACTTCCTCGCTGCCACCCTCATTTCCCACGCCGCCCCGGAAGCGATTTTCGACGGCAAATCCCTCGCTGGATGGAAAACGTCCGGCGCGGATGTATGGACCGCAGCAGACGGTGTTCTCACCGGCACCAGCAACGAGAAAAAGCAGGGCTCCACTCTCTGGACGGAGAAGGGATACACAGACTTCGTGGTCTCCTGCGAATTCAGGTTCGAGGGCAAGATCGACTCCGGCGTGTTCCTGCGCCATGAGAACGATCAAATCCAGATCGGCATTTCCGGATCGTTGAAGCGGGACATGACCGCTTCCCCCTACATCGCCTCGAAAAAAGGCTATCCGGCGGAGGCGAAGGGAGTCGCGGAACTGCTCAAGGAAGGTGAGTGGAACACCATGAGAATCACCGCGAAAGGCCCTGTCTATACCGTTGAGCTGAACGGCAAGGAAGTGATGACCTACACTTCGGAAACGGCGAAGGACAAGGGTCCCATCGGCCTCCAGATGCACGCCGGTGTAGTGATGAAAATTGATTTCCGCGCGATCACCCTCGCATCACAGTGAGCACTGCGATCCTGCCCGCACCCGCTTTCCGCAGCACCTTCGCGCACTCGTCCACGGTAGAGCCGGTGGTGAAAACATCATCCACGAGGAGGTAGCCGGGCGGCGGTGTCTCGGGAAATGTCTCACGCAAAGTGAAGGCGCCCCGCAGGTTTTCCATTCGCTGCTTTCTACTAAGTCGCGTCTGCGTTTCAGTGCGTCGCACCCGTTTCAGCAGGCGCGCTACCGGCAGACCGGTCTCGATGGCAATGGATCGCGCGATTTCCTCCGCTTGGTTGAACTGCCTCTCCATCTGCCGCAAGCGGTGCAGCGGCACCGGCACCAACGGCCACTTCTCCTCTAGCGCAACAGCCAGCCGACGATCGGAAAACGCCCGGCAAGCCAGCCTGCCCAGCTCTGTGCCGAGATGGATTTCTCTGCCGTATTTCAGGCGGTGGATGAGTTCAAGGGTGGCGTTGCAACGATCCATCGCCGCCCTCGCGAACTCGAAGTGGAACGAGAGCTCCTTGCAGTTCGGGCAATCGAA
>CAMCXJ010000178.1 GCA_945883455.1 Prosthecobacter debontii
AATCGAGGGAGACAAAATTTACGGTGGTTCGAGCGGTTACGACGTGATTGATTGGACGTGATAAGGCTTGCGATTGGACGCACGATTTGTGGATGTTCCGGTCTATGCATTTGTGGTCGAAACTTTCAGGGGCGAAATGGGCGGACGCGTGGGAGGAACGGTTCGCGGGGAATCCGAATTTCGTGATCGAGTATGTGAAGGGCGGGAAGTCGGTGCGACTCCAAGTTTACTGCGCCAGCAAGGCCGAGGCGGAAGCGATTTTCTCCCAGTTCGGTGGATCGGTTAGGAAAATGAGGGACGCGGATTGGAACAAGACGCCGGAGCCGCCGAAGCCGCTGAAAGTGCGCGATACCTTCCTGGTGACAGCGGAGACGGATGCGAAAAAGCTCGCCGCGCTCCGCAAGGAACATGGCAAGCGCGAGATTATCGTGATCCCGCCGGAGATGGCATTCGGCACGGGAGACCACGCCACCACCTCGACCTGCCTGCGGTTCCTAGTGGATATTTCCCGCGAGCGGAAAGGGACGGAGTGGACGGTGGCCGATCTCGGGACAGGGACAGGTTTACTCGCTATCGCGGCTGCCAAGCTCGGTGCCAGCGAGGTCTGGGGCTGCGATTTCGATCCCTTCGCCGTCGCGGTGGCGAAACGCAACACCGAGCGCAACGCCACGCCGGATGTGGTGATGGTCGAGCAGGATGTGCTCAAATGGAAGCCGCGCAAGAAAGGCTACGATGTGGTGCTCGCGAACCTTTTCTCCACCATCCTGATCGAGGCCTGGCCGGTCATCGCGAAATCGATGGGCAAGCGCTGCGATCTGGTCGTTTCCGGAATCTTGGCAACGCAGGCATGGGAAGTGTTCGAGGCCGCGGCGAAGGAAGGCATCGGATTTTCGAAAATTGTTAGAAAAGGCAAATGGGTCACCGCACGGGGCGGGTGGTTCGATGACATCAAGGGCTGAAGGACCCATCAGAAAATCCCGAGATCGAAGCCTCCATTACTAGGCCCATCGAAGTGACGCGCCACAAAATCCCGCCAGACCTCGCGGCTTTCTGGGGAGATAGTAGCGGTGATTTTCGCCACGCAATCCGAACACATCAGCAAGGGAAGCGCCCCCTCGAACAGGGTGCCGCCCTGGCGAAACTGAGCGGAGATCGCGAAGCCACTGGGCAGGAAACTCGGGATGCGGCAGGCCACGCAGTGTTCAAGCCGCTTCTCTGGATTTTCTAGCGCCATCCAATCGAGCATTCTTTGCTCCCAGTCGATCTCGTTTTCCAGAAACGCGCGGATCGCTGCTTTCGATTCCTCGCTAAATTTCCCGGAAACCTCGTCGCGGCATTCCTCGCAGACGGCGTATTCCATCACGCACTCCTCGCGGTGGTAGTGCTTATTCACGACCCACGTCTCGGAAAACTCCAGCGGATGGGTGCACACCTTGCAGGTGTCGAAGGGCGCATCGGTCTCCACGGACTCGAACCATTTCATCAGCTCCGGCATGGCGTGAGGGTAGGGGATGCGCCGCCGGATGGCAACCGGTCTATGGTTGCCCCCCGCCGGAAGGAATTGCCGAATGACCTTTGCCTGTTAGATTGGGGCGCGTGATCGAAGTCATTTTCAACCGGGGGATTCATCTGTTCTCTGTGTCCCTGTGGTAAAGACCGCTGATTTTGAAATTGAATATCGGATTTCAGGTTAAATGGCAAGGCAGTGGGGGGAATTTACGGTTTCGCCAGCAAGGCGTGCCGGTCATACTGGATCCGCTTTACCTCACGCAGCGGTGGCTACTTCTCTGAAGATCCGTTGTGTTTTCGCAACGGCGTGTTACCCCTTTGTTAGCCCATTTCATCCTTCCTGCAGACATTTACAGCAAACCCACCCTTTAGAACCAACATGCCCACTCAAGAACCACCGCCCACCCGATCTGCGAAACGCAGGCTAGGCGTTTGGCTGCTGCCGCTCGCGATCTTCCTAGGCTTCGCACTGCTCTTCGCGCTGCTTTTCCGGGACCGATTGCTACCCGGAAAAGCCGTCAATGTCGTCCCGGCCATCGGAATCGAGGAAACGATAACCCGCTCCACCACCTCTGAACATCGCACGTCATCGGGGAAGCCTCTTTTCCAAGCTTCTGGCTGGGTAGAGCCCGATCCTCTGCCGATCAAGGCCACCGCGCTCACCGACGGCATCGTCGATCAAGTCCATGTGCTGCAGGGCGCGTTGGTGAAAAAGGGCGACCTGCTTGCCACCCTGATTGGAGATGACACCCGCCTCGAACGCGACGCGATGGCCGCGAAGCTGGCCGACATGAAGGCCTCCTTCGACGCGCATTGCGTCGGCACACAGATCGCGATCCGTCAGATAGATGCCGAGAAGGCGATGCTCGAAGTGGCCGAGGCGAACGTCGAGGAAGCCGCCGACAAGCTCCGCCGCTACGATAAGATGACAGAGGGTGCGATCACCGGAGACGAGCGCCTCGCCGTGCGGCTCGACCATCGCCGCAGGCTCGCCGAGGTGGATCTCGCCAAGGCGCGCATCGGCGAGATCGCCGAAGAGTTGTCCAAGATCGCGTATGAGATCCTTGCCATCCAGTCGCAGATCAAGGGTGCGGAGATCGATCTGGAGAAAGCGGAGCTTGCCTATAAACGCACACGCATCCACGCCCCGGTGGACGGACGGATTCTCGCTCTGAAAGCCGCGCCTGGCGCGAAAAAAATGGTCGGCATGGACGAGGAGGACAGCTCCACGATCGCGATCCTCTACGACCCCACGCATCTTCAGGTCCGCGTTGACGTGCCGCTCGCAGACGCCGCTGGATTGAGCGTTGGCCAGGCTGCGAAGATCCGCTGCAACCTTTTGCCGGACGAGATTTTCGAAGGCATCGTCACGCGTATCGAGGGCGCGGCGGATCTCCAGCGCAACACCCTCCAGGCGAAAGTCCGCATCGCCGATCCCAGCGACAAGCTGCGCCCGGAAATGCTCTCCCGTGTGGAGTTTCTGGAAACCCTCCGCGAGGATAAACCGGATACTTCGGCCATCGGTGTCGCCGTTTATGTCCCGACCTCCGCCCTCACGAAAGGAACGGTCTGGGTGTGCGATGCGGACACTCGCCGCGCCGAGCGCCGTCAGGTTGTTTCGTCGGCCACCGCCGAAAACCTCGTCCGCATCGATTCCGGCCTGCGCCCCGGAGAGTGGGTCGTTTCTAATCCCGCCGGCCTCCGCGAAGGCGAGCGCCTCAAGCCTCTTTTCAACGAACGCCCATGATCTCCTGCCAATCCATCAGCAAATCCTACCGCAAGGGCGCGAACACCGTGACCCCGCTGGAAAACCTGAACCTCGAAGTGCCGCGCGGTGAGTTCCTCGCGCTAATGGGGCCGTCGGGTTCGGGAAAAACCACATTGCTCAACCTTATTTCCGGCATCGACTCGCCGACCACCGGCACGCTCCTGATCGATGGCGAGAACATCGCCGGCTTCTCGCGCAAGCAGCTCACGAAATGGCGCTCGCAGAAGGTGGGTTATATTTTCCAGATGTATCATCTCATCCCGGTTCTAACCGCTTTCGAAAACGTCGAGCTGCCCCTCCTGATCACGCCGCTGAGCCGAGCCGAGCGACGAAAAAAAGTGGAGGAGGCGCTGGATCTCGTCGGCCTGATGGATCGCTCCCACCACACGCCCGCCGAGCTTTCCGGCGGGCAGGAGCAGCGCGTCGCCATTGCCCGCGCCTTGGTCGGTGATCCGCCGCTGCTTGTCGCCGACGAGCCTACCGGTGACCTCGACCGCGAATCCGCCAACGGCATCCTTGCGCTGCTCCAGTCCCTTTCCCGCGACAAGGGCAAGACCATCGTGATGGTCACCCACGACGCCCGCGCCGCCGCCGCTGCGCACCGCACGCTGCACCTTGAGAAAGGCGTGCTGCTTTCCGAAGACCCCAGCCTCGCCCACTCATGACCGCCCTGCTTTCCCTCGCCATGAAACAGCTCCTC
>CAMCXJ010000179.1 GCA_945883455.1 Prosthecobacter debontii
GCTTGAGCGGCGGGGAGGCATCCTTAAGCACCGCCTGACCGGGATGCTGCTTGAGCAGTGCATCGGCGTTTACCACGCCCTTTTCCGAAGTCCAGACGATGCGCTGCGGCTGGATGAAAAAGTTAGAGAGCGGGCTTTTCTCCGCCTCCACGGCAAGAAATTCGGGAAGTGCGGAGGCGTGTCCAGTGAGAAGTCCCGCAAGCGCGGCTACGATAGAGAGTTTTCTCATGGGGATCAGGCTTGGTATTTGTTGGGGAATATCATCTTGCCGAGGAGGGCGTCGAGGATAGTGGAGACGGGCGGCACGCCCCCGGTTAGAAATCGAACTGGTCGATGTTTTCCTTGGTGAAGACGAAGGGCTTGCCGAGGATGACGTTGTCGCCCTCGACCTTCATTTTCCCGAGTTTGCCGGCGGTGAACTCCGTGGCACCGGGGACAAGCTCGCCCTTAGCGAGGGCCGCGCCGGCCATGACGGAGAGGTAGCCGAGTTCCTCGACATTCCACAGGATGACGGCCTGGGTGACACCTTCCTTGACGTAGGCCTTGTTCTCGCTGGGCAGGCCGAGCCCAACCAGTTTCACGGCTCCCGCCTTGCCCGCCTGCTTGATCGCTTCCGCCGCACCGGGAACCGATGGCGAGCATACGCCGATGATCGCCTTAAGGTTGGGATACGCGCTGAGGAGGTTGGTGGCTTCCTGCTGGGCCTTGTCCTTCTGGTCGTCGCAAGGCTTGATGTCCACGAGCTTCATGTTCGGGTATTTCTCCGCCTGGAGGGCTTTGATGAATTTGATCCACTCGTTGAGGTTAGCGGCGGTCAGCGTGCCGGTGATGATGGCGAACTCGCCTTCGCCGCCCGTCAACGAAGCGGCGGTATCCATCAGTTGCTCGCCGATGCCCTGGGCGGTCGCTTGGTTTACGAAAAACGAGCGGGCGTCGGGCTGTGCATCGGCATCATAGGTGATCACCTTGATTCCAGCCGCCTGCGCCTTGCGTAGCGCGGTGGAGATGGAGTCTTTGTTTTCGCAAGCGGCAGCAATCACATCAACGCCATCGGTGATCCAGTTTTCAACGATCTCATTTTGCTTGGCGGGATCGGAATTGATGGGACCATCGAAAAGCAACTCAGCACCGAGTTCTGCTGCGGCGGCACGCGCCCCTTTTTCACAAGTGACGAAATACTGGTTGCCCTTACTCTTCGGTAGCAGGGCGATGGTGAGATTGCCTTTGGGCTCGGATTTTTTGCATGAGGCAAACGGCAGCGCGGCGAGAAGGACGAGTGAGGCGATAAAGGTTTTGCGTTTCATTGGGTTGCTGGTTCGGGTTTGGAAGTCGGGACAGGTTGATTGCGGGCGCGGCGGACGGCGAGCGTTTTTATGGAGGCGCCGATGGCGAGTGCAGTGAGAAGCAGGAGACCGGTGAGGAGACCGGAGAGCTCGCGCGCGACGCTGGCGACAGTTTGATCCATGATTTTGAAGTCAGAGATCCGGGTCAGTCCGTTGTTCAGGATAGCGAGAGCAATCCATCCTAGAAACGTGCCGAACACCGTGCCTGATCCGCCGAAAATACTCACACCGCCGAGGACAACCGCAGTGATGGCGAGAAGCTCATAACCGATACCCGCATTCGCACGGGCTTCGCCGAGACGCGCCACGAGGATGACCGCAGCGAGCCCGGCCACCGCCCCGGCGATGACATAGGCAAGGCCGGTATTCCGAGCAACCGGGATACCCGCGTAACGCGCCCCTTCTGGAGAGTAGCCGATCGCGCGGAAAGAGCGGCCGAAGGTCGTGCGATGGACCAGAAACCAGATCCCGGCGGCGACCGCGAAAAACACCCAGATCTGGGTGGGAAGTCCGGCAAAGTTTGAATTTCCGAGTGCGAGGAAAGAATCCGGAAATCCCGAATAGGATTCAGCACCTTTGGTAAGCGCCTCCGCGAGTCCGCGAAACAACGAGAAGGTGCCCAACGTCACGATCAGGGGCGGCAGGTTGAGCCGGGTGATCAGCGCGGCATTTAGACCACCGCCCAGAGCACCGCATGCCACCGCTGCAGATCCCGCAAGCCATGGATCCATTCCTAATCCATTCACCATCATGCCGAACAACACCGCACAGAGACCCATCATCGAGCCAACGGATAGATCGATACCACCTGTAAGAATCACCGGCGTTATCGCCACCGCCAACAGGCCGATTTCCACGGAATGCCTGAACACATTTGAAAAATTCCTTTCTGTTAGAAAATTTCGCCCCAACACCTGAAACAGCACGATTTCAAAAAAGATCACAAACACCAAGACCGCCTCATGACGGGCGAGCAAAGACTTGAATGACAATGACCTTGGATGGGACATACTTGTGTTCGACTAAATTTGGTTCTTGCGACTGCGGAGACCGTCCGCGAGGACAGCTAATAGAATCACCAAACCCTGAATTGCTTTTTCCCAATACGGCGGCTGGTGAAAATGTGTCAGCGCCGGATTCACGTTGGCGAGTAATAATATCCCCAGCAAAACACCCCACAAAGTCCCTCGCCCACCGCTGATCGCCACGCCACCTACGACGGCCGCAGCGATGGTCTTGAGCTCGAGCCCGTCACCGCAGTTCGGCTGCACTTGCGGCGACTGCACGAGGTTCAGAACAGCTGCCAGACCAGCCAGCGCACCCATCAGCACGAAGACGCCGAATGTCGTGCGTTTCGGATCAATACCCGCGAGACGGGCGGCCTCGGCATCCGTGCCAATGGCGTAGATGAACCGGCCGGCGGAGAGGTGCTTCATCGCAAGTGCTGCGCCGATCAGGAGGACGAACGAAAGCGAGATCACCACCGTTTGCCCGGCGGGCTGGCTAAGACCGAACCACTGGACACCATCCGGAAGGTTGAGCAAACGTCCCTGCTGCCAGAGCCGTAACGCCTCCTGCCATGTCACCATAGTCGCAAGCGTGACCACGATACTCGGCAGTCCGAGATAGGCGACCAACACGCCATTGAGTGCGCCCATCATGGCACCCGCCCCGATCGCTGCGACAATGGAGACTCCCAACGGCAAGCCGGACGCAGCCATCACACCAGCAATAATCGCACACATCGAAAACTGCGAACCGATGGAGATATCAATCTGCCGGGACATGATGACCAGCGCGATCCCGATGGCCGCCACCAACACCGGCATCTGCGAGGTCAGCCTTGAAGTGAATGGCTGAAATTGGAAGAAGTGGGGCGCGCAGATGGCTAGCGACAACAATAACAAGCCAAGCGCAGAAGCGACCGTGATTTCCCGGAAATACTTATTCATCGCACTACCTCCTTGCCGTTTGTTCCGAGCGCGGCGGCCATGACCGTATGGGCATCCGCGTGTTCCTTGTCGATGAGACCGACCATTTCCCCGCCGCGCATCACCGCGATGCGGTCGCTCATTCCAAGCACTTCAGGGAGGTCGCTGGAAATCATAAGCACCGCGAGCCCGTCCTTGGCGAGGCTGCGGATGATCCTGTGAATCTCACTCTTCGCGCCGACATCAACGCCCTGGGTCGGCTCGTCTAGGATGAGTAGCTTGGGTTCCGTCGCCAGCCAGCGGGCGACGCTGACTTTCTGCTGGTTCCCACCGCTCAGGCTGCCGCCGGGCGCTTCTGTCCCGTAGGCTTTGATGCCGAGATCCCGGATGAAATTCGCGGCCAGCAGGCTTTCCGCATTGAAGCGAAGGAGGGCACCGGGAAAAAATTTCGGATGAATCGCCATGGTCATGTTGTGAGCAATGGGCATCTCCAAGATCACCCCGTGCCTGCGGCGGTCTTCCGGTACGTATGCGATACCGCGGGCTATCGCTTCACCGGGGTTGGAAATCGTGATCTTAGCACCGTCCAAAACGATCTCCCCCGTATCGGCGGGAGTGATACCGAATAAGATCCGTGCCAATTC
>CAMCXJ010000180.1 GCA_945883455.1 Prosthecobacter debontii
TATCGAAAAGTTCCTTGGCCAGTTGGTATCCGTCGGAGGTTCTGCCGTGCTGGTATCCGGCTTTCATGCAGAGCATCTTGTTTCGCTCCTCCATCGCCTCCCACTCCAGATCCTCAAGCGGGTTCATATTCCTCCGTCATCTTTCTGGCGGCTCTTTTGACCAAGGCGAGGAACCGGATGGCTTCCGCCCTTTCGGGGCCGGAACGAAGGCGCTTTTCCAACTCGATCTCGTTCTTAAGGCCGTCGGCTCCCTTGCTCTTCAAATATCCAATCCCGGTCTTTCCATAGGTCGGGGCGGCATTGTAACGCTCGCTTTCCGGGCCGATGAGAAATTCCAGTAGCAGACCGAGCCGGACATCATCCGAAAGACGGAGAAACCGTTTCGCCTGGGACGGATGGAAAAGCATCTCG
Source organism: Prosthecobacter debontii (assembly GCA_945883455.1). GTDB lineage: Bacteria > Verrucomicrobiota > Verrucomicrobiia > Verrucomicrobiales > Akkermansiaceae > Luteolibacter. The sequence goes on from CAMCXJ010000180.1 coordinate 412, forward strand.
GAGATGCACTCCTCGATCGTTCGTCCCATAAATTGTTCCATGACTAAAAAATAGCCGCTCCGCTAAAAAATTTCAAACCCAAAACTGGACCTGATATTTATCGGCGTTTTTTTCGTTGGAGTACGCCAGCGCGCCATCATGGGGCTGCCTCAGGAAATGCGACCGAGCTTTCCTCGCCAGCCTTCGAGCGAGGCCTTGAACACCAGCGGCAGGCGGGACGGGCCATCGAAGCGCACGGCCGCGAGAGCATAGGCAAGCGCCGTGAGGATCGCTTTCGTGCCGCCGGATTGCTGCCGTTTCAGCCACACCATGTTGCGGACTTTGTAATGAAGCTTCCAATCGGGGAGCCCCTTCTCGAAAAACAGGCGCTTCCCGAGGAATGACATCATCACCATGTTCTGCGGGCCCGGGTGATCGAGGATCGCGGCCTGGACGGCGGTGTGGCTAAAGCCGGCGCACTCCATCCGCCACGGATATTCCTCATCCTCGCCACGGCGGGGATCAAGGTAGGTTAGCTGGTTTTCAGGAAATTGAACCGATGGAGCGCCATTTCACGATGGATGGCGCTCCCAGCCGTGCCATCCGTCGCGGGCGGCACTCCAGACAGGCGGAAGTCGTGAGGCGTTCCCTGAAAGCCGCTTCAGCCGGATCATGCTACGGGTTTATAGTAGAGCTTCCAATTCACCAGGGAGCGCTCAAGCACGGGGCTATCAGTTTGAGTGGTACGCTGATCTCGCCTTTACGATCAGATGGGCAAACAATTGTGCGGTGATCCTGACCTGCGACAAGCGCGATGCCTGCGTAGCAACCGTTACGCCTGTGCTTTGGCATGAGTTCAAGCACCCGCGCCCCGGCAGGTGCCCAGAGCAGGTTGGTCATCGCCGCACCGTGCGCGCCGACGATGAATTCCGCTTCGCCGAAAACGCCGATCTGCTCGTCCAATGTGAGTGTTCCCGGATCGATGATGTCCCAATCCCTTTCCCGGAAGAATTTCCGCAGCTCCGGGGCGTTGGCCAGACCCCGGGTCGCGGCATTACGCTCGATGTAGATCCTCCGATGTCCGGCGGGTTGTTGATCCGGAAGGAAATTTCTCCGAAGCCACTCCACACCGCACGGGTCGGGGCAACCGCTCAACATCGTCGGCCCCGCGAACCAGTAGCGCTCGATCCGTAGATCCTCATCCGCCGTTTCCACGACCCGCCCCGAGAGGCCCAGCAGTTCGAGAGATCGGAGGGCAAAGGCTGGCAAATTTTTAGGGATGAGGATGCGGCACTCCGCAGGAAACGAATCAAGGTGTATCAGGCGGGTCAGCCCATCCATGAACCAATGGAAATAATTCCGCCCATCATTCCAACGGGATACGATGGAAGTGAAATCGCCTGACAGCCTACGGATTGGCAACTTGCCGTTCCTTCGCCAAACTCCGTCCGACCAGGCGTGCGGGCCGTATATCGCTTCCAGGCAAACGTTTCCGATTTTGTCGGAGTGGGCGAGTGTGGGCGCCGCTAGGATGACATCCTCCCTCCGGCACCACAGGGCATTCCAATCGCGGTGCTTCTCCTGGTCCAGGCCCGCTGTCCTTATTTCTGAATCGACCGGAATGGGTATATCGCGCGCCGGATTGGCTAGCAGCCCGCCTTCGACCCGCCCGTCCGCGATGGCTCGGGCTTCTGAATAAATGCCGCAGGGCGGGCCGCCCTCACCCAGCCTTGGGCGCAACCATGTGTTCAGCCTGCGCTGCAATGGGAACAAAGCTTTCCGCAATCTTTGTCCTAGTCGCATCACTGGCATCCCGTGGGTGTGGAAAATGGGTATGGTGTACGCATGAGATCGTGGTGGTTGGGCGGGGGATTCGCGCAGTGCTGGGTTAGCCGGGGTGTTGGCTCCATCTGCCGAGCTTGCCATGCCATCCGTCGCGGACGGCGCTCCAGACAAGCGGAAGGCGTGAGGGGCCGTCGATCCACGAGACCGCCATCGCGTAGGCGGTCGCCATCGCGATGGCACCGATATTTCCCGACTGCCGCCGCTTCAGCCAGACCATGTTACGGGCTTTGTAGTAGAGTTTCCAATCCGCCAGCGAGCGCTCGATGAAAAGGTTTTTCCCGAAGCAACTCCACCGCACGATGTTCTCCGGGCCGGGGTGATCCATCACCGCGCCGATTACGCCCGCGAAGGTGAAACCGGCTTCCGCGATACGCCGCGGATATTCCTCGTCCTCGCCGCGGATGAACAGCGCCCCGTTCACCGGCCCCACCGTCTCCCGCACTTCCCGCGAAATCATAGCCCCCGTCCACGAGGCGCGGGTTTCGACCCAATCCCTCCCTGTGAAATCCCCCAATTCCTCCACCAAGCTCCAATCATTCCTGACCTGCACCCACATCGGCCATGTCAGCCGCCCGCTCTTCGGGTCGAGCTGGATGGCGTGCCGCACCACCTGCGGTCCGAGCTCCAACGCCAACAACGCCCGCAAGGAGTCTCTCCGCGGGATGGAATCGTCATCGAGAATCCATACTGAATCCGCGCCGCGTGCAAAGGCTAGCTCCATCGCCTCCTCCACGCCGCCCGCGTTGCCGCGGTTCTCGGCCATTCGGTGGACGATCAGCTCAAAGGGCAGGCCGTCCATGCTCTCCAAGGCGGAGGTCGTGCCGTCTCTCGAGACATTGTCCGCCACCACCACCATTTCCGGTGGCCTTGTCTGATCGGCCAGCGCCCTCACGCAAGCCACGGCCGTCGCTACACGGTTCATCGTCGCGAACACCGCCGCCGTTTTCGGAAAACCCGCCGTGCTCACCATTTTAAAACTCCTTTCAAGCCCCGCGCCGCCAACCAGAGCACCCCGTCCACTAGGCCGTTCAGATAGGGATCCGCGAACAGCGTGATCCCATAGGCCCGCCGAATCGCGCGCGACTCCACATGCTGCCGTTCCGCCGCAAGGATGCGCTCCATGTTGCGGATTTTACCCAGATGGATCATGGATGCGTTGCCGCCATGCAGCCGGAAATCTGCCACCGCCACGGGGATACGCTCAAAGGTTTTTCCCGCCGCATCCAGCCGTGCGTAGAACTCGCCGTCCATTACGTATCGGAAATCTTCCCGAAGACGAAATCCCGCATCCAGAACCGTAGCGCGCCTGTAAAACGCCGCCGTGGAACCGATGGAGCAATGATGGTGGGTGTGCACGAACCGCGACCACCTAGGCATCCGCATGCTCCGCAGGAAATCCCCGCTCTCGTTTATAAAATCGTATCCGCCATACACCACGTCTGCATCGCTGCCGCGCAGCCGCCGCAGCACCTCTGCCAGCACGCCCGGCTTCAGGCGGTCGTCGGCATTGAGCCACATCACCCAGTCTCCCTTGGCGCGCCCGAAGCCTTTGTTGATCGCGGCCGACATCCCCCCGTCCTTTTCCGAAATCCACACTGCCCCCAGAAACCCCGCAGCCACTTCCGCGCTGTTGTCCGTTGAGCAGCCATCCATCACCAG
>CAMCXJ010000181.1 GCA_945883455.1 Prosthecobacter debontii
CCGCAAGAAAAAGGCGAAGGCCCTGAGGGGAAGGAACCCGATAACAAGGGGAAAGACGGCGATAAGGATCCGGAGAAAGGCGACAAAGGCAAGGAGCCCGATGAAAGCGATTCCAAGGGCGGGGCCGATCCCAACGAAACCCCTGAGGAACGCGCGCGGCGCATCCTTTCCGAAAACGCGGATCTTCAGAAAGGCCCGCTCACCCCCGGCAGACGCGAATTCATGAACCCGGAAAAAGATTGGTAAAATATGAACGCACCCATGATCAGAATCCTTTTCCTGTATCTCCTCGTCACCTCGCTCGGTCATGCCAATGTGCGCAGCCTGATCTCTTCGAGCTTTCTCGCCCGTGGCGAAAAAGCGATTTTTGAGATTCGTGTGGAGCAGCAGGAACCCGACGAAATGCCGCGCATTGAGGATGTGAAGGACGTGGTGATCGAACCCATCGGATTCGGCAGGCCGCAGATGTATCCCGGCAGGCGCATGGAATCGAGTTTCCAATACATCATTTCCAGCTACGAGACGGGCATCCATGTGATTCCGGCCGTCGAAGTGTTGGTCAATGGCGTTAGTATGAAGACCGAGCCGCTGAGCATCGAGGTGTTCGATCCCAGCGATCTCGAGTGGAGCGAGTCCACCTCACAGCCCGCAGAGGCGGGGGATACCGTGAGATACGCGAGTATCATCCGCATCCCGCAGCGGAAATTTTTTGAGAACCAAGCATTCGCAAGCGAGATCAAGATCTACGTGCCGCGCGATCTCGCCCGCAGCATCGCGGACTGGGGGGTGCCGGAGTTCGAGCGCAAGGGGCTCGCCGTCTGGCGCTACGAACCCTCGAACCAGCCCGGCGAGGTGAATCTCCTCGGCCAACCCTATGTCTCGCTCGCCTACAAGACGACGATGACGGCGCTAAACTCAGGTGAAGTGGAAATCGGCCCCGCGACGGTGAGATTGATCTACGTGAAAACGGTGTTCGACCGCTTCGCTCAGCGCATCCAGTTACAGACGACCCTCGATGTCCCGAAACTCGGCTTCACGGTAGCGCCGCTGCCGGAGGGCGCGCCGAAAGGTTTTGATAACGCGGTGGGTCAGTTTTCTCTCAGAACGGCGATCAAGGAAACCAATGTCACCGAGGGCGAGCCGCTTGCGCTCGATGTCGTGGTCAGCGGCAGCGGCAACCTCGACAACCTACGCTCGCCGAAGATGACCGACCCGGCTGGTTGGAAAGTTTATGACGCCACTCCGAACCAGCGTGGAGAGGAGCGCCGGGAGCTGCAGGGGACGGTGGTGTTCAGTCAATTCATCCGTCCGCTCGAAATGAAGACCGCTATCCCGTCTTTCCGCCTGGTTTACTTCGACCCTGACACGGAAAGATATGAAACCGTGACGACAGAGCTCATCTCGCTGGCGATGTCCCCTGCAAAGGGCGGAGTCACCGAGGCCTCCGGGCCGCCCCCATCCCTGGCGGTGCCGGTGGAGCGGATGTCCGACATCCTGGGCCTGATCGACGCGGGCCAACTGCTTAATCCGAGCGGCAGGAACGCCCCACCGTGGTTGTTGCACGCCTTCGCCGCCTGTTTGGCGCTGGCGCTCATCACGCGCGCACTCTGGATGCGCTACGGTCACTATTTTGAAAAGGACGAGACCAAGCGCAAACTGCGGCAGGATTTTGCAACGCTCGCGGGCGCCGCTTCAGGTGATGGGTTGGCGTTTCTGCGCGCGGCGGGCGGCTTCGCGGAGCGCTGGCAGCTCGTCGATAAGAACGAGGAAATCCGCGAGATCCTCGACGAGCGTGACCGGCTTTGTTTCCGCGAGGCGAAGGCCGATGTGCCGGTGCCGCGAGGCCGCCGGGAAAAAATCCTGCGCAGTCTTCGGAAAGCGGCATTGGGAATCCTCGTTTTCGCGTTCGCAGGGCAGTTGGATGCCGGCGAGGTTTCTGCAAAAGCAAAGGAAGCATTTGATGCGGCGCGTTACGAAGAGGCCGCAAAGCTCTGGCTGGGCGCGGGTTCCTACGAGGATCTCAGTGCGGACACCCTCTACAACATCGGCAACGCCGCCTACCGCATGGGTGTGCCCGGACAAGCCGCGCTTTACTACCGACGCGCCCTTTCCCGCGATGCCGCCCACGGCGAGGCGCGCCAGAACCTGCGTTTCATCGAGAGAAAATACGGTTCCATCACCATCGAACGGCCCGCTTACCAATACGCCATCGCCCGTATCCCGCTCTCGGCATGGAAAGGCTCTCTCTGGGCGGGCGCGTGGATGCTGGTGATCGGCCTGCTGGTTTTTCCGGCGACGCGGATCGGTTCGCCATGGCGGGTCGCCGGTGTGATCGGCTTTGTCCTCGGCCCGCTGATGATGTCGCTGGGCGGCCTGGGTTGGAGATATTTTCCCGATGACGCGGAGTTCGCTGCCATCACGCGGCAAGCGGTGGTGGTGGGCGAGAAAATCGTGCTCCATACCGATGCGGCAAGGACTTCCCCGGAAGTGATTGATGCGCCGCCGGGTTCTGTGGCCGAGGTGATCCGCCGCTCCGGCGATTGGGCGTATGTGGCTTTCGCGACGAAGACACGCGGCTGGGTGCTCATCGATGCCATCGAAATGGTGATTCCCGGAGGTAAACCCAGCCCGCCCGAGGTAAAAAAAGCGGCGTCAGACGGGAGTAGCGCATGAATCCCGCCCGCAAGGCATGGCTGGCGCGACGCGACGGTACGGTGATCATCGGTCACGGTCCTTTCGTGGTGTCGCCCGAGCCACCCGCCGAGGGGATCGCGTTCTACAAGCGCGACTTTTTCTCCCGCGAGGAAACGCCATGGCAAATCCCCGCGCGCCACGAAATCATGACGGCGAGGGCTTTCCGCGATGCGGTGGGCGGCGACCTCCGCCTGGATGTGGCATGGGAGGCTCCGGATGCGACGCCGTTCTCCTGCGTTTTTCAGGAAATTATGATCCGCATCCGCCAAGGAATGATCGAGAAGACCGTGCCGGTCGTTACCGAGCGCGGGATGGTTTCCTGCTCGCCCGCTGCAGAGATCATGGCGGCGATGGCACGGCAGCAGGCTCCGCTCCAGTCCTACGGCTGGGTCTCGGATGAGGAAGGCTTTGCGGGCGCGACGCCCGAGCTTTTGTTCTCCCTCGATGGTTCGCGGCTGGAGACGATGGCACTGGCGGGCACCGCACGGGTCGAGGATGAGGATGTATTTGCGGTGGATGAAAAGGAGATCCGCGAGCACGAGTACGTCGCGCAGACCCTGGTTTCCAAGCTCCTTGATCTGGGCACACTTCGCCGCCGCGAGAGGGATGTGCTCCAGCTCGGCTCCATCGTGCATTTCCATACCGGCATCACCGTCGATCTAACGAATCCACAGGACACGCAAACCCTCCTGCGCCGCCTGCATCCCACGCCTGCCCTGGGCCCTTTGCCGCGCACCGACCAGACGATGGCGGCGCTCTCCGTCTGGCGCTCGCAGCTCGGTTGTCCGGAGGAATTCGGTGCGCCCTTCGGTGTCTGGGAAAGCGGGCGCTTTGAGGCCGTCGTCGCAATCCGCGGCCTCTGGTGGCAGGGAAACAGGATATCGCTTCCCGCCGGATGCGGCATCATCGAGGCCAGCCGCCTCGTCAACGAATGGCGCGAACTCCGCCTCAAGCGCGATGCGGTGAAACGCTTCGTGGGATGAATTTCCCGGCAGCACGGCGCGTTTCTCGCTCCCCCGATATCCGTTGACGGGTGATCGTAGAATCATTCTCAACCCCCTGACCCGATCAAAAATGATATGGTGTTTGTTGATCAGTATCGTTACAGAAGGGCATGGAAAAAATCCGTGTGATCGATTCCCACACGGCGGGGGAGCCCACGCGAGTGGTGGTATCCGGCGCGC
>CAMCXJ010000182.1 GCA_945883455.1 Prosthecobacter debontii
AGAGCCTACTTCCTTCACCAGCTATTATCACTTGGCCACGGTGAAACGGTAGCTGCCGGAGCCTATCATCAATTTTACAGTTTCTGGATTTCTTACCAAGATCGGAAACGGCTTGCCACTTTCGGTGAGGCTATCGCCTTGGCTCGCAGGTAGTTGGATTGTCGCCGTGGTATCGGGCGGGATGGTGATTTCGAATTCGGTTTTACCCTGTCCTTTCGTCCAGTTCGAAATGACGGATCCGCGGATCGTGCGGTGCGAGCATTTCACATGGGTGAGTCTATCGACAACCTGCGGGCGAATCACGATGCGATCCGCGCCCACCGCGTCCTCCGCCACCTGGATGCCGCCGAGCCAACGGTGGAACCAACCGGAGATGGAGCCGAACATCGGGTGGTTGTGGGATTTCACGTTGTCGGTTCCCTGCCAATCCTCCCAGAGAGTCGTCGCGCCGTTTTCTAGCATCCAGCCCCAGGAGGGTGATGTTTTTTTCACCGCGAGATGGTAAGCGAGATCGCTGCGGCCGCCTTTGGAAAGCTCTTCCATCAGGAAACGGGTGCCGTAAATGCCGGTGGTTAGAGCGGGGCTGTTTTCCTCGCCGTTCACGGCTTTCACGAACTGTTCGAACACCTTGGGTCGCGCCCCTTCCGAAGCGGCTCCGAAGCCGAGTGCGAAGAGCTGCTCCGTCTGGTTCCCTTCGGCGACTTTTCCGGTTTCCGGATCGAGGAAAGCCTTCGCCCACGCGGCGGCGGATTCATCGGCCATGGTCTTGCAGCGGGCGGCGGCAACCTTGTCGCCGATGATCTCCGCGAGGCGGGCGCAGCGGCGGACGGCGTCCACGAACATCGGTGTGGTCATCTGCGGGCCTTTGGAATTCGTGAGCGCCTCGTGGTCGCCGAGGCCTTTCACGACCAGGCCGTCCTTGCGCGCGGCGGCTTCTGTTTCCAGCCATTTCAGCGCGACGGGAACCTGCTCCTCCAGCAAACTACGATCCCCATAGTGGCTGTAAAGCTGCTCCAGCAGGAGTGGATGCGCCATCGCCCAGCCCACGCCGCAATAGTCGATCCCGACAAAGGGCGCGGTGTCGGTGAGGCGTCCGTCGGGGCGGGCGGCGTCGGCCCAATCGCGGACGGTTTTCGCGTAGAAGCCGGCCATGTCGAAGTTCATCAGATAGGTCTCGCTGGTGACGGCAATGTCGCCGCCGTAGCCGAAGCGCTCGCGGTGCGGGCAGTCGGACTGGACGCTGACGACGTTGGCGAGAAAGGTGCGGAGGCACATTTCCTGTATCTCGTTGAGAAGCGGGTTCGAGCAGGAGAATGTGCTGACGGAGGGGAGGTCGGAATGGGTGGGGAAGGCGCGGATATCGGCGGCGGCGGGGGCTTCGGGAAGGCCGGTGACCTCCATGTAGCGGAAGGCGTGGAACGTGAAATCCGGCCGGTAGGTTTCCTCTTTTCCGGCGGAGATGAACACATCCTGCTGCCAAGCGATGTCCGGCGCACCCGGGCCGCCGACCGACTCTTCGGAGTCCTTTTTCCTGCCCTTGATCTGCCCCGCGACGCTGGTCATCACGTTGAGCGTGCCATCAGCGTGGAGCAACTCGCCGAAGCGGAGCGTGACCTTGGTGCCGGCCGGGGCGTTCAGTTTGATCTCGGGGACACCGGTGAAATTTTTCCCGAAATCCACGATGTGCGTGCCGGGTTTCGGCGTCGTCACGGCGACGGCGGAAATCGTCTCAAGGGTGCGCACGGGCGGCGTTTCGCTGGGTTGCAGAACCTCCAGCGTATCATCCGTGACCCGCGCGGGTTTCCACGCGGAGTCATCGAAACCGGCCTTGTCCCAGCCCGGCACGGCGAGCTGCATGTCGCGGACTTCGCCGAGGTAGAGGTTGTTGAAGAGCGTTGCTCCCGTGCCCGTTTTCCAACCCTCGCCGGTTGCTACGATGGTTGTAGTACCATCGGCGTGCTCGATCACCAGCATGGCGATGGCGCGAGGACGGCCGACGGGCAGGCTGCCGCGGATATTGCGGTGCCCCCAGAAGCGCAGTGGCAGCGGATTGTACCAGCCGTTGCCGAGCGCAATGCCGAGGCAGTTTTCACCTTCGGAAAGCTGCTTGGTTACATCGAAGGTGCTGTAAAGAACACGCTTTTCGAAATTCGTCCAAGGCGGGCCGAGCGGTTCGTCGCCGACGCGGGAGCCATTGAGGCTCGGGATCCCGATGCCTAGCCCCGCGATATGCAGGCGGGCGCGGACGACGGGTTTTTCCAGAACGAATTCCTTGCGGAGCAGCGGCGCGGGATCGGGTTTGTAGAAATCCTCGTCCTTTGTCGGGTTGGATTTCCCGTCATCGATCCATTTCGCGCCTTTCCAGTTAGGCGCGAAGTCCCAGAAGGCGGGCGCGCTCCATTCGGAAGGCTTTTCTCCGTCCGTCCAGACGCGGACTTTCCAGAAGCAGGGCTTGCCGGGTTGCGGAGCCTTACCCGCGTATCTCACGAAAGGCGAGCGCTCCGTGGCGGTTTTCCCGGAGTCCCAGAGATCCGCTTTGCCCTCCTCTAACAGATCCGGCTTGCTCGCGGCGAGGATCTGCCACGCGGTCTGGCGGACTCCACGCTGATCCGATTCGATGCGCCACGAGAGGCGGGGCGCAGCGAGAGTCGCGAGCGGATCCGTTTTGCCATCCACCTTGAGATCGCTAGGAGTCACAGCGGCGTAGGCTTGGAGGGAAAAAGCGGCGGTGAGCGCGAGGCGAAGGATCATCTTATTTCGGGATGGCGTTCAGCGTGTAGTAGGTTTCCAGCGCGTTCCAAACCGGCGCGTCTCCGAAGAGGCCGGCGGTGTCGGTGAGATGGATGTGGTAGATGCGGACGAGCCACTTTTCGCCTTCGCCGAAACCGGCGGGCTTGAGCGTGACGGAGAGGCGGTCGGCGGAAATTTCGGCAGCGGCTAGGGTTTCGTCGCGCTTGTCATGTTGGGGCGATCCGTATTTCCCGTCGTTCGTGTAGAACCAGGACGACATCTTGAACTTCGCAGCGAGTGCCTCGGCGGTGACATCCGCCGCGAGCGGTTTCGTGAAACGGAGGGTGAAGCCGTCCTTCGCGGCGGTCGCGTTCTGGATATCCGCCGCGACCGTTTTACCATCCCACACGATCTGCTGGAGCTTGTCCTGGCTACCGCCGGTCGATACCCAGCCGCGTCCGGTCTGGCCGACGAGCAGGCTGCCGTCTGGAAGGAAAACGGGACGCATCACGCCCGAGGACATGCCCCGCGCGAAGGGAACTACACAGCCCTGATCCTCGCCGTTCGCTTTCTCGGTCACGATGCGGAACATGGTCGAAAGCGTCTGATCTCCCATGTAAACTTGGCCTTGGTGGACACCGAATTTGCCGCCGGTGGTATCCCACGCCGGGTTGCCAGGAGAATTAGAAAGCTTGCCGTGCGGGAGCCAGACAGCGCCCTTGCGGAGCTTGTCCTTCCAGAGCGGGTATTGAATTTCCGGGGATTCCGGGGTCATGCCGGGCAGGCTCACGAGCCCGGAAATGTGGCCGTAGAATTTTCCCTGCTCAAGCGGCACCCACTTCGAGGAGCCAACGTATTCGCCTTGGTTCTCGGCGTACCAGAGACGGCCATCAGGGGCTAAGCCGATGCCTGCGGGGCTGCGGAGCCCGTCCGCGAAGGGCTCGAATTTCCCCTCCGGAGTCACGCGGCAAGCCCAGCCGCGGAAGCCCTCCATCGATCCCATAAACGGGCCGCCCGCGCGCCAGGAGGTCTTTTCGTTGTGGTGGTCGTGGGAGAGGTTGAGCAGGAAATAATAGTTCCCCGCCTGATCACGGACGGGGCCGTGGGTGTATTCGTGGTAGTTCCC
>CAMCXJ010000183.1 GCA_945883455.1 Prosthecobacter debontii
GGCCGAAAAGGGTCAGCGTATGGAAACCTTTCGCGACCAATTCCGGCGAAAGGATCGTGGGGTCGGTCAGCGTGTGGCAATACAACTCCAGCGGCAACGGCTCCGGCATTTTCCCGGCGCGTGCGTCGGCAAAAGCCGATTCCAGATGGGAGTAGCTTTCGTTGATATGGAACGTCCCCGCAAAGGCGATGCGGGGATCCATGCCCGACTTCAGCCGCGGCAGGCGGGTGAGCAGCATGTTGATTTTCATCTGCGCACCATCCAGCGAATCCGGAACGGCGCTGCCACGCAGACGGGCCAGATGCTGGGGCGCGGCGGCGAAGAGCAGGTCTTTGGCGGTGTAGGTCCCGCCGGATTCCGTTTCCACGCGGACACCCGCCGGGCCGCTCTCCAGCGCAGCGACCTTGGATCGCATTTTCATCTCCACTCCCTGCGCCGCAGCGACGCGATACAGCTCCTTGACCAAAGCCCCCATGCCACCCTGCGGCACACGCCACTGGCCGTCGCCGTTTCCGATCAGATGATACAGGAAGCAACGGTTGGCCTGCATGTCATCGGCGGAAACGAAGGTGCCGATCAAGGCATCTGTCAGAACCACGCCTCTCACGATGTCGTCGCTGAACCGGTCACGGATGACTTCACCGATCGGAACCTCCATCAGATTCCGCCACACCTCGGGCAATTTCATTTCGGATTTCAGTTCCGCCGCGCTCTTCAGCGGCTGGAGCATGGTGGGGGCGAAACGTTGCGCCAGTTCGGCGATCTCGCCGTAAAACTTGCGCCACGCGTTGCCTTCGCGATCCGATCCTGTGAGCCGCCGGAAGCTGTCCGCCGTCGCCTCATCCCAATCCGTGGAAACCAGAAGCCCGTCGTCCTTTCCACCGCGGCAATAGGGCGTGTAGGAAGCCACTGCCCGACCGAGCGTTTTGAAATGGATGCCCAGATCGGCGACGATCCGATCCGGCAGCAGCGAGACGAGGTAGGAATAGCGCGAGAGGTTCGCCTCGTATTCCGGAAAGGGCTTCACGCTGGTGGTGGCACCGCCGAGTTCGTCCCTGGCTTCCAGCAGCAGCACCCGTTTCCCCGCCTTCGCGAGATAGCTCGCCGCGACGAGCCCGTTGTGCCCGCCGCCGACGACGATGGCGTCGTATCGGGTGCTAGTGCTTTTCATGACCGTTCAAATGCATCATTTCCCCGCCGGCCTGAAGCCCACCGCCGACATCTGCTTTTCAAGCTCCGCCTGAAGGCTCATTCCCAACGGGCCGTCGGCGGGAAGGTTCTGTAGCTCATAGGGATCGCTTTTCAGATCGTAGACCTCCGTCCATTCCGGACGGCCGGGATAAACGATGAGCTTGGCGCCATCGGTGCGGACACCATGGCAGGTGGGCGTGTCGCCGAGTTCCTTGCGGTACTGGGCGAGAAAAGAGGTGCGCCACCCGGCGGGCTTGTTGCCGGATGCGAGTTCCCTGAAACTGGCGCCATGCATCCCCGGATGGGCGGGGAGCCCCGCGAGGTCGAGGAAGGTGGGCGCGAGGTCGATGTTGAGCACCATCTCATCGACGAGTTTCCCCTTCGGAAACATGCGCGGGTAGCGGACGATGTAGGGAATTCTCAGGCCTTCCTCGTAGAGCGCGCGTTTGTCGCCGAGGCCGCGTTCCCCGAGGAAATATCCGTTGTCGCTGGAATACACGACGACGGTATCCTCGGCGAGCTTGAGTTCATCGAGCGCATCGAGCAGGCGCCCGAGATTCTCGTCGATGCCCTTGATATGGCGGAGGTAATCGAGGTGGACGGCGTTGGCGGAGAGCCCGCGCTCCTTCCCGGCATCCCCGGGCGCGAGCGGCTTGTGGTAGATGGCGGCCAGATCGCAGTTGGGCGTGCGCTTCGTGGTTTTCCCTTCGTAAAGGTTCCGCAGGCGCTCGGGGAGATTTTCGCCGCCCCGCCTGTTGTGCGGGCTTTTGAAACCGAGCACCATCGAGAACGGCTTCCCGCCGTTTGCCTTGAGCCATTCGATCGCGAAGTCCGTGCTGACATCATCCACCCTACTTAGGGTCAGTCCTTTCGGATTGATATTTCAAGCTGGCAGATTAAAAAATCAATCCGAAAGGACCCCAATAGTGATGGAATGGTGTGCCTCAAAACGGATCGTCATCAGAGGTCCACTCGTTCCCGACGTTCCACGTCTCCACCAATTCCTTCGGGAAATCGTCGAGGAATCTTGAAGGCCGACAGAGGATGTCGCCGGTGTAGCTTTTTGGGTTGAGCATGGGGTAGGTGAGGTAGAGCTCGTCCTTCGCTCTAGTCAGTGCGACGTAGAACAGGCGCCTTTCCTCCTCGAAGGCCGCCTCGTCATCGGCATCGAGGATGCGCCCGTTGGGGAACTGGCCGTCCACCAGCCAGATCAGGAACACGGCTTTCCACTCCAGGCCTTTCGCTTGGTGGATGGAGGAGAGAGTGACCTTGTCATCGTCTTGCTCCGCCTTGTCGCCGGTCGGTTCGCCGTCGGTGGTGCTCATCAGGGAGAGCTGGGAGAGAAATTCCAAAACATCTGTGAAGTTGCCGCCGTATTGGATGAGCTGCTCGATGTCGGCGCGGCGGGCTTCGTAGTTCTCGAAGCTCTCCTTGAGGTAATCGTCGTAAACTCCCTCCAGCACGCTGAAGATCATTTCGGAGGGCGACGCGAACACGCCGCCGGGATTCAGCTCATCGAGCGTGTAGCAAAACTGCTGCCAATGCTTCACAGCTTTTTTCGGGACGGGATAGCCGAGCAATATCTCCGACCATTTAGCGGGCGGCTCGGGGTTTTCGGAAACAGGATCGCGCAGCCATTTTTGCCAGAGTTTCTCCGCAGCACCCGGGCCGCAGCCGGGCAGCATCTGGATCATGCGCTTGAAGCTGACCTCGTCCTTGCGATTCGTCACGAACCGCAGGAATGCGGCGACATCCTTGATGTGCGCCTGTTCGAAAAACCTCAGGCCGCTGGTGATCGAGAACGGGATGCCGCGCCGTGTCAGCTCCATCTGGATTTCCAGGCTCTGGAAATGAGCGCGGTAAAGGACGGCCATTTCCGAAAGCTCGATCCCCTCGTCCCGCAGTTCCAGCATTCGCTGCGCGACGAAACCCGCCTGCGTAGACGGATCCTCCAGCGCTACCAGCGCCGGTTTCGCGCCGACCTCCGCGCGGGATGAACGGAGATTTTTCTCAAAGCGCATCTTGTTCGCCGAGATCGCGGCGTTCGCGAGATCGAGAATTTCCGGGACGCTGCGGTAATTCGTCTCGATGGTGAAGACCTTGGAGTCCGTGTAGCGTTTCTGGAAATTCAGGATGTGATCCACCTCCGCGCCGCGCCACGAGTAGATGGATTGCGAATCGTCGCCGACGGCCATCAGGCTGTTGTTCTCGCCCGCGAGGAGATCGATCAACTCGCTCTGGACGGAGTTCGTGTCCTGATACTCGTCCACCAGGATGTGGCGGAAGCGCTTGCGGTAGATCGCGAGGGCTGCCGGATGTTCGCGGAAAAGCTCCACCGTGAGGCTCAGCATATCGTCGAAATCGAGCGAGTTCGTATCGCGTTTCTTTTTTGAGTAGGCGGTGCGCACCTTCTCCAGCTCGTCCTGCCAATCGAGGAAATAGGGGTATTTTTCGTGCAGCAGATTTTCGAGCGTGATGTTCGTGTTCGCCATCAGGCTGAACATGGAGATGAGCACGTCGGGCTTGGGGAAGCGGCGCAGTTTCGTATCGATATCGCACATTTCCACGACAGCCTTCATCAGGGATTTCTGGTCGTCGCGGTCGAGGATGGAGAAGGATTTCGTGAACCCGATCTCCTCGGCGTGGCGGCGCAGG
>CAMCXJ010000184.1 GCA_945883455.1 Prosthecobacter debontii
TGACATCCATCCTCGAGCCCATGATGATCGTCATGCTGGCTCTCGTCGTCGGCGCCATCGTGTTTGCCCTCTTCCTGCCGCTGATCAAGATGATCTCCGAGATGAGCGACCAGTGATCCGGCGATTTTTCTGCGAAAGATTCCGGAAACAGCGTGCCGTTACAGCGACCAATCACACCATGAAAGCCCAAACTTCATCACCATACCGCCGGGGCTTCACACTGATCGAACTCCTCGTCGTGATCACCATCATCGTGATCCTCGCAGGGCTGTCTATGGGTGGTTACGGTTACATTGTTAGAAAACAGGCGGATTCGCAAGCCGCCATCCAGATCAGCCTGCTCTCCAAGGCGCTGGAGGAATACAAACTGGATAACGGGGCATATCCCGATTCAGTCCTCGGAAACAGAGGGCTTTTCGATGCGCTTTACAACGTCGGTGCCTCGGCCAATCCTCCTGGAAAGATCTACTTGGCGGCATTAGACCCAAAAGACAGGAGTCAGGGATGGGTCGAGCCAGCGGGAGGCCCCTTCTCGAAGCTCGTTGATCCCTGGGGTAACGAATACATCTACACCACCGGCTCCACCTCCAAAAATCCCGATTTCGACCTGTTATCGAAGGGTAAAGATGGATTGACCGGAACCACTGCCTCATCCGCCGACGATATCGACAACTACTAGCGGCTCCGCTTTCCCATCATCCCCATGCCCCCGCAAGAAGACGCCGCCTCCGAAAAAGCGGCCCGTGAACCCAAGGTTCGCCGGATTTCTAACAAGCCCGCGCGCAAAGCCGCGGATCCTGCATCTTCCGCGAAAGACCCCGCCCCTGCGCTAGCTCCCGCCTTGGAAGCCGCTCCCAAAGCGGATCAGAAACGCAGCCGCCGCCGCCGTGGGAAGGGCAAGTCCGGCCAGAAAGAATCCGAAACCTCCATCGCGCAGGAGTCTCCCCTCGTCGAGGAAACCATCGCCCTTGCGCCGGAAGCACCGCAGCCTCGTCCCGCACAAAAGGAACAATCCGATGCGCGCGACAAGCCGCAGGAAACCCGCCCGCAGCCGCACAAGCCCCGCCGCAAGCCCGACCCCAGTAAGGTCGCCAAGAACGCCTGGAAAATTTTCCTCGCCGAAGTCAGCGAAGAAGGCGTCGCCCTCATCGGCGACAACGATGCCCGCGAGCTCACCCGCCGCTGTTTTCGCCTCTCGGAAATTTTCCTGGAAGAGGAAGACAAGCGCAGTTGAACGGGAACGGCGGATTTTTGCACGGGGAACCATCTTTCCTGCGGCACAACGCCTCTTGATTGATGAATGACGATTGTTGATTATTGATTTTTGAAGTGACCAGAGGGCGAATTCTTTCTCTTCCCACCAACAATCAACAATCAACATTCGTCAATTCTTCCTCATACCCTGGCCTTTCGTTATACGAATCCTTTCGGATTGATATCTTGACGTTGACAAATCGAAATATCAATCAGAAAGGACTCGTTTATGCGTCTCTAAACCCCCACCCGCAGATCCCGCATGCTCCATAACGTGCCTGCCGCCGCTTTGCCGCTGCCCCGCATCCGCCGCGCGCCATCCTTCCTCCTTTCCGTAAAACTCTCCCGCGCCCCCGCGAACGCCTCGTTCACAAACTCCTTGCTCCCGATCACCGCCCCGTCCGTGAAATACCTCACGCGCATCCTTAACATCTTCGCCATTCCCAGATCCGGAAGCACTGTCTCGTTATCCTCCGAGGCCAGCATCTCCGCCTCGTTCTTCGTCACCGAAGTCTTCCTCTTGCTTGAAGTTTGAAATTTGAAGTTTGAAGTTTTCCGCCCCAGCGCCAGCCCCAGCGCCCGCCGGTAAATCCGTGAGTCCTCCTTCCACCGCGCCGCATCAAAGCCCGCGCCCTTGTGACCCATGCACGCCCGCACCAAGCCCTCACGCGCCTTCTTGCCATTCCCCTTGCCCCCGCCACCCACCGCCTCGCCGTAGCTGCTCCAGCGATACTCCGCCGGATCTTCCACCTTTCCCGCCCGTACCGGATTCAAGTCAATGTAAGCCGCCATCGTCCGCGCGGCCACGCCGCTCTCCACGATCACGCTCTTGAACCGCTCCTCCCACAAGGTGCCGGTGCGGCTGTGCGTGCGGTTGAACCAGCAACTGAAACGGTGCAAAACCGTCTTCATATACTCGCTGAGGTTGTGCATCCGGTAGGTGAAACGGGCGTGGATCACCGCCGCCAGCTCCGCATCCCCCTCCTCCCTCGCACCCGCAAGCTCCCGCGCCACCTGCTCCACCGCCCCCTCCGACCAGACGGCGGAAAGCCTCTTAAGCAGCACCGCGTCCGAAATCCCGCCCTCCGGCATGGGTGGAACCTCCAGCAAAATGTGGATGTGATTGGACATCACGCAGTAGGAAAGCACCCGGCAGCCGCTGAAATTCTCCTGCATGCGCATGAAAACCCGGAATTTCTCCTTCTCTTCATCCCCCAACAAATAGGAACGCCCGACGCAACGCGTCACGCAGTGATACACCGCCGGTTTCGATCCGGAGCCCGCCCAAACACATAAAAATCTCTTGCTCACGCCCCCTTTCTACCCCTACCAGCCCAAAGTTCAATCAAAAGATCACGCAAATTGTCTGGGAAATTGAATGGTATCGGCCTCATCGCCGCCATCATCTCCGTCCTCCCCGCACTTCCCGCCACCGGCCTGCTCACCACCCTCGCCATCCTGTTCCTTCTCACCGCCACCACCTGCGCCTGGATCGCCTACCGCAAATCGGCGCTGTTTGGGTGAAAATGAGGGGCGGCATGGGGCGTCGAGTTTCACTTCTCTCTGCTTCAATGAAGATAACAAACCTATTCTTGTCATCGTGTTACGAAACGCTAGCTTGGCGGGCATCTGGAGTTACCAAATGAAGTGAGTTTCATTTCGGGATAAAATCCTAATCGTCCAATGAACCACCGTATTCCAGTTCTAGCCATCATGACCTGCGTGACTGCTGCGGGACAGCTTGCGGGAGCATCTTTTGATAAGGACGTGTTGCCGCTGTTAGATGCGAGTTGTTTGGATTGTCATAATGCGGACGAGAAGAAGGGCGGGTTGGATCTATCCAAATTCACCAGCGAGGACGCCGTCATGAAGGACCGTGCGGTGTGGCGCTCGGTGTATGAGAAAATCGAGTCGCGCCAAATGCCGCCGCCCAAGCGGAAATCGCAACCGACAGCGGACGAGCGAAAGAAGGTGATGGACTGGATTATGGAGATCGCTGCGCGGCCCGATCCGGTGCTTGGCGCACGCGATCCAGGCAAGCCGATGCTACGCCGGCTCACACGGCTGGAGTACAACAACACAGTGCGAGATTTGTTCGGACTGAAGATGGATGTTTTCATGTTTCCCGATCGCCTGCCGCTTGCGAACACCGATTTCTATCAGCCAGCCAAGGGTAAACTCGGCGATGAGCTGTTAGTCCCAGTCCGTGAGTATGGTCTCAAATATCCAGTCATGTTGCCAGAGCTGGGCTTGCCGGGCGATAATCGCGCGGAGCATGGCTTCCGAAACCGGGGTGAAGCGATGAACATTTCCCCGATGCTACTGGAGCAGTACATGGCAGCCGCGCACGACATTGTGAATAGTCCAAAGCTGCTCCAGCTCAGCGATACTTTTCATCTATTGGTGACGGACCCGGCGTTGCCCGTGAAAGCACAGGCAGTGGATGAAGAAGGAGTTGACCCATCCGCAGAATCACCTGTGTGGCAGGCCGCGTCGGAGTTTGCGCCCAACTTGAATCTACCATTCCAAGCGAAGCTGGGTGAAGTGGTTACGCTTCCCTATCAGTTACGTTTCTCGATGG
>CAMCXJ010000185.1 GCA_945883455.1 Prosthecobacter debontii
TTTGCGGGATTTCATTCCTCGTCCGGGAGTGTGAGCAGGGATTCGTCCTCCTCGCGGTATTGCTCGAGCAGGTAGCCGTCGTTGGCGTGCCAGCGGAGGTGGATCGTGTCGCCCCATTTCAGCGGGGTGTCGTCGAGCTGGTAGGTGCGATGCTGGGTTTCGGCGCAGATGCGCCAGCCGCCGCAGCGCACCCATAGCCGGGTGTGGGAGCCGAAGTAGATGATATCCTCGATCACGCCGGGGACGGTGTTCTCGTTTTCCCGCAGCTCGGGCAGGTTTCGGGAAACGATGATTTTCTCCGGGCGCAGCGAGAGGTGGATGAGGTCGCCGGGGCTGGTGGGCTTGTCGTTGTCGATGGTGATCTCGCCGATGCCTTCGATGGCGCATCTCGAGAAACGCCCGTCGATGCGGGAGGTGATTTTTCCGTCGAGGAAATTCGTATCCCCGATGAACGCGGCGACGAACGAAGTACGGGGAGCCTCGTAGATCTCGGCGGGCTTGCCGATCTGCTCGACGACGCCCTTGTTCATCACAGCGATGCGGTCGGAGATCGACATGGCCTCGCCTTGGTCATGGGTGACGTAAATGAAGGTGATGCCGACCTCGTCGTGGATCGCATCGAGCTCGACGAGCAGGCGCTGGCGGAGCTTGAGGTCGAGGGCGGCGAGCGGCTCGTCGAGGAGCAGGACTTTGGGTTTGTTCACCAGCGCGCGGGCGATGGCGACGCGCTGTTTCTGCCCGCCGGAAAGCTGGGTGGGCTTTTTGTCGGCGTGGGTGGTGAGATCGACAAGCTCCAGCATGCGCTCGACTTCGCTGCGGATCTCGGCGGGGGATCGTTTCGAAAGCTTCGGCCCGAAAGCGATGTTTTCGCGGATCGTGAGGTGGGGAAAAAGGGCGTAGGACTGGAAGACGGTGTTGACCGGGCGCTGGTCGGGGGGGAGGCGGGTGATATCGACCCCATCGAGGAAAATGCGGCCCTCGTCCGGAATATCGAACCCGGCCGCCATGCGCAGGAGTGTGGTTTTTCCGCAACCCGACGGCCCGAGCAGGGAGAACACCTCGCCTTTCTCGATTTCCAGCGACACGCGGTCCACTGCGGTGAAGGAGCCGAAGCGACGGGTGACGTTCTCGAAGCGGAGGTGGCCGGGCATGGACGTGGCCGATTCAAGCGGTGGCGGGTGGTGCTTGTCGATGTTGGAATGGGTGGTGTAGGCCTTGGACTGCTACAGCCTGCTGTAGCTTTCCGCGAGACAGCCTGCTGTCAGCGGCGGAGGACTGGGTGAGTTCAAGCCTTGCCGTGCCAATGCCGTCCGGTCGGCAGCAGGCTGCTAGACCGAAAGCGGCAGCAGGCTTCCGCAGTCCACAGCTGCTGCGGAAAGAGAGTGGACGCTTGCCCGTGCGGAAAATACGGTGACTCCGCGTGGAGATGACAGCGGCATTGGAGGATTTTCTGGCGGAGGGCGCCTGGGTGGAGCGGTTCGATGAGGAGCTGCGGGCGCTGGGTGCGCGTCTGGTGCCGAAGGTGAACGGCCTGCGGCTCGACGGTGAGGCGGAAATTTCCGCGAAGGCAAATGTCCTCGGCTCGGAAGTGGAAGCCACGTTCTGGGAAGGGGGCGGCGGGATCGTATTCGAGACAAGCTGCAACTGTGGCGCGGGGGCTTTCTGTGAGCACGGCTTTGCAGTGCTGGGAAAGATGGCGAAGGAGAAACGGCTTGCGCGGCTTTTCGGAAGGTCGCCCGCCGAGGCGGTGACAATGGCGATCGGCGGTGTGGGGAGGAATGTGACGAGAGCCGATGGCGCGCCGGAGCCGGTGTTCCAGCTGGCGGTGCGGAAAGGCGAGGTGGACCGCGCGACGAAGCTCCTGCTTCAATCGCTCGGTGAGAAGGAGCCGCACGAATGGATTTTCGGCGAGGCTTTCGTAAACTACGGTGATCTCCGCACTTCGCTAGCCGACGTCGGCGAGGGCGGCAAGACCCCGGCGGAAATGCGAGCCATCCGCCAGCTCCGCGACACGGGGCTTTCCTCGATGATGTCGAACCCCGCATGGCGTTTCCTGCTCAGTATGAAATCGCGCTCGGTATCCGCCGAGGAGGGGCAGGACAAATGGTTTCCCGATCCCGGGCGCATTCCGGTGGATGCGTTCTGGCACGAGTTCCGTGGCGAGAAAGTGGCGGAGCTGGAGGCGCTGGGATGGCGCATCTCTTTCGGCGAAGGCGTCGGCCACGAGGTGCACGAGGCGGATCCGGTGAAATGGGAGACGAAACTTTCTGCGGAAGAATATGACGGCGATTTCTCCGACGGCGGATGGTTCAGTTTATCCGTAGGCTTCGATGTGGACGGTGTGCGCCACGATCTCATGCCGATTCTCGCGGGTTTGCTGAAACAGGATTTCCTCGAGGAAACGCTGGATAGACCGGACGGCGGCTACGTCTACGCGCCCCTAAAAAACGGCGATGCCCTGAAGCTGCCCATCGGCCGCGTGCGGCGCATCCTGCGGCATCTCTCCGCGCTGGTGGATCCAAAATTTTTCGGGAAAGCCCGCGTCCACGCCCTCGACGCCGCCGCGCTGGCGGGACTGGAGGGCTTGGGGATCGATACGCCGAAAGGTCTGGAGAAACTCAAGAAGCGGCTGGAGAATTTCTCCAAGGTCGAGGAACTCGATGAGCCGCCGGAGCTGCGCGCCACGCTGCGCGATTACCAGAAGGACGGCTTCCGCTGGATGCAGTTTCTCGCCCGCCACGGACTCCATGGCATCCTCGCCGATGACATGGGCCTCGGGAAAACCCTCCAGACCCTCGCCCACCTTATGGCGGAGAAAACGAGCGGCCGCAGCGGCGGGCGGCCGTCGCTCGTCATCGCGCCGACCTCCGTGGTGCCGAACTGGCGGGCGGAGGCCATCAAGTTCGCTCCCGGTCTGCGGGTGCTGGTGCTCAATGGCGCGGATCGCAGAAAATATTTTCGCTCCATCCCGCACGCGGATCTCGTCATTACGTCCTTTGCGCTGCTGCAGCGGGACATCGATAAACTACTAGGCTTCCAGTACCACATCATGGCGCTCGACGAGGCGCAATACATCAAGAACCCCCGCGCCAAAGTCGCGCAGGCCGCGTGCCGGGTGATCGCGCGGCACCGCATCTGCCTTTCCGGCACGCCCATCGAGAACCACCTCGGCGAGCTGTGGAGCCTCATGCATTTCCTGATCCCCGGCTACCTCGGCACCGAGGACACATTCCAGAAAAATTTCCGTAAACCCATCGAGGAAGAAGGCGACGCGGAAAAAAACGCCCTGCTGAAAAAACGCATCGCCCCGCTCGTCCTCCGCCGCACCAAGGATCAGGTCGCGAAGGAGTTGCCGCCGAAAACGATCATGGTGCACCTCGTCGAGCTGCACTCCGACCAGAAGGATCTCTACGAAACCGTCCGCGCCACCATGGACAAGCGCGTCCGCGAGGCCATCGCCGCGCGCGGCATCGAGCAATCCCAGATCGTGTTCCTCGACGCCCTCCTCAAGCTCCGCCAGATCTGCTGCGATCCGCGCCTGCTGCCGCCCGATTTCGCCGATGGCGTGAAAAGCTCCGCGAAACTCGGTTACCTGACGGAACTGTTGGCGACGCTGATCGAGGAAGGCCGACGCATCCTCATTTTCTCGCAGTTCACCACCATGCTCGCGCTCATCGAGGAGCATCTCGTGAAAACGAAAGTCCCTTTCCTGAAACTCACCGGCGGCTCCAAGGATCGCGGCGCGCTCGTCGAGCAATTCCAGTCCGGGAAATTCCCCGTGTTCCTCATTTCCCTCAAAGCCGGCGGCACCGGCCTGAATCT
>CAMCXJ010000186.1 GCA_945883455.1 Prosthecobacter debontii
TGGAACTGTTTGGTTCACCCAATGGGTGAAATGGAATTGCCGTGAAAAATGCCCTACAATATCCCGAAACACAAACTCTTCTCAGCGTTCCCTCTGCGACCTCTGCGCCTCTGCGGTGAAAATCTTCGTTTGAACTGCGGTATTTAGGATGAACAACCCAGGCGGAAGATCAACCCAAGCGGAAGACGATGCGCGCTTTCGTGAGGTCGTAGGGAGACATTTCCATCTTTACCTTGTCGCCGACGACGAGGCGGATGAAACGCTTGCGCATTTTTCCCGAGATGTGGGCGAGCACCTCATGGCCGCTCGCCAGTTTCACCCGGAACATGGTTCCCGCGAGAACCGAGGAAATTTCACCCTCCACCTCCACGGCTTTGTCCTCAGCGTCGGGAGCGGTTTGTTTTCTTGGACCGAAGCTCCTGTTGCGGTTGCGACCGCTTGAGCCGCGGCTTTTGTTGTTTCTGGGTGGCATAATGTGTCGTGGAGCGAAAGAACCTGACGCTCGCGGGGATGGGGTAGCAGATCGGATGTGGCGATTCAATGGGAAAAACCCGCCCGGTCTTCCATGCTTTTATGCCTGTTAGGAATCCGATTTCTTGGCTTGATCGCACGCGGTGAGCTGTCTAAGTATTTTTTCAACATGGTAAACCCGCATGTGATTAATACCGAGCAACCGGATGAAGTTGCGAAAGCCGTGAAGGCCGTTTTCGAAAGATTTTGGGGCGATCAAAGTTTTCGACTTCTCGACCGTGTGTTTGCGGATGTGCAGGGAATGTTCGAAGGGCGCCATCCCGGTTACCAAGCGATCGACATGGAATACCATGACTTCGAGCACACGCTGCAGGCTACGGTTTGCCAAGCGCTCCTGCTGGAAGGGCGCGCGCTTACGGATGACATGCCCGCCCTCGAATTCCGCGACTGGGAGCTTTCCGTGATCGCGGTGCTATTGCACGACACCGGCTTTCTAAAAGAGACGGGCGACAATAACGGTAGCGGCGCCAAATACACGTTTATCCACGAATTGCGTAGCTGCCAATTCGCTCGGGCCTACCTACCTCAGATCGGGCTTACAGCGATGGAAATTAACGACGTGTGTTCCGCCATCATGTGCACCGGTCCGCGCAGTGCGCTCGGTGATATGGTTTTTCGCTGTGAAGAGGTATCTCTCATGGCCTACATGCTGGTCACTGCGGATTATCTCGCGCAAATGAGTGCCAGGGACTACCTCGAAAAGTTGCCGAGGCTCTACGCGGAGTTTGAGGAATCGTTCACTTTCAACCGTATCCCACCGGAGGATCGGCCATACAATAGCCTGCGGCAGTTGCTCGAAATGACACCCGGTTTCTGGACGGACTACGTGCTGCCGGTTCTCAATGACAAGGTCGGCGGCGTTTACCGTTATCTCTCGCCGAAAGGGCAACCCAATCCCTACATGGTCGCCTCTGAGGCGAACTTAGCTGAGCTGATGCGCAGGCTTGAGGCGGGCGAGGCCTAGCGCATAAAAAAACCGCCGCTCCGGGTGGAACGGCGGCTAGTGATTTTTCCTACGGATCAGGCTTTGAGTTCGAAACGGTCGCTGCTCATCACCTTGTCCCAGGCGGCGATGAAGTCTTTGACGAACTTTCCTTTCGCGTCATCCGAGGCATAGACCTCGGCGAGGGCGCGGAGTTCGGAATGCGATCCGATGAGCAGGTCCACCGCGCTGGCTGTCCAGCGCAGCTCGCCGGATTGGCGATCCTTGCCTTCGTAGAAATGCTCGCACCTTGCTGATTTTTTCCAATCCGTGTCCATGGAGAGCAGGTTCACGAAGAAGTCGTTCGTCAACGTCTCGGGGCTGCTGGTGAGAACGCCGAGCGGGGACTTGGCGAAGTTTGCGTTGAGGACTCGGAGTCCACCGACAAGCACGGTCATTTCCGGTGGGGAAAGGGCGAGCAGGTGGGCTTTGTCCACAAGCAGCACCTCCGCCTGCGCGGCGCGCTCGGGCTTCAGGTAGTTGCGGAAACCGTCCGCCACCGGTTCGAGCGCGGCGAAGGAATGAACATCCGTCTCCTCTTGCAAGGCGTCGGTGCGGCCCGGCGCGAAGGGAACCTTCACGTCGTGGCCGGCCTTCTTCGCGGCGGCTTCCACGGCGGCACAACCGCCAAGCACGATGATGTCAGCGAGCGAAACCTTTTTCCCGCCGGTCTGCGCTGCATTGAAATCGGCCTGCACCTTTTCCAACACCGGCAGGACTTTCGCGAGTTCCTCGGGCTGGTTCGCTTCCCAATCCTTCTGCGGGGCGAGGCGGATGCGCGCGCCGTTGGCTCCGCCGCGCTTGTCGGTTTGGCGGAACGAAGCGGCGGACGCCCATGCGGTCGTGACGAGTTGGGAAATGGAGAGGCCGGAGCCGAGTAGCGTGTCCTTGAGTGAAGCGATGTCAGCTGCGTCGATCAGTTCGTGATCCACCGCGGGGACGGGATCCTGCCAGAGCTGGGCAGGCGGAACCAGCGGACCGAGGCAACGGGACACGGGGCCCATGTCGCGGTGGGTCAGCTTGTACCACGCTTTCGCAAAGGCTTCCGCAAACTGCTCGGGGTTCTCGTGGAAACGCTTGGAGATCGCAAGGTAGGCGGGGTCGCGGATGAGCGCGATGTCGGACGTGAACATCATCGGTGCGTGGCGCTTAGCCGGATTATGGGCGTCGGGCACGGTTCCTGCGGCGGAGGGATCGGTGGGGATCCACTGCGTTGCGCCGGCGGGGCTTTTCACCTGCTTCCAATCGTAGGCGAAGAGGTTGTGGAAATAGTTGTTGTCCCACTTCGTCGGCTCGGTGGTCCATGCCCCTTCGAGTCCGCTGGAAATGGTGTCCTCGGCGTTGCCTTTGCCGAAGCTGTTCTTCCAGCCGAGCGCTTGCTCCTCAAGCGGCGCGCCTTCCGGTTCGCGCCCGACATATTTCGACGGATCAGCTGCGCCGTGGGCTTTTCCGAAAGTGTGACCGCCTGCGATGAGGGCGACGGTTTCCTCATCGTTCATCGCCATGCGGGCGAAGGTCTCGCGGATGTCGCGGGCGGAGAGCAGGGGATCGGGGTTGCCGTTCGGCCCCTCGGGGTTCACGTAGATGAGGCCCATCTGCACCGCGCCGAGCGGGTTCTCAAGTTGACGGTCGCCGGTGTAGCGCTGGTCGCCAAGCCATTCTGTTTCCGGTCCCCAGTAGATGTCCTCTTCGGGTTGCCAGATGTCCTCGCGTCCGCCGGCGAAGCCGAAGGTCTTGAAGCCCATGGTCTCCAGCGAGCGGTTGCCCACCAGGATCATGAGATCGGCCCAAGAGATTTTCTTTCCGTATCTTTGCTTGATCGGCCAGAGCAGGCGGCGGGCTTTGTCGAGGTTCACGTTGTCCGGCCAGCTGTTGAGCGGAGCGAAACGCAGGGTGCCGGAGCAGGCCCCGCCGCGTCCATCCTGGATGCGGTAAGTGCCCGCGCTGTGCCACGCCATGCGGATGAAAAACGGGCCGTAATGGCCGTAGTCGGCGGGCCACCAATCCTGCGAGGTGGTCATCAGCTCGTCGATGTCCTTGATCACCGCGTCGAGATCGAGCGATTGGAATTCCTTCGCGTAGTCGAAATCTCGATCCATCGGATCAGAAAGCTCGCTGTTCTGGCGCAGGCTTTTCAGGCTCAGTTGGTTCGGCCACCAATGCTCGTTCGCCGTGGAACCGGCGGCGGGTTGGTTGCGTGTCGGATTCATCACCGGGCATCTGCTGATGTCCGCGTTCACATCGAATGCTTCACTCATCTCTTATG
>CAMCXJ010000187.1 GCA_945883455.1 Prosthecobacter debontii
CCTATTAATCATGCACAGCCTGCTTGCCCCCCTACTGAAGCAATTCTTCGGCTATGATTCCTTCCGCCCTCTCCAGTTGGAAATCATGTCTGCCACCATGGCCGGAAAGGACGTCGTCGCCATCCTCCCCACAGGCGCCGGGAAATCCCTTACCTTCCAACTCCCCGCCCTCGCCGGGGACGGCCTCACCCTCGTCATTTCCCCGCTCATTGCGCTGATGAAAGATCAGGTCGATTCCCTCACCGCCTCCGGCATCTCCGCCACTTTTCTCAATTCCTCCCTTGATCCCGCCGAGGCGCGCGACCGCTCCGAGGCTCTCTCCCGCAACGGATACAGACTTCTCTACGCCGCACCCGAACGCGTGATGACCCCCGGCTTTATCGCGGATCTGAAACGCTGGAACATCCAGCGCATCGCCGTCGATGAAGCCCACTGCATCTCCGAGTGGGGTCACGATTTCCGCCCAGAATACCGCCAGCTCGCCCAGCTCCGCGCGCACCTACCCGGCGTTCCTTTCCTCGCCCTCACCGCCACCGCCACCCCAAAGGTCCGCCAAGACATCGCCCGCCAACTCCAAATGGAGAAGCCGGAAAATTTTCTCGCCTCCTTCAACCGCCCCAACCTTTCCTACTCCATCCTGCCGAAATCCAAAGCCGCTCGACAGGTTTTCGAGTTCGTCCACTCCCGCCGCGAGGAATCCGGCATCATCTACCTCCAGTCCCGCAAAGCCACCGAGGCCATGGCCGCCGCCCTCAAGGCGGAAGGCATTAAAGCCATCGCCTACCATGCCGGACTCGATCCCGCCACCCGCGCGAAAAATCAGGAAGCCTTCCTCCGCGACGAAGCCCGCATCGTCTGCGCGACCGTTGCTTTTGGCATGGGCATCAACAAGCCCGATGTCCGCTACGTCATCCACGCGGATCTCCCGAAAAACATCGAGGGCTACTACCAAGAAACCGGCCGCGCGGGCCGCGACGGACTCCCTTCCGAGTGCCTCCTCCTCTACTCCCGCGGCGATCTCATCCGCAACCTCCGCTTCCTTGAAGACACCTCCGACCCGGAAGCCGCGAAAATCGCCGAGAACCAGATGCGCCGCATGGCCGATTACGCCGAAACCACAGGCTGCCGCCGTTCCGCCCTCCTCGCCTACTTCGGAGAGAAATGGCCAGACGAAAACTGCGGCGGCTGCGATGCCTGCTTGAACCCACGCGAGGGATACGACGCCACCCTCCAAGTCCAGAAACTACTCTCCTGCATCATCCGCGCCAAACAGGCCTGCGGTTTCTCCACCGGAGCCAACCACATCGCCCAAGTACTCAACGGAGCCAACACCACCAAAGTCCGCGAATACGGCCACGATAAAATCACCACCTACGGCATCGGCTCAGACACCCCCCGCGAGGAATGGGCGGCCCTCGCCCGCCAACTCATCACCCTCGGCTTTATCGACGCCTCGCCTGACAATTATCAAACCCTCAACGTCTCCCACAAAGGTTCCGAAGCCCTGAAATCCCGCGAGAAAATCCTACTCCCCCGCCTCCCCTTCGCCCAATCCGAAGGAGCCTCCGCAAGGCTCTCACGCGCCGGAAATATCCCCTGCGACGAAGCCCTCTTCCATACCCTCCGCGCCCTCCGCAAAGCCATCGCCGACGAAAAATCCCTCCCTCCCTACGTCATTTTCGGCGATACCCCGCTCCGCCACATGGCCCGCCGCTACCCGCAATCCAAAGCCGATTTCCTCAACATACCCGGCGTAGGATCTCAGAAACTCAAAGACTACGGCCAAACCTTCATGGCCGAGATCCAAACCCACCTCAGCTCCCACGAGAAACAAACCTTCGATCCGATTTCCTCCCTGCCTGCTCCCCAGATGAAAACCGAAAACGGCCTCTCCGGCACCCAACTCGAATCCCTCGCCCAATACCAATCCGGTAAAACGATCGAGCAGATCGCCAAAGCTCGTGACATGGTCACCGGGACCATCGCCAGCCACCTCGCCGCCGCCATCACCCTCGGAAAAATCCTCCCCGATCCCCGCGCCTTCTTTTCCGCTGACGAAGCACAACGTATCGCCACCGCCGTCGCCGCCTCGGAAGACGGCCTTACCCGCCTAAGTCCCATCCACGCCACCCTAAACGGCGAGATTTCCTACGAAACCCTCAAGCTCTATGCCGCCTTCGAATCCCTCGATAAACGATAATACATTCCAATGGTGATGCCCACTGAGCGTCTCTGGAGCGACTATACTACCCCTACGAGCGCGGTGTGGGAGTGAGCTCGTTTTCCCAGATTCTCCAGCGCAGCCATTAGGGTATCATACGCCGCGCGCGGACTGTGGTAGGGGGAAAAATAGCTGGTTACCTGGCCGTCGCTGCCGCTTTTCGTGGACATCCAGTAAAGATGGTCGGATGATTGCAGCGCGCCCCACTCGGCGATGAGTTCCGGCTCGTCGCTCGCCATGACAGGCGTTTCGAGACCGCGGAGCATGGCGAGCGCCTCGCGCTGCATCGCGTTGCCGGTCCATGCGGAGAGGTCGCGCTCGGCGTCTGCCCAGGAGGTGGGTCTCGGGCAATCGTATCCTTGCCTTGCCGCATAAATGGCCACGGCTTCGGAAGGCGTGACCCACTGTGCACCGGATTCGATGAGGATTTCCGGCACCTTCCGCCAGAACTCATAGATGCCCTGCTCCTTTTTCTGGTGCTCGCCGATCGACTCGTAATCCATGAACAGGTTCACGAGATCCCCAGGTGATCGGCCGATCCATGCGGTGAATTTTTCCCACGTCAGCGGGAAGCCTGACCATGAGGGATCGGAGAAACGGAAGGCGAGGTCATTGGAAAGGGTGTGGTTGCGCATCAGGGTCTTGATGCGCGCGGTGCCGGGTGCGCGGTGCAGGAAATTCGGCGACGGCCCGTCAGTGAATGCCGGCGTGCCTTCCGCGATCACGCCATCGAATCCCATTGTCTCTGCCCGGGCCGCGATCGCGTTGTCATAGATCAACTCCGAATTGCGGAAGACGCTGGGTCGCACCGCAAAGCACTCCTCCATGAGGGCGAGGTGCATGTCGCACTGCCGCTGGAACTCCACTTCGGAATACAGGAAAGCGAGCGAGTGATGATACGTTTCCGCCAGCAGCTCCACGCCGCCGGTGGCGACGAGTTCTTTAAATGACTCCAGCACATCCGGGCGGAATTTCCGGAACTGCTCGATCACTGTGCCGGTCAGCGAGAGTGCCATTCGAAACCGGCCGTGGCTTTCCTCGATGCGCTTGCGAAACATTTCGTTGGCAGGCAGGTAGCATTTGTCCGCCACGCGATTCATGATCTCGCGGTTGAGCTTCTCATCGAGCCGGTGCGGTTGGTGCACCTGAAAATAAAGGCAGACGTCGGGCATGGGGGTGGGTTTCGGAGGGGTAGCACCTAGCCCGTAGCAGCCAGTAAGCCAAAATCAGTGATCGAGCTTCAGCTTTTTAAGCTTCGGCTCGACGACGTATTTGCAATAGCCGTTCTTCGACTTGTTCGCGAAGTAATATCCCTGGTGATAGTTTTCCGCGGGATAAAACACGGAGACCTTGGTAATCTCAGTTACGATGGGTGTGTCGAAATTCGCCTGCGCTGCTTTTTTCGAGGCTTCTGCGACAGCTTTTTGCTCGTCGTTTTCGTAGAAAATCGCGGACCGGTATTGGGTGCCGATGTCGTTGCCTTGGCGGTTGAGCTGGGTCGGGTCGTGTAGATCCCAAAACCAGGCGAGCACGCGCTCGAGGGGGATTTTTTT
>CAMCXJ010000188.1 GCA_945883455.1 Prosthecobacter debontii
TCGCGAGGACATCGGTTAGACGGTCGTGGTAGGCTTTCATGAGGAAATTTTAAATTTTAAACCTTAAACCTCAAGGAAGATGCTTTGGAGAATCACAATGCATCCTTGGGTTGTTTGCGGGTTACGCCTTGGAGCTTGTCGAAATCGCGGTCGAAAGAGATGACCATCGTTTCATCGGGAAACCTTCCTGCTTACATCCTGGAGCCGCTTACCCCGGGCGGTCTGTCTTGCTTCGGCGAAGGGAACGCCGGCCTTGTCCGCGGAAGGTTTTAGCGAGCCGAAAACCGCCATCGCTCCCGGATGCGGGCTGATGACGACCGTATCCCCCTTGATTTCATATTGGATCCGATCCCCGGCCTTGAGATGCAAGGATTCGCGGATACGAGAAGGCACGGTGGTTTGCCCCTTGCTTGTCAGAATCGAATGAGCTTCTTCCGATTGCATTGTGCAAGATAATTAGCCTTACCTGATGAGCGATGCAAGGAGATAGGATTTTTCACCGCAAGGCGCAGAGATCGCAAAGTGGCGCGGAGGGCTTGTGTTCGGTTTATGTTTTGAAGCACAGGTTTCCAGAAAATCTCAGAGGACTGGCTTTGCGATCCTCCGCGGCTTTATGCCCTTCAGGGTGCTTTGCGTCTTGCGGTGAAAATCAAAGGATCTCGGTGCTGCGTTTTCTCTTCTCGAAACGCTGCGTCTCACGGTATCCGGCGGCCCTTGCGAGTTCGCGGGCTTTTTGGAAATCGCGGGCGATCTCGTTGGGGGCGTGGGCGTCGGAAGAAATCACCAGACCGATGCCTGCGGAGGCGGCGAGCTCCAGGAAACGCGGCGCGGGGTAGGCTTCCGTGCAGGGCTTGTGCCAACCGGCGGTATTCAGCTCGATCACCGAGCCGTTCGCGGCGATGGCCTCGATGACCGGATCGTAGAAGCGATCGAGATCGCCGGGCGGGACATGCGAGAATTTTTTCACCAGATCGGGGTGAGCGAGGATGTCGAAGAGGCCGGACTCGGCCATTTCCGCGTAGGTTTTCCAATACTCAGACCACGTCGCCTCGACATCGGTCTGCGCCCATTTCCCGAGCCACTTTGGGTTGTCGAAATCCCAATCGCCGAGGTAATGGACGGAGCCGATCAGGTAATCCCAATCGTATTTCCCGGCGAGTTCCCCGATGAAGCCTTCGCAACCCTTCAGCCAATCGCACTCCATCCCAGCACGCACGATCACGCGGTCTCGGGCAGCCGTTTCGGCACGGGCGATCCAATCGAGATACTCCGGCAGCTCGCATTCGAGCATCCGCCAGTCATCGAAAGGCTCCGGGCGGCAGGGCGCGTGGTCGGAGATACCATATTCGTCCAAGCCCGCCGCGACGGCCGCCTCCACATATCCCTCGGGCGTGCCGGAGGCGTGTTTGCATAGGGGCGTGTGCGTGTGGTAATCAGCAGGCATGAGAGGAAGGGATATTGGAAATTTGCGGCGGATTTGTGATTTTCCAAGGCAGGCGTAAACTAGCGGAACGAAAAGCTGATTCCAGCCCAAACGAGAGTCCCCGCACCACCCCAAAAACGTTTCTTCCTTGCATCCCCGAAATTTCCCTGCCTAGTCCCCTCCCGCCAGCAATCACTTCAAATAGCCAATATCCATGCCTAAAACACTCATCATAGCAGAAAAACCATCCGTCATGAACGACCTAGCCAAGGCGCTTTCCACGGCTCTCGGCAAGTTCAACAAGGTCGGCGCCGGACGCGACATCCATTTCGAAAACGACGCGGCGATCATCACCTCCGCCGTCGGCCACCTAGTAGAGCTGCGCATGCCGATGGGGCCAAACGGCAAGAAACTGGCTTGGAATTTCAACGCGCTTCCCGCAGTCCCCGAGAAATTCGAGCTCGACCCCATCGAGCAATCCGAGCCGCGCCTCAAAAAGGTGCTGAAGCTGGCGAAGCGCAAGGACGTGGATCTCATCGTCAACGCCTGCGACGCCGGCCGCGAGGGTGAGCTAATTTTCCGCTACATCATGGAGATCGGGGGCATCGCCAAGCCGGTCAAGCGCCTCTGGATGCAATCCATGACCACGGGAGCCATCGTTTCCGCATGGGAAAATCTCCGCAGCGATGAGCAGATGCGCCCGCTCGCCGATGCCGCGAAGTGCCGCTCCGAGTCGGATTGGCTCGTCGGCCTCAACGCGACCCGCGCGCTGACCTGTTTCAACTCCCGCCACGGCGGCTTCAACATCACCGCCGCCGGCCGCGTGCAGACACCGACCTTGGCCATCCTCGCCGCCCGCGAGGAGGAGATCCAGGCTTTCAAGGCCGAGTCGTATTTCGAAGTCCACGGCACCTTTCATGTATCCGCAGGGGACTATCTCGGGAAATGGACGGATCCCGATTACAAGAAATCGGACGACAAGCCGCACGGCCGCGCCGACCGCATCTGGAGCCAGGAACTCGCGCAGGCCATCGTCGAGCGTTGCAAAGGCAAGACCGCGACGATCACCGAGGAGAAAAAAGCACAGACCCAGATCGCCCCGCAGCTTTACGATCTTACCACGCTCCAACGCGAAGCCCCCTTCTCCGCCAAGGGCACGCTGCAGATCGCCCAGGCTCTTTATGAAAAACATAAAGTCCTCACCTACCCCCGGACGGATTCCCGCTACCTCCCCGAGGATTACGTCCAGAATGTGCGCGACACCCTCAAGCAGATTGGCAATAGCGACCTCGACGTCGCGAAATACGCGAAGGCCGTGCTCGCCGGAAAAGACGACAAGGGCCCGCGCCTCCACCAGTCCAAGCGCATTTTCAACACCGCGAAGGTATCGGATCACTTTGCCATCATCCCCACCGGCACCATCGCGAAACTTTCCGAGACCGAGCAGAAGGTCTATGACATGGTCGTGAAACGCTTCATCGCCGTGTTCTACCCACAAGCGGAGTTCGAGCAGACCACGCGTCTCTCCACCGTTTCCGAAGGCGGCAACAAGGACATTTTCAAAACGGAGGGACGTATCCTCACGGTGCCCGGCTGGCTGGAAGTTTATGGCCGCAAGCCCGGTGTCGCCGCCGGAAAGGACGGACTCGTCGGTGTTTCCAAAGGCGAAACCGCCAAGGCCGATCCCGTGGAGCTCATCCACGAGCAGACCCGACCACCCGCCCGCTTCACGGAATCCACCCTGCTTTCCGCGATGGAAGGTGCCGGGAAACTCATCAACGACGAGGAACTCCGCGAAGCGATGGCCGAGCGCGGCCTCGGCACACCCGCCACCCGCGCGGCGACCATCGAGGGTCTCATCGGCCAGAAATATCTTCTTCGCGAAGGCCGCGAACTCATCGTGACTCCCTCCGGACTACGGCTTATCCAGCTTGTGAAACAAATGGACATCGAAGGGCTCTATTCGCCTAAACTCACCGGCGATTGGGAATACAAGCTTCGCCAGATGGAGCAGGGGGCGTTGCACCGTTCCGAGTTTATGAAAGAGATCGTCGGCTACACGAACGACATCTGCGTGAAAGCCCGCGGCCTCGCCGAGGATGCGAAGAATACGAACTACCCTGAGGTCGAGGTCGAGCATCCCATCCACGGCAAGCTCATCCTCCGCCAGACCGATGCCACCTACGAGTCCCGCGACCCGGAAATACCGATCAAGATTAAGAAGCACATCGCTGGCCGCCTGCTCACCGAGGACGAACTCCGCACGCTTTTGAAAAACGGAGTCGTCGGCCCGCTGCAAGGCTTCAAGTCGAAGTTCAACAAGCCCTTCGATGCCTCGCTCCAG
>CAMCXJ010000189.1 GCA_945883455.1 Prosthecobacter debontii
AACCGGCGACAAGCCGCGCCGCATCGAGACCCCGCAGTTCTTCTGGATGCGCGTCGCCATGGGCCTGTTCAAGAAAGAGGAAACCAAGGCCGAGGAATGGACCATCCGCCTCTACAACCTCTATAAAGGCCGCCGCTTCTGCTCCTCCACGCCCACCCTGTTTAACTCCGGCACGCTCCACTCCCAGCTCTCCTCCTGCTACCTCTACAAGGTGGACGACTCCATCGAGTCCATCATGTATCGCGGCATCGCCGAGAACGCCTTCCTTTCCAAATGGGCCGGTGGCCTCGGCGGCTCATGGACTGCCGTCCGCGGCACCGGCGGCTACATCCAGGGCACCAACGGCGAGTCCCAGGGCATCATCCCGTTCCTGAAACTCCACAACGACCAGCTCCTCGCCGTCAACCAGGGCGGGAAACGCAAGGGCTCCGGCTGCGCCTATCTGGAAACATGGCACAACGACATTGAGGACTTCCTCGAGCTCCGCAAAAACACCGGCGACGACCGCCGCCGTTGCCACGATATGAACACCGCCAACTGGGTGCCCGACCTCTTCATGAAACGCATGGAGGATCGCCAGAACTGGACCCTCTTCCGCGCCAACGAAACCCCCGACCTCCACGACCTCTACGGCAAAGCCTTCGAGCTGCGCTACGAGGGATACGAAGCCCAGGCCGCCGAGGGCAAGATCTGGTCCCGCCAGATCCCCGCGCTCGAGCTTTGGAAATCCATGCTGAAAATGCTCTTCGAGACCGGCCACCCGTGGATCACCTTTAAAGATCCCTGCAACGTCCGCTCCCCGCAGGATCATTGCGGCGTCATCCACTCCAGCAACCTCTGCACCGAAATCACGCTCAACACCTCCCACGAGGAAACCGCCGTCTGCAACCTCGGCTCCGTCGTCCTCGACTCCCACATCAATCCCGACGGAGCCCTCGACCATGAGATGCTCAAGGAGACGATCACCGTCGCCATCCGCGCCCTCGACAATGTCATCGACATCAACTTCTACCCCACCGAGGCCGCGAAAACCGCCAACTCCCGCCACCGCCCCATCGGCCTCGGCGTCATGGGTCTCCAGAACGCCCTCTACAAGCGCAACCTCTCCTTCGCCTCCGACGCCGCCGTCGAGTTCAACGACGAGATGATGGAGGCCATCGCCTACTACGCCTACAGCGCCTCCTCCGACCTCGCCGCCGAGGTCGGCACCTACTCCAGCTACAAAGGCTCCAAGTGGGATCGCGGCCTCCTCCCGCAAGACACCGTCGATCTCCTCCAGGAAGAGCGCGGCCGTAAGATCAATGTCCCGCGTGGCGGGAAAATGGACTGGTCCGTCGTCCGCGAGAAAATCGCCAAACACGGCATGAGGAACTCCAACGTCCTCGCCATCGCCCCCACCGCCACGATCTCCAACATCATGGGCACCACCCCCTGCATCGAGCCGAACTACAAGAACCTTTACGTGAAATCCAACCTCTCCGGCGATTTCACCATCCTCAACACCGAGCTCGTCAAGGATCTCAAGAAAGCCAGCCTCTGGTCCCCCGAAATGGTCGATCAGCTCAAGTACTTCGACGGCGAGCTCGACGCCATCGATGACATCCCGCAGGCCATCAAGGACAAGCACAAGACCGTCTTCGGCGTGGACTACACCTACATCATCGACGCCGCCGCCCGCCGCCAGAAGTGGATCGACCAAGCCCAGTCGGTGAACCTCTTCCTCGCCTCCCCGGACATGAAAACCCTCTCCCACATGTACCGCCGCGCCTGGGACAAGGGCCTCAAGACCACCTACTACCTCCGCACCCTCCAGGCCAACAACATCGAGAAATCCACCATCGACGTCAAAAAGGAACAGCGCGGCCACATGGCCACCCAAACCGCCACCACCGCCGCCGCAGCAGCCATCAAAAAGGAATTCACCGCCGAACAGAAAGACGCGTGCTCCCTCGATGCGATGCTAAACGGCGGCGAATGCGAAGCCTGCCAATAAGGAGAAGGGGTTTGCAACCAAATGTGTTCGGCATCGTAACTGCTGGCTCTAACAGCCCTGTATGTGACGGAAATGCCACTTGTACTTTTTCCGCAGATGTGGAGAATCACCCGCGTTGAAGGAGCCGCGAGTCAAACCCGGAGAGATCACCCAGAAGGAACTGGGATTTTTCCGTCTGCACCGGGAGTTCCGCGAGCATCTCGCCGCCGCCAACATGGGACGAACCGCCCATCCCAGCTTCGTGGACAAGCGACGCCTCCTAGACATGGGCGACTATCTCGGCCTCATGCTCTTCGGCCTGCTCAATCCCGTGGCCAACACCCTCCGGGGCCTCTCCGCCGCCTCCCGGTTGCCCAAGGTCCGCCGCGAGATCTGCTCCAATCCCGTGAGCCTCGGCAGCTTTTCGGAAACCCAGCACCTCGTCGATCCCGCCATCCTCGAAGCGGTTTTCGAAAGCCTTTCGGAGGAAGTCCGCGCCCGCCACGGAGCCTCCATGGAGGGGAAATCCAAGGCCGTGCGCGAGTGGATGTCGCACGACGGCTCGGTCTGGCCCGCCCTTCCCCGCATGGCTTGGGCCCTTTTCGGGGCGGGACGCAACGGCGATGCCAATGGCGTCAAACTCCACCTCTCCTTTCACGTCGGTGCCGACACCCCGGCCAAAGCCTCGGTCTGCGAGGCGCGCGTGTGTGAGCGCGCCGAGCTTCGCAAACGCCTTTGGAAAGGCGGAGCCTACGTGGCCGACCGCTACTTCGGGATCGACTACGGCCTTTTCGATGACCTCCGGGCGAAGGGTTGCAGCTTCTGCATCCGCGTGAGGGACAGCGCGGTGGTGGAGTTCCTCGGAACCATTCCGCTGGCTCCCGGTGACGCGGAGGCCGGAGTCCTGCGCCAGGATCTGGTGCGCCTCGGCGGCAAGCGCAAACAGAGCGAGCCGCTGCGCCTCATCCAGGTGAAAGGCGTCACCGGGGAAATCCTTTTCATCGTCAGCAACCTGAAGGCCGAAACCCTCTCCGCTGCGGATCTCGCGCTACTCTACAAGCAGCGCTGGGGCATCGAATACTATTTCCGCTGGGTGAAATGCGTGATGGGTTGCGGCCACTGGATGGCGGAGAGCCGCAACGGGGCGACCCTTCAGATCTATCTCGCCCTTATCGCCTCGCTGCTGCTCCAGCTGCAGATGGGCAAGAGGCCGTCGAAACGCATCTGGGAACTGATGCGTTGGCATGCGATGGGAATGGCGAGTTCCGGAGATGTCGCGCAACAGCTCGATGAGATGGCCAGCGCCCAAGCCCGCGCGGAGGAGAGACGCATCGCAAGAGGGGAATTTTTCAGAGGAGCCTGAGATCCGCCGCGCCAGCCCGGCCGAAAATCCGGGCTCAGAGGCGCGTACGTCCACCGGGAAAGCAAGAGCATCACCCCCACAGCGGGTAAGTGCAGTAAACATCCTCGGAGGAGCCAAAGGAGAAGACGCGGAAAGAACACGGTAAGCACAGAGGATGCCGAACACATTTGGTTTGCAACCCCTTTCACAACCCAAGCCCCCATTCACCGCAACCATGAGCAAGGAAATCGTCATGAAAAACCCGCGTTTCAATCACCTCTTGATGGCTCTTGAGATGCCCATCTGGAATCTCAGCCAAGTCTGAGCCGACATCCGAAAAACAGGAAAAGCCGAGCT
>CAMCXJ010000190.1 GCA_945883455.1 Prosthecobacter debontii
ATTGCATGACCGTCACCGGCCGCACCATGCGGGAGAACCTGGAGAAATCCCCGATCAAATACCCCGCCGACCAACAGATCATCCGCCCGGTCAACAACCCGCTCAAAAAGGACAGCCACCTGCGCGTCCTTTATGGAAACCTCGCGGAAGGCGGCGCGGTCGCGAAAATTTCCGGTAAGGAAGGTGAAGTCTTCAAAGGCAAAGCCCGCGTGTTCAACTCCGAACCGGAAGCCATGACCGCCATTCTCGACAAGAAGATCGAGAAAGGAAACGTGATCGTGATCCGTTACGAAGGCCCCAAGGGCGGCCCCGGAATGCGCGAGATGCTCGGCCCCACCTCTGCCGTCATGGGCATGGGCCTCGGCAAGGACGTAGCCCTCATCACCGACGGCCGCTTCTCCGGCGGCAGCCATGGCTTCGTCGTCGGCCACATCACCCCGGAAGCCTTCGAAGGCGGCACGATCGCCATCCTCCAGGACGGCGATGAGATCGAGATCAACGCCCTCGAGAATCGCATCTCCGTGAACCTCTCCGAAGTGGAAATTGCCGCTCGCAAAGCGGAATGGATACGCCCGGAACCGCGCTACAAATTCGGCGTCCTCGCAAAATACGCAAAGCTCGTGACTAGTGCAAGCGAAGGCGCGGTCACGGACAAGGGGCTTTGAGGATATGCCATCTGCAAAAGTCCTTTCGCATTGAATCGGAGTTGGGGATTTCAGCCCCACCTCTCCGTAAAACTACAAACTTTCGGCAGGCGGTCTTGAGCTTGAAAATTTCACTCAATGCTGGTGCTTGCGTTTGAAGCGCAAAGCGGCAGTTTGCCGAGCGATGATGCCTTGCAAGTAAGCGACCTCTTCCGCGCCCATGTCGTGCCCGGTCGTCTGCAGTTTTTCCTCAGCGCGCTGCATGGCCTCTTCGGCGGCTTGCTCATCGATCTCCGACTCGCCCAGTGCCATGTCCGTGAGAACCACAGCCTTGTCATGTGCGATTTCTGCGAACCCGGATCCAATAGCGAGAGTGACGACCTGACCATCGCGCAGGTAGCGCAGCTCGCCGGGCTGAAGGGCGGTCACCAAGCCGGCATGGCTCGGGAGGATACCCATTTCCCCGTCCGCTCCGGGCAGATAGACGTTCTCAACTGTGTCCGAGAAAATCTTTTTCTCAGGCGTGACGATTTCGAGGTGAAGCATGTAGGTTGAGAGTTAAAAGTTATGGGTTAGAAGTTATTTGGAAGAATCTGCACTTCTAACAAATAACCTCTAACGACTAACGGGACATCAGTCCCTCGAGACGGTTTCGATGCCGGCCTTCATGTAGAAGTTGCCTTCGGAGACATCATCCCATTTGCCATCGAGGATTTCGGCGAAGCCTTTGACGGTGTCCTCGATGGAAACAAGTGCGCCGGGAACGCTGGTGAAAATCTCTGCGACGAAGAACGGTTGGGTCAGGAAGCGCTGTAATTTCCGAGCGCGGAAGACGCTGAGTTTATCCTCATCGGAAAGCTCGTCCATACCGAGAATGGCGATGATGTCCTGAAGATCCTTGTAGCGCTGCAGCACAAGCTGGACGCCACGGGCGACGCGGTAATGCTCCTCACCGACAACCTCCGGGGTGAGCGCCTTGGAGGTGGAGGCGAGCGGATCAACCGCCGGGAAAAGCGCTTGTTCTGCGAGCGAACGCTCAAGAACCACCGTGGCATCAAGGTGAGCGAAGGTGTTCGCTGGAGCGGGGTCAGTAAGGTCATCCGCAGGGACGTAAACGGCCTGGATGGAGGTGATGGAGCCTTTGTTGGTGGAGGTGATGCGCTCTTGGAGCGAGGCCATTTCCTCGGACAGAGTTGGCTGGTAACCCACGGCGGATGGTGTCCGGCCGAGAAGCGCGGAAACCTCGGAGCCCGCTTGGGAGAAACGGAAGATATTATCCACGAAGAGCAGCACGTCCTGCCCTTCTTCATCGCGGAAGTATTCCGCCATGGTGAGAGCGGAGAGAGCGACACGGAGACGCGCGCCCGGAGGCTCGTTCATCTGGCCGTAGCAAAGGGCAACTTTCGAGCCTTCTATGAGCACGGGATTGCCTTTGTCATCGAGCTTCGGATGACCCTTCTCGTCCTTTTCGGTGGCGATCACGCCGGACTCGATCATTTCCCAGTAGAGGTCGTTTCCTTCACGAGTCCGCTCACCCACACCGGCGAAGACGGAGAAACCGCCGTGTGCAAGAGCGATGTTGTTGATGAGTTCCATGATAACCACGGTCTTGCCAACACCCGCACCACCGAAGAGGCCGCCCTTACCGCCTTTGACGAGAGGGCAGATGAGGTCGATGACCTTGATGCCGGTTGGGAGAATTTCCTCACTCGCAGATTGGTCGGTGAGGGAAGGCGCGGGGCGATGGATTGGCGAGCGGTAATTGGGATCCGCAAGGGGCACGTTTTCATCTACAAGATCGCCGGTGACGTTGAAGATGCGCCCAAGGACCTGTTTGCCGACGGGCACGGCGATGGCCTTGCCGGTATCGACCAAGGTCATGCCGCGTTTGAGGCCGTCCGTGGTGGACATGGCCACCGCACGCACCCAGCCGTCGCCGAGGTGCTGCTGAACCTCGAGCACCAGTTTGGTCTGCACCTCGTTGAGCACGTAGTGAATCTCAAGTGCGTTGAAGATTTCCGGCAGTTTGCTGGCTTTCGAGAAATCGGCGTCGATGACGGCGCCGATGATTTGGACGATGGTTCCTTGGTTGCTCATAAGAAGTGGCTAGTGGTCAGTGATCGGTGATCAGTGGGTGGTATTTCGGAGTGGGTCGGTTAATCGGGAAGTTTTTATCTTGCGAGCACTGATCACTGATCACCGCTCACTCGGCACTATTTACTCCATCGCCTTCATGGCGGTGGTGATTTCTAGGAGCTCTGCGGTGATCGCACCTTGGCGGACCTTGTTGTATTCGAGGGTGAGTTCCTTGATGAATTTCTTGGCGTTATCGGTCGCGGCTTTCATGGCGACCATCCGTGCGGAGTGCTCGGTGGCGCGGGCTTCGAGGAGCGCCTGATAGACCTGGAAATTGATGTAAAGCGGCAGGATGGAGGCCAGCACCTCGGCGGGTGATGGCTCGAAGAGGTGATCCGCGCTGCTGCCCGGGATCGCACCGGCGTCTTCCGTGGCAGCGGGCGGCTGCACGGGGAGGAGGGTGATTAATTCTGGCACCTGCGTCAGGGTGTTGATGAAACGCATGTGGATGATAGAAACCTTGTCGTAGTTGCCTTCCGTGAATTGCTTGGTCAGGAAAGAGGCGATGGCGCGCGCCTCGGCGAAGGGCACAGGGTCTTTCACGGTGAAATCCGCGAGAATGTTTTTCTGGAGCTTCTCCAGCATGATGCGGAGCTTGCGACCGACGGTCACATAATCCGCCGTTTCGGAAGTGGAGGAGCGGAGTTTCTTGGCGAGGTTCGTATTGAGCGGGCCGCAAAGGCCCTTATCGGTGGAGATGACCAGCACGAGCTCGCGGTTTCCTTCGCGGACTTCGAGCAGAGGATGGGAGGCATCCTCGGATTCGCCTGCGCTGATGTCGCTGAGGACGGCGTTGAGTTGGGAGGAATAATCCCGACCCGCCATCGCCTGATCCTGCGCTTTTTTCATCTTCGCGGCCGCGACAAGCTGCATCGCCCGGGTGA
>CAMCXJ010000191.1 GCA_945883455.1 Prosthecobacter debontii
TACGCTTGATCACATGGCTTCGATGAATATACCGCATCAGCTCCAGTGACCCCAATAGGTGCGCCTGATGGGGGTATTGTAGATCCACCTCCAAACAATCCCCACAATGGGCCTGGTGAAACATATCCATCGCGCTCCAAGCGGAGATAGAGTTTTTTAATACAACATCCACAGCCAACTTTAGCAGGAGAAGGATGCTCGCTTCTCTGCTTTGAGCATATCTCAGGCAATGCGCCTGCTACTTTGGTGATTGTTGCCAAGGCTGTGGCTTTGTCTAGAGTCCCCTCAAACTCCCTGATATTATCGACTATACTTGCCAGTGCTGAAGCAGCATTCCCCGGTGCTGAAGCAGCTTCGTCATATGTAGCTGCACCACGATTCGCCCGTGATGCGATATCAGCCGTTTTATTAGAATTCCTCCCGTCCTTATTGGCTCTTCTCGCGTCATTTGCTTTTTGATCACTTTGTTGTCTAGATTCGTTTCCTAGGTCATCGAACCAATCATTCGGGTCATTGTAAACGAACCCATACAGGTTGATTCCTCCCCGTTCCCCGATCGGATCGCGTGATGGCCAGCGCCCTGTGACTGGGTCATAGTATCTGTACCCGTAGTAGACCAAGGAAGCTGAATTGGACAAGCTTTCCCTCTCATCCAAATCACTGGACATCAAGGGATTATGTGAATTTCCGCCTGCCGGATCCTTCGGCGAATTCGGTGTCCTTGGCAGGGCATTTTCAGGCGGAGGTTCTTCGCCGGGCGGCTTGGGGGAGCCGCTTTGCCCATGCGCAACCGTCACAGCAGCGGTTGGCGGGGAAGGATGGGATAGCGCACTCATGCTGGTCGAGGCATATAGCGATTCAGCGTATGAATTGGAAGCGAAATCGCCTACGTTGTCCGATGTGGCGGAGATTTCGACGCCGATTTCGGAGGATCCCCCGGTGTCGGCTGTGCCATGCGGATGGGTGCGGGCGTGGACAGCGCGAAGGGCGTCGATATGGACATGTGTGTAGATCTGGGTCGTTTCCAGGCGTGCGTGACCAAGCATTTCCTGGACATAGCGGATGTCGGCACCGCCCCGGTGCATGTCGGTGGCGCAGGAGTGGCGGAAAAGGTGGCAAGCACCGGGTTTGTCGATGCCACAGCGCCTCATGAGCTTCTTGATCCAATTGCCCAGATAGACCGGGGTGATCCGGGTGCCGTAGCCGCTGAGGAACATCGCGGTCTCGCCCGGGAGGTGGTCGAAACGCGGACGGGAATCCCCCAGATAGCAGCCGAGCCAGGTGGCGGCGCGTTGGCCGACGGGAAGCATCCGGCTTTTTCCTCCCTTGCCACGGCGGATGTGGAGGGTCTGGTCGCATGGATCGAAATCGCCGAGGTCGAGGTTGGCGAGTT
Organism: Prosthecobacter debontii; assembly: GCA_945883455.1. Taxonomy (GTDB): domain Bacteria; phylum Verrucomicrobiota; class Verrucomicrobiia; order Verrucomicrobiales; family Akkermansiaceae; genus Luteolibacter. The sequence continues at coordinate 1,394 of CAMCXJ010000191.1, forward strand.
CGGTCCGACGAATACCGGTGGCGTAGAACAGCTCCAGGATCGCACGGTCTCGCAGGCCGAAGGGATCTGAGGCATCGGGAACCGCGAGAAGGAGACGGATTTCCTCGGCGCTGAGGGACTTCGGCAGGAGGCGTGCCTGTTTCCGGGGAAGGTCGAGGTCTGCGGCGGGATTGGCCGTTATGACTCCTGCGCGGCATAGCCATGCGAAGAAGCGGCGCAGGCAACCGATACGGGCGAGCTGGGTGTTGATGGCGAGCGGGTGTCCACCGCGAGGGCTGCGGTAACGGTGCAGGAAGAGCTGATAATCCTCAAGATCGGCCCGCTTATAGGACGAAGGGTCGGGCGCTCCGCGCGAAGCCGCCCATCCGGTGAAGTGCCGGAGCGCCCAGCGGTGGGCGTCGATGGAGGCGGTGGAGTAATGGCGGGCGGCGAGGGTTTCGAGAAACGCGGCGGCGTGCGCGGCCATGCCGATGGGCGCGGCGGTTTGCGGTTTGGGAGCACCGCCCTTGCGGCGTCCGCGCATGGCGGTGAGGTTGGGAAGTCCGGGTTGTCCTGGCATGATGGGGTAGGTTTATGTCCCGGATGACGAATCCGAAAAGACCTTAGCAAAATACAATGGTTTCAGCAGCGAGCCGCTTCATGGAGTTGTTAGCTGGTGTGACAAAAAAATCACATCGGACGTCCCTTTCTTTCTTGCCCAGGTTTTAGTTCGCCTGTTACGAAGTGCTTGTGTATTGCGGTAACAGCCATCTTCGTGATCGTTTTGTTACCACGCTCACGCCGTCATGCCCACTTCGCGCTATGTTAGCTTCGATATGCTTTTGCATCGCCGGAGTATGCGGCACAGCGGGGGAGGGGCCGGATCCAAACGTTGCGTCCGCCTTCGCTTCGACAGTCGTCCGTATCAGAGTCCCAGCCGGGGAGCAGACGGTGCCGGGTTCGTGGGAATATACAAACCGCTGGGACATTCCGCTTATGGTCGAGCGCTTCGAGGAATCCTGCGGGTGCCTCAGCGGGCAGGTCGCAAAAAATCAGGACGCCCCGGAAGCTGTGGCCCCGGGCGCGACCGGCAAGATCCAAGCCAATTTCACTGCCGGTGGCCATCGCGGCCTTTTGCGGAAATCGCTTCACGTTCGTTTTGTCGGCTATGATAAGCCCGTCGAGCTGGTCGTCGAGGCCACCATTCTTTCCCATGTCGAGCTGTCACAGCGGGAGCTGGTATGGAAAGCCGGTGAAAGCTTGGAAGCCAAAACCGTCGACATCACCAGCGGCACGGGCGCGGCTTTTACCATTACGTCTCTTCCGGGTGTTCCGGAAAACCAGTTCACCATCACCCGTGAAACCATCACAGCGGGAACCTCATACCGCCTGACCATTGTCCCCACGGCCGCCGCCACAGGGCAACACTGCCTCCAGATCCGCACCGACAGCCCGGATCCGCGCGACCGCGTGAATGCCATCTTTCTCAACGTCGAGGCCACTCCGATTTCCAACCCAGGTTTATGACTCTCCGAATTCCCTCATCATCGAAAAGTGCCGGCCTGCTTCTCGCGGGCATTGCGCTGTTCGCGGGTGCGGCGGTGTTGATCCTGAAAAGTAAGACTCCAACTGCGACTCCTCCGGTTTCAAGCACGTCTTTGGCTAAAGTCTATCCCGGCCTCGACCTTGAAGACCCCGCAGCGAGCTACCAGACCCTTCGCTATATCGCGGACACCGGAGGCGACGAGGCCACCCGTAGCCAAGCCCTTGTCTGGCTCGATGAACACAGCCGCACTGGCCAGCCGCTTGATCCCGCCCGGGAAAAGTTCCTTCTGGAATTGCTCCGTTCAGGCGGCCACCCCGCGTGGGACATCGAATACAAGCTCTGGCTTTTCAACTCGGCGTTCAACAACCTGCATGCCAGCCTAAATCCCGCACCGCTCAGCGAAATCCTATATAATCTTGCCGCGTATCATCCCCACCGCACTATGCGGCTTTACGCCCTCCAGCACATCGGGGTTCAGCGCGGCCAGGGAAATCTGAAAGGGGAGATTGCCGATCGAATCCGCACCCTGCTCGAAGGGCAGTCCGGCCAAGCCGATCCAGAAGTGGCGGGTACCGCCATTCGGCTTCTCGTGGGTTGGAACCGCGACCAGGCCACCGCCGACCCTGATGTCATCGCACGTGCCGTCGGGATCGCCAAGGACACTTCCCTTCCTACCGATGTCCGCATCACCGCCCTCCACGCCGCCGAAGCACACGCCCTTGAAGCCGCCCGCTTCCT
>CAMCXJ010000192.1 GCA_945883455.1 Prosthecobacter debontii
CCCCGCCCCCGGCCGCCCGTGCCTCGGAATCTGCCAGCTTCGTCGAGGAATGGAGCAAGGACGACCGCCTCGCCCACGAGAAGGAACTCCTCGGCTTCTACGTCACCGGCCATCCGCTCGACAAATTCCGTGGCGTCCTCGACTCAGACAAATACAACCGCATCGGCCTCATCGACGAGATCGAGCTGGAGGACTCCCGCGCCCGCTACCCCATCGCCGGCATGATCCGCAGCATCGAGTCCCGCATGACCAAGGCCGGGAAAGCCTTCGGCATCCTCACCATCGAGGACTTTACTGGCTCCTGCGAGATCATGCTCTGGTCGGAAAGCTACCTCCCCGCCCGCGATACCGGCATCCTCCAGCCCGGCCACATCATCCGCCTTAAGGTCGCCATCCAGATCGACGACCGCACCGGCGGCCGCCGCCTCACCGGCTCCGACATCGCCGAACTGAAACCCAAGAAAGCCTCTAACGGCAAAGGCCCCTTGGAACTGCTACTCTGGACTCACCGCCACACCGCCAAAGACCTCGAGGAAATCCACTACCACATCACCGGCCACCCCGGCACCACCCCGGTCATCCTCCACTTCCAGAACTCCGCCGGAAAACGCCTCTCCCTCCAGCCCTCCGAAATATACCACGTAAAACGCTCCTCCGAACTACACCAGGCGTTGGATCGGTTTATGGAGGAATAGGTTTTTCACTTTTCGGGCGATATCTCAGGCGGCTTTGGTGTGAGGCTCTCGATGATCCGCTCTGCGGCTGCGATTTCGATTACACCGGCATCCGAGAGATTCTTGGCGAGCTGCTTCGCCCTTGCGATTTCGACATCGGTCATGGGCGTATCCGGTTTCCTAGGCGGTCGGATTTCAAGATTTGCAATGACACGGTCGAGACCGGGGGAGAGTGCAACGTCGATGATAGTGCCGATCTCGGCACGACTACCCGCCGAGGGACCAGTGCGGACGGGCGGGAGCTCGCCGTCCTTCATTCCCTGCAGCGTGTGAAAATCAGGAGTGTAGCCGAGCTTGAGGAAGTTCTCGTAGTTCGCCCTCAAACAGCTGCGGATGATGCTCTCGCGGATCGGCGTCCCCCCGTCGTCCTTGTCCACCGTGAAGTATTTCTTCTCGATGCCGAGGCCGCCATTGATGGCCTCGTCAGGATCAAGACCGAGCTGCTTCGCCTCTGCGATGAGACCTACACCACGGACGAGCGCTTTCCGCGCATCCGCAGCATGGAACTGACTGAAGTAGGAGCTGTCGCTGCATACGGATTTGAGATCGGAAATGATTGCGTCCTTGCGCTGCTTCTTTTTCAGCATGCCGATCCCGTACAGAATGGCCACGATCAGCAGGATGGCTGTTGCGGCGCGGGTGAGGATGTAGCGGAGGTTCTGCGGGTCCATAAATTATGAGTTCCAGATTGATTTCGGTTTCGGTGCAGCCTTGGGCTGTTCGGTGAAAAGGGCGCGCTCGCGGGCGTTGAAAAGGGCTTCCTCGCGTGTGATGAGGCCAGCATCATTGAGCGCGGTGAGGCTCCGGTCGATGGTGCAGTTCCCCTCCTTGAAGCCGATTTCCATGAGACCTACGACTTGCTCCATCTTGCGCTCGCGGATGCAGTTACGGATCGCGTAGCTGGGGCGCAGCACCTCAGCGGCCAGCACGCGACCGTCGCCATCGGCGCGGGGCAAAAGGCGCTGGGAGATGATACCCTCCAGCACACCGGCGAGCTGGGTAATAATCTGTGGTTGCTGCTCAGCAGGGAAAATATCCACGAGACGATCGATGCTCTGCGGCGCGTCCGAGGTGTGCAGCGTGGCAAGCACAAGATGCCCCGTTTCTGCCGCCGTGATTGCGATGCGGATCGTCTCAAGGTCGCGAAGCTCGGAGACGACAATCACATCGGGATCCTGTCTCAGCGATTGGCGCAAGGCCTTGGGGAAACTACGGGTATCACCACCGACCTCGCGCTGCTTGATGAGGCATGAGCTGTGGCGCAAAATGTATTCGATGGGATCTTCCAGCGTGATGATCACGCCGCTGCGCGTTTCGGAAATCCGTTTCACCATGGAAGCGAGAGTGGTGGATTTCCCTGATCCAGTGATGCCCGTGACAAGCACCAGCCCGGCACGCAGCCCGCAGAAATCATGGATCACAGGAGGATGCCCGAGCGACTCCAGCTCTGGGATCGCCTCGCTGATGAAACGGAACGCAGCCTCCGCGTTGCCTCGAGCGATATGGACGTTCCCCCGAAAGCGACCTACGCCCTCGACTTGCAGCGCGTAATCCAGCTCCAGATCCTCATCTAGCCGCGCGCGCTGCGCCTCGCTGAGCGTGTCGATGATCAGGTTGCGGACGGTAGTGGAATCGAGCGTCTCCTCATCGAGGGAAATGAGCGCGCCGTTTACCCGGGCACACGCAGGAGCCCACGCACAGAGGTGCAGGTCGGAGCCTCCCCTTGCGACGGTGTCTCTCAGATAATCGGTAATTTCGCGCGGCATGTTATTTCGTTTCCGTTAGCTAATGCCACGCATTGCGCGGTCGAGATCCTGCGGCTTGGCACACGCGGCGCGGGCGATTTCCAGCTCTACGTAATTCTGTTTCACCGAAGCGACGAGATAATCGAGCGCAGAACAGTTGGTAGTGCCATCTGAGCGGTTGATGTGATCTTGGAGATCCGCCATGCGCCTTTCTAGGATCCAGCGGCGCGTGCCTGCCTCGTTCTGAAAGTATTCAAGCGCGGGGAAAAGCCCGCCGCCATATTTCGGAAGCAGGCGCTGGGAAATGACACCCACAAGCTGTGCGGCAAGCATCTGCACCGCGCCCTCGCCGCTATCTCCGACCAGATGAATGAAGCGGTCGATTGTTTCAGCCACGCCACCGCTATGCATGGTGGAGACTACGAGGTGCCCGGTCTCCGCCGCCTGCAACGCGGTGAGCGCGGTCTCCGCATCGCGGATTTCGCCTAGAAAAATCACGTCCGGGCTCTGCCGCATCGCCGAGCGCAGGGCGGTGGCAAAGCTATCCGTATCCAGCCGGATCTCGCGCTGGGAGAAGAGCGAGTTTTCGTTCTGGAAAAGGAACTCGATGGGATCCTCCAGTGTCACGATATGCTTCGATTGGTTCTCGTTGAGCCAGTTCAGGCAGGCGGCAACGGTAGTCGATTTCCCTGAACCCGTCGGACCGGTGACAAGGATAAGGCCGTTGCCGCGCATCATCCACGACTGCAAGAGTTCCGCAGGCATTGCAAGTTTATGCAGACTCGGGATATCCTCGCGGATAGGCCGTAGTACTGCCGCGAGTCGCCCGAGCGTGTGGTAGAGATTGATGCGCAGCCGTTTTCCTTCCGGTAGTTGCCAGGAAACATCCGCCTCCTTGGTGACTTCATGATCCACCCCGCAAGATTTCCATAGCCCTTCCATCGCGAAACGAGGCACCGGGCCGGGATGCAGTGGCACCACTTTCCCTTCGCGCCGGATGCGAGGTTGCTCGTCCTCGAGTAGGAAAACATCCGTCGCCATGCCACGGAAGGTTTCACGTATCAGTTGTTGCAGGACGTCGTCCATCGTCGATCTCAAGATAGTTATCCTTTGGAAA
>CAMCXJ010000193.1 GCA_945883455.1 Prosthecobacter debontii
ATCAACAATGGCGGGGGGCGTATCTTCGACCGCGTCCCGAGGCTCGCCAATATGTCTAGGAAAGCGAAGGACTGGATGGCGGCGGAAAGCCCGGTCGATTTTGCGGCGCTCGCGAAGGCATGGGGCATGAATCATCTCCGGGCAACGCACACAGATGAATTCGACGGCGCTGGCAGCGATGGAAAGACCGTGCTCTTGGAAATTGTGCCGGATGCAAGACAAACGCAGGGTTTCTTGAGATCGCTTGGATAAGCATGGGCAGCTCACCACTCTCGCCCAAGAGCGGAGGTTTCGGGCACTAGTAAATCCTGATTGCCAAAGCCCAGCAAAAGGGATAATTATTTCCCTCCCAAAGCAGGTTTCAGACCGGCGAGGGGATAACATCCAGCCATTTTATTTTGGGATTTCTCGATACCATAAGACGTTGGCGGTTAACCCAAAAAGGCTTCTCGTTGGGGAGGAAACGCCGGGTTCATCAGCATAACGTGACCCTCCAGGCACTTGAAGGAAGCCGCATGGTCAGGCTTTCACTTTATGGCGCGTTCGCGGTCATATCGGCGGTGCTCGTCCTGAAAGCATCTCCGGGTGCCACTTTCGGGGCAGAGCCTTTCAAGGGTATGTTCTACGGCTTCGCGCTCGCGCTGACAGCCTTGGCGATGTTCCACGTGGGGCATCAGGAAATTTGCCGGAAGAACAGCCGGGTGATTCTTGTCCTTGGCGGTCTCATCGGTCACTTGCTCATCGTCCGTCTGGTGATGTCACTCGCCGACGCAGATAATATCGAGGAAATCTACCGCTACCTTTTTGTTCCATGCGCACTCGCCCCCATGCTGCACGGTATCTTGCTCGGTAGGACGGTGGGTGGTTTCTCAGCGGTTTACGTCAGCCTGATCGGGGCATTGCTGGTTCCCTCCGGAGATGTGATGAATTACCTCATTGTCAGCCTCGTAGCGGGGATGACGGCCGTGCTTTGCACTGACAGGGTGCGGCGGCGTATCCAGCTTTTGAGAGCAGGAATTTATGTGGGATTCGTGATGGTGGGATTGGCTCTGATACTTGGAAAACTCGATGCCATGGCGGTCTTTGGCGATGATTCTATGAGCCGGATACAGATCCTCGCCACGGGCAGCGGTATCGCTTTTGCCACCGCGCTGGCTACCGCAATGATCATCAGCGGTTTGCTGCCGATGTTTGAAGGCAGCTTCAATCTCACCACCGACATCAGCTGGCTGGAACTCAGTGACCTGAACCATAAGCTGCTCAAGCAGATGCAACTTGAGGCTCCCGGCACTTTCCATCACAGCCTGGTGGTGGCCGCACTGTCTGAAGCCGCCGCGGAATCGATCGGCGCGAACGCCCCAATGTGCCGTGTCTGCTCCTATTTCCATGACGTGGGAAAACTGAAAAAACCCGGATACTTTATCGAGAATCAGCATGACGAAAGGGAAAGTCCGCATCACACCCTGACCCCGACGATGAGTGCGTTGATCATCATCGCGCACGTGAAAGATGGGGTCGACCTAGCAGTGAAACACAAGCTCAACCCGCGTATCATTCAGGTGATCCAGGAACACCACGGGGATTCGCTCGTGTATTTTTTTTACCGCAAGGCGCAGGAGCGGAAAAAGGAGGACATGGAGAAAGTGGAGCGCCGTCTCGAGAATATGGAAGACTTGCCCAAGGTGGAGGAAAAGAATTTCCGCTATCAGGGTTCCCGCCCCAGCACGCGTGAGAGCGGAATCATTTGCCTTGCGGATACGATCGAGAGTGCGTCCCGGACACTGCGCAAGCCGACGCCGGCGAAGATCCGCGCACTTGTAGATGAATTGATCCGCGCCAAAATCAACGACGGTCAGCTGGACGTTTGTCCGCTCACACTGGGTGAACTGGCATTGATCAAGGAGAGTTTCTCAAAAACGCTTCACAGTATGATGCACAGCCGCATCGATTTCCCTAAGTCCGAAGACAAGAGTAACGCGACACGCCGAGGTTCAAAGTCGGATAGCGATCCGCAGACAAACGGCCGTTTCGCTACATCGGAAGAAAGACGTAACTGAGACCCACCCCATGTCCTCTCTGGAAATCATCATAGGAAACCATCAGGACGCCGTCGATATTCCCGTATCTTGGCTCACCGCGCTGGAGGATATCGGTGAGAGCGCTGCGCGTATGGCCGCTGGCTTCGCCGTTACTGAGGAAAACTCCCTCTCTCACCTAGCCACTCTGGAAGTGGCGCTAGTGGATGATGAAACGAGCGCAAGGGTGCACATGGATTTCATGGAGATCTCTGGAGCTACTGATGTGATCACCTTTCATCACGGCGAAATCGTGATCGGTGTGGAAGTAGCGGTGCGGCAAGCTGAGGAATATGGAGAGCCGCTGGGGCGAGAAATTTTACGCTATCTTGTTCATGGACTACTCCATCTCGCTGGCCATGAGGATAGTGAGGAGGAGGATTCCAAGGCTATGGAGGCCGCCCAGGAGGAAATCGTGGACATGCTCTGGCGGGGCGGGCTTGCGGAAAAACTCAGCTGATCCACGCCATGGCGGCGCGACATTCGCAAGCCATAAGGTTTTGCGGCGTTCGCTTCGCCCACGCAGGATATCGGGCGATGCCCAAGGGAGAGGGGAGTGCCTTGGTCAGGTGCGGCGGCGCTGTCCCCGGTCTCCGCGATTGCGGGGATTCGCAATCCGTGCCTCACTTCCCGCCGGTTCCCGGGAGGAAGCGGTAGTAAACCTCAAGCATCAGCGCGGCAAGGCAGGTGGACATGTGGACGTTGACCGGACCATGTTTGATACCGCCTTGATTCCATGAACCGTCTGGGCTTTGTGCTTTGACCAGCTTGTCGCGGAAGAGTTTGTTGTAATCATCCCATTCCGAACTGCCGTGGTTGATCATCGCCTGGGCATGGTAATAGTGATAATATAGATTGGAGCTTTCCTGTCCCCAGTCGAATTCCGCATTTTCCTTAATCCATTTTACGCCTTTCCTCGCCTCGCTGGAGCTGCCTTTGTCCCACATCTGGAAGGCAAGCACGCCACCACCTGTGAGACCTGGGCTTTGCGCCGAATTGTTGCGGTAACCAATCGCGCCGTCTTTACCTTGGACTTTTTCCAGCCATCCAAGCGCATCGCGGATTGTCTTGCTGAACTTACTGGTGGGCCAAAGGCCAGTGTGTTTGCAGGCCTTGAGTGCCTGAATTTGCCAGAACCCGACTGAATTATCGCCACCACCGCTTGATTCAAACTTGTAAACCCAGCCCCCAACGTCTGTCTGCCCCTGCATGATCATGTCGCCGGCTTTTTTGGTAACGGTATCGAGGTTGGGGATCGCGATTTTGAGCTGGCTGCAGAATGTGTAGGACTCGGCTAAGGCGTAGGTGGCGATGCCGTGGTCATAGACCCATTGGGTCGAGGTGGCGTCCTTGTTGGAGAGCCTTCCGTCGTTCTTCATGCCCACATCGATCAGGTAGGTGATGGCCTTGAGAACCGTCTCGCCGTATTCGGGGGATTGCGGGG
>CAMCXJ010000194.1 GCA_945883455.1 Prosthecobacter debontii
CAAGCGCCCACTCATGGCCGCCGCCGCCGCGCGACACAGCGACGCGGTCGTCATCACCTCGGACAACCCCCGTTCCGAAGACCCGGTGGCGATTATCCGCGAAATTGAGAGAGGCCTGCCCGTGAAGTGTAACCACCTCTCCATCACCGACCGCGCCGAGGCGATCAACGCAGCCATCGCGAACTCCCGCTCCGGCGACATCATCCTCATCGCCGGAAAAGGCCACGAAACCTACCAGCATTTCGCCGACCACACCATCGACTTCGACGACCGCAAAAAAGCCGATCTCGCCCTCCGCAACCGTTCCGCCGAAATCTCCGAAATGCGCGCCAATCCCCAACCTCGTTAATAAAAAACCGAATCCTTTCCGTCCGAATCGCGACCCATAAAGACCATGCAAGCCACCGCACGACAAATCAGCGAAATCCTCGGCGCCCCGCTCATCGGGGACGCGGGCGATGTCGTCTTGCGCAAGGTTTTCACGGACTCCCGCAAGCCGGAACCAGGCGGCCTGTTCTTTGCGCTGAAGGGTGAAAATTTCAACGGTGACATCTACGCGGAGGCGGCGCTCAAGGGCGGTGCTACGGTGGCCGTAGTACAATCTTGGAAAAGCGGCGAGGTGCCCGCGGGCAAGGCGGTCATCGAGGTGCCGGATACGCTCTTCGCCCTCCAGCGGCTTGCGCATTGGTGGCGCAGCCAGCTCGACATCCCGGTGGTCTGCATCACCGGATCGAACGGCAAGACATCGACCAAGGATTTCACCACCGCCGTGCTCTCGCAGGCTTTCCACGTAAACGCGACGAAGGGCAACCTGAACAACCACATCGGCCTCCCGCTCACCGTATTGGCCACGGAAAAGGAGCACACCGCCGCCATTTATGAGATCGGCATGAACCACAGCGGCGAGTTGTCGCCCCTTTGCGAAATCGCCCGCCCGAAATACGGCATCATCACCAACATCGGCACCGCCCACATCGAGTTCCTCGGCACGCGTGAAGCCATCGCCGAGGAGAAAGGGACGCTCGCCCGCTACCTTCCCGAGGACGGCCTGCTGTTCACGCCCGCCGCTTGTGATTTCAACGGATACTTCCGTGCCCGCACCCGCGCCCGCCTGATTCCTGTGGGCAACGGACGTGGTATTGTCCGTGCCGAAAATATCCGCCCGCAGGCCGATGGCACACGCTTCGATCTGGTCATAGAAGGCGAGGAAACCTGTGACGTGTTTATCCCCGTATTGGGTAAGCACATGGTCACCAACGCCCTGCTCGCCGCTGCCGTCGGATGGAGGCTAGGCATCCCAGCGGAAAAAATCGCGCTTGGCCTTTCCTCCGTGAAGCTCACTACGGGACGTATGCGCCGCATCCAATGGGAGGGTATCACCCTTCTCGATGACACCTACAATGCGAACCCAGAATCCATGGAAGCGGCCATCGAGACGCTATCGGAAATGCACGTTCCGGAGGGTGCGCAGCGCATTGTGGTGCTCGGAAAAATGGGCGAGCTCGGAGTTCATTCCGGAGCCTCGCACTCACGCATCGGTAAGTTTGCCGCGGCCAAGGGATTGCGCCTGATCGCCGTGGGTGAAGGCGCCGAAGCCATTGCCGAGGCGGGGGAGGCACCACACTTCACTGATATCCATGCCGCCGCCGACTGGCTGCGTGAAAATTCTAATCCCGGCGATGTGATCCTTTTCAAGGGCAGTCGCACCGCCGCTATCGAAAAAGTCCTACAAACCGCCTTTCCCACCGCATGCTGACCGCCATTTACGATTTTTGGTACGCCGCACACCAAGCCGAAATCGCCGCAGGCGACAAGGATGGCTGGGCGCATACCTTTTCCTTCTTCAATCTTTTCCAATACGTCACGTTCCGCGCGGCGACGGCGGGACTGCTCGCGTTCGTCATCTCGATCCTAATCGGTCCGCGCATCATCCGCAAACTCATCTCGCTCAAGGTCGGCCAGCCGATCCGCACCGCCGAGGAAGTCCACAAGCTTGCCGAACTGCACGGCGGTAAAATAGGAACCCCAACGATGGGCGGCGTGCTCATCATAGCGAGCGTGTTGATTTCCACCTTCATCTGCGCGCGGGTTTTCAACCCCTTCGTCGCGGTCTGCGCCGTCACCATGTGCGCCTGTGGGTTACTAGGTTTCGTGGACGATTACACCAAGGTGAAAAAGAAAAATTCCGACGGCGTCTCCAGCCACACCAAGCTGTTCTGGCAGTTCGTGATCGCCCTCATCGCCGCCTGTTTTATCTATCTCAAACCCGAAATCTCCGGATTTGGAGCCAGCGCCGATCAGGTTGTTAAAAACGCTGCGGGTTTCCGACTCGGTGACATGCAGATCGAAATCGGCGATATCTGCTTCCCGCTAATCAAAGTTCCGATCGTAAACTTGGGCATCTTTGTCATCCCGTTTTTTGTATTGATCATCATTGGTTGCTCGAACGCCGTGAACCTCACCGACGGCCTCGATGGCCTCGCCGCCGGGTGCACGATCTCGGTCGCGCTGAGCTACTCGCTGCTTGCTTATCTAGCCGGTCACTTTTTCATGGCGACCGATTATCTCGTCATCCCGCACAACCGCTACATCGGTGAGCTCGCGGTCTTTCTCATGGCGCTAGCAGGTGCGGCGTTCGGTTTCCTCTGGTTCAATTGTCACCCGGCAAAGGTGTTCATGGGCGACACCGGATCGCTCGCCATCGGCGGCGCACTCGGCACCGCCGCGATCTGCGTGAAACAAGAACTCCTGCTGGTTATCATCGGTGGCGTATTCGTCGCGGAGGTGCTTTCCGTCATGCTCCAGGTCGGCTCCTTCAAGCTGCGCAAAAAACGCATCTTCAAGATGGCGCCTATCCACCATCACTTCGAGCTGCTCGGCTGGCACGAGTCCCAGGTTATCATCCGCTTCTGGATCCTTTCCATCATGCTCGCCCTCTTCGGGCTGGCTCTCCTCAAAATTGCCTGAAACCTTGAAAGAACCATTCAACATTACCGGAAAACACATCGCCGTCTTCGGAGCCGGGCGCTCCGGGCGTGCCGCCGCCGCGCTGGCTCTGCGTGAGGGTGCGCTGGTTTCGGTATGGGATCAGGGCGGCTCTTCCGCTTTCGAGAAAATTCCCTCCGGCGCGCAAATCCATCCCGAGATGAAAATCGCCGACGCGGAACATTTCTCCGCCGATCTCATTGTTATCAGCCCCGGCATCGACACCTATTCTCAGCTGGTGCAGGCGTTCGCGGCGAAGGCGAAGATGATCGGTGAGACGGAGTTCGCATCGCGCTTCTACGCGGGCGATATGATCGGCATCACCGGCACGAATGGTAAGACTACCACCACGGAACTTGTTTCCCTGATACTCAAGGAGGCGGGTTTCGGCGGCACGCCCTGCGGAAACTACGGCGCGCCGTTGTCGGAGATTGTCCTGTCCTCTGAGGCTCCCGCTGCCGTCGCGCTGGAGCTTTCCTC
>CAMCXJ010000195.1 GCA_945883455.1 Prosthecobacter debontii
GATGAAGTAGCAGTTGTGAATGACGCACCGGAAACGACTCCGGAGCCCATCGAAAATGTTGAGCCGGGCGATCCGGAGCTGCGCGAGCGCGCTATCGGACTGATCGGGGATGCCCGCGGAAAGCGCGACAAAGAACTCGCCGACAATGCAAGGATCCTACAGCTCGACCTCAAGTCCCTTTCCCGCAAAGGCGAATCGGATTTGGTGGAACTGATCGAATCGCTCAAAGAAGACATCGTTGACAGCCGCATACCGATAATTGATGAAGTTTCCGGATTGCCGGAAGAAGTGGCCGCTTTTTTTAAGGATTCGCTGGCGGAAGAGGAATTGATAGATGCGAAACACCGTACCGAACTCAACCGCATCCGGGGCGCTTACGTGACTCGGCTCAAAGGTGCTGCCGATGAAATATCCGACCAGGTCCTCAAGGAACGCCTGCTCGCACAGGCGGAGGAGGCAGAGAATCTGGATGAATGGATCGCCATTCTCTCGCCGGAGAGGGAGCGGGTGGTCAGGAGAAGTTCCGGCGGCCTCGCTGGTGCATTCGCGGGCAACTGGGACATACACTCGGAAGGCAAGGTGTCCCGCTGGATCGCCCACCCGGATGGCAAATTGGAGATCGTCGACCAGAAATGGGAGGCATTCTGGGTCATTCTCGCAGACGGGACCCTTGAGCTGAGATGGACAGGAAAGAAGCCTTATGTGATGAAACGTGATGGCGAGGAATGGGTTGGTAAATCTCCTTTCGGTCATCCCGTAACTCTGAAACCCGGGGATTGGTGATTTTTCCCCGGCTCACGTCTTTTAGCTCCACGCAGATCTGTTTTGGACAAACGCCGTAGGACATCTATGCTCCGCGCTGTGAGTTATCAGGTTTTCGCCAGAAAGTATCGTCCCAAGACCTTCGCCGATGTGCTCGGACAGGATCATGTGGTCCGCACGTTGCGTAACGCCATCGAGCAAAAACGTCTTGCGCATGCTTATCTTTTTGTCGGGCCGCGCGGTACTGGGAAAACTTCCACCGCCCGTATCCTCGCAAAAGCGCTCAACTGTACTGGCGGCCCGAAAATCGACTTCGATCCCGATGAAGATGTCTGCCGCGAAATTGCCGAGGGGCGTTCGCTTGATGTATTGGAAATCGACGGAGCATCGAACAACGGCGTCGAGCAGGTGCGCGATCTCCGCGAATCTGTCAAATACGCCCCGGCCCGTGGGCAATACAAGATCTACTACATTGACGAGGTGCACATGCTCTCGAACGCGGCTTTCAATGCCTTGCTGAAAACGCTGGAGGAGCCGCCCGAGCATGTGAAATTCATTTTCGCCACTACCGAGGTGCAGAAAATCCTGCCCACCATCCTTTCCCGCTGCCAACGCTTTGACCTGCGACCTATCCCTACGCAGACAATCGCGGATCATCTCCTCCATATTGCGAAAGAGGAAGGCATCAACCTCGACGCCACCGCCGCATGGGCGATCGCCAAGGGTGCGGACGGTGGGATGCGCGATGCGCAATCCATGCTCGACCAACTTGTAGCCTTCTGCGGGGAGACAATCATCGAGGAGAACGTGCTGGATGTTTTTGGCTTCACCTCGCGGGAAAAGGTCGCCGCGCTTACTACAAAAATGCTTTCTCGGGAGACGCCTGCCGCGCTCAAGCTCATCCAAAACGAGGCGGAAAGCGGCCGCGAGCTTTCCCAACTCCTTGGTGAACTGATTGGCTGCCTGCGTGGGTTGCTCGTCGCGAAACTCGATTCCACCGCTGACGGTGAAGGTATCCCGGAAGCCCTCTGGAAAAAGCTCATGGACGACGCCGACGAATACGCTCCGGAGCGCGTCCTTGCGTGCATCGATGTCTTTGCGGAAACGGAAGGCCGTATGAAATGGGCGACGAATAAACGCCTGCATTTTGAGCTCGGGATGATTAAGGCGATCCAGACGCTTTCCGAAGTCCGCATCACCGATGTGATCAGTGTGCTCACGAAAGGCGCGGATCATCTTTCCCAAGCCATTTCTTCACCCGCTCCTGATGCCCCGCGGATCAAGGAAATATCAGTCCCGGTCGCCGCACCCGCATCCCAGCGAGCAACTTCTGCGAAAATGGCGGGCGACGCGCTTTCTGCCTTCGACGCGCTGATCGAAGGTGCCGATGATGAGGAAGAGGTCCCCGTGCCCGCCGCCGTATTGAAAACGGAGACTCCCGCATCCGCACCGAAGATAGAGGAACCCGTGCAGGAGGACACTTTTCATAAGGATCCGCTCATTCAGGCGGCCTTGGTGAAATTCGAGGCGGAATTCATCAAAAACTGACCCCAGGCAAGATTATGAACATACAAAAACTGATGCAACAGGCCCAGCAGATGCAGGCCGGGCTGGCAAAAAAACAGGAAGAGTTGGCCGCGCGCGAAATCGCGGTCTCCGTCGGCGGCGACAAGGTGAAAGTTCGTGCCACCTGTGCAGGCGACGTGCTGGAGATCAAAATCGATCCCGCGGTCGTCGATCCGTCGGATGTCGAGTTTCTTGAAGACCTCGTGCTGAAAGGCGTCCAGGAAGCGATCGAGAAAGGCAAGTCACAGGCAGCAGCGGAGATGAAGAAGCTTACTGGCGGCCTCGGCATTCCGGGGATGTGACACTAACTGAGAGGGTAGGGGATTTTTGCTATCCGTTGTGCGGCTGGAACGTGTTCCTGCGCTTATTACAATTCTAAGTAATACAAGGCCACTGGGTCGTCTGGACAGACTTTTAAATATCTGCCTAGTCTCCTTTTCGATTTGCTGATCTCACCTTCTTCGAACTCCAAGATCGCTTGTTCAAATAATTTCCGGTTCAAGATTCTTAAGGTTCGATCGGCTAAGGGCAATGAGTCCAATACTTCGAAGATTTCCACTTTTTCGTTGCGCCCTCTCAGTTGGATGTGGCCAACCCGACGCATTTGGAAGGATTCCGGGCTGTGCATTCCCGCAATGAGTTCGGCGCTGATCAAAATCTGAGATCCTAACAGCTTTCCATACTCCTGTATCCGGGCGGCCACGTTGACCGAGTCGGAGATTACCGTTGCATCCCATCGGCCACTCTCTCCGATGATTCCCATTTCCACCGTGCCAAAGCTCAATCCGATCCCGAAGCGGAGCGGCATATCCAAAATTCCCAATTTGTCCAGTTCTTCATCCGACAGTTCTCCATTCGCTAGTGCTGCGGTCAGCGCAAGCTGCATGTCCACGGCAGCTCTTACCGAGCAATCTGAATAGCCGGAGAATAGAGCCAGAAGCCCGTCGCCGATGTAATGCACCACAAATCCGGAATGGTTCCTAATGCTTGGAGCGACGAGGACCAAAAAGCGGTTGAGAAAGGCGAAAATTTCCTTAGCGGACATCTGCTCGCTCATCAAAGTGAAATTTCGTAAGTCCCCAAACATCACACTTACCTGCACGCTAGCGTGGTCACCAAGCT
>CAMCXJ010000196.1 GCA_945883455.1 Prosthecobacter debontii
TCGCCAGCGTGAAGGATGTGGATGAAGAGGACGTCGCCAACTATTTCCTCAGTGCCGTGGCGCGCGCCTATGATCCGCACACGGACTACATGAGCTTCCGCGAGATGAACCGATTCAAAGGTGACATGAAGAACGAGCTCGTCGGCATTGGCGCTCTTCTCCAAGCTGAGGAGGATGGCGCGACGATCATAAAGGGAATCGTAGTGGGCGGCCCCGCTGACAAACAGGGTGTCCTCAAACTGAATGATCGCGTGGTCGCGGTCGATTCCCTGAACGGAAAAACAGCGGAAGCAATGACCGACATTATGTTCATGCCCATCGATAAAGTCGTGGAGCTGATACGCGGCAAGGAGGGCAGCGCGGTCGCTCTCAAGGTGGAGCCCGCAGGCGGTGCACCGGGTGAAACAAAAATCGTCGTCATCAAGCGCGAGAAGGTCGAACTCAAGGACGAGCAGGCCAGCGGCGAGTTGATCCACATGAAGAACAAGGACGGCGATTTCCGCAGGATCGGCATCATCACTCTCCCTTCGTTTTATGCGGACTTTGACGAAGGCACCACTCGCTGTTCGGTTGACGTGGAGCGTATCCTTCTGCGGCTGATGGAAGAGAAAATGGATGGGCTAATCTTCGACCTACGCAACAACGGTGGAGGTTCTCTAGAAGAGGTACGTAGGATGACCGGATTCTTTGTCCCCAGTGGCCCGGTGGTGCAGGTGAAAAACACCCTCGGCCAAGTCCAGGTGAAAGATACGGACGGCGGTAAGCCGATTTACAACGGCCCCATGGTGGTGCTTTTAGACAAGAGCAGTGCCTCTGCCAGCGAGATCCTGGCCGGCGCATTGCAGGACTACAATCGAGCCGTAGTGGTCGGTGACTCCTCCACTTTCGGTAAAGGCACCGTCCAGCAACCGATGGACATCGGCCGTATGCTTCCGCTTTTCGCCGCGCGTGAAAAGGCAGGCTATCTGAAAGTTACGATCCAGAAGTTTTACCGTCCCTCCGGCTCCTCCACGCAAATGGAGGGCGTTGTGCCGAACGTCGTGCTGCCGAGTATCATGGATGCGCTGGACGTCGGTGAGGCACACCTAGACAACGCTCTGCCGCACGACCGCATCCGGCCCGCTGCCGACTTCCGTGGCCCAGACGCACAGGCGCTGTTTCTTCCCAAGCTGAAAGAACTGAGCCGCGAGCGTGTGGAGACCTGTGGCGATTTTGCTTATGTGATCGAAGATATCATCAAGGCGAAAGAGAGGATCAAGGCGAACAAGGTTTCGCTCAACAAGGCGGAACGCGAGAAGGAGCTCGCCGAGGCAGACGCTCAGAAAAAAGAGCGAAACGCGGAGCGCCGCGCGCGTTTTGCGAAGCTCTCCGCCGAGGACGCGGAGAATTTTGTCTTCTACAAGATCACGCTCGACGACCTTGAGAAAGAAGGGGAACTGAAACCTTACGATCCTTCCAAGGACGAGGGCGACTACATGCGCCGTGCGGTTGACGAAACGGAAAGCCTAGACGACACCCCAAAGTGGGCATCCGGTCTTAACGCCGAGAAACGTGAGGCGCTTCACATCATCAAGGATCTCGTGGAGCTCACGAAAACCGCCAAGATGGTGGGTGTCCTTAAAAGCGACGGCGGAGTGCGCTGATGTCGGCGATCCCGGAACAACTTGCGGGAATCCGCCAACGCTTGATTATCGCTTGCGGGCGGGCGGGTCGCGACCCCGCTTCCGTGCGGTTGGTGGCGGTTTCGAAAACATTTCCCGCGTCCGACATCCTGGAGGCGGTTTCATCCGGCCAGACCTGCTTCGGGGAAAGCAAGCTCCAGGAGGCGGAGCCCAAGATCGCTGAACTCCCGTCCGGTCTTGAGTGGCATTTCATCGGCCGGGTGCAGCGCAACAAGGTTCGGAAAATCCTCCCGCTCTTCCGCTCTATCCACGCGGTCGATTCCATGAAACTCGCCGTTTACATGGATGGCATCGCAGGGGAACTCGGGCTTTTTCCGGAAGTTTTCCTACAGGTCGACCAGGCAGGAGAGGAAACAAAGGGCGGATTTTCCCCTGCTGAGCTTCATGCGGCGATGCCGATCTTGGCCGGCCTCTCCAACCTGCGCGTGGTAGGTCTTATGTCGATCCCGCCAGCTGCCGACGATCCTGAGGGTTCGCGTTGCTGGTTCCGCCAGCTGAGGCAACTTAGGGACGACCTGCGCGGAAAGTTTCCGATGGATCTGCCCTTTCTCAGTATGGGCATGAGCGGTGATTTCGAGGTGGCGGTGGAAGAGGGGGCGACCCATGTCCGGGTTGGCTCCCAGATATTTGGTAAACGCGGATACAAGGTGGAAGGGGAACTAGGATGAATGGATTCGCGAATGTCTGCGTGATCGGCCGCGAGCTGGCCCTCTCTCTCGGCGACGGGTGTGAGATGTTTTTCCCACTCGCTATGCTGAGAAGGGCCTGCCCCTGCGCCGCCTGCCAGGGCGAACCCGACGCCATGGGGCGCGTGATACGGCCCGCGGTCGAGCATGGCGCGGGCGCGTTCGACCTCAATCGCTTCGAACTGGTCGGGGGCTACGGAATCCAGCTCTATTGGGCGGATGGGCACGGATCTGGAATCTACAGTTTGGACTATCTGGGAAAACTCGATGTATTAGCACGAGGTGACTGATCCTGCCGCTTGCTGTGGTCCGCGCTTCTGGTTGAGTCAAATCTGCTGGTTCCGGATCAATCCCAAGAAATCAGCCTAGTTGTTGGCGCGATCTTCTATCTCTCCCAAGGCCCACGCCGCGTGTTCCGCGATGAGAGGGTCGGAGTCGCTGGCGGCTTGCCTTAGGCTGGGGAGGTCTTCGGATGTACCGGTATTGCCGAGGGCAACGCAGACGTTCCGCAGAAAACGTGAGCGTTTGATGCGCTTGATCGGGGATTTAGCGAAGGTGCGGCGGAAGGCTTCGTCGTCCATGGCGAGGAAGTCGCGAAGGCGGTGGGCGAAGATTTCGGTACGCGCTTGAAAGGAGATTTCGTGCGAGGTCTGGGCGAAGCGGTTCCACGGACAAGCTTCGAGGCAATCGTCGCAGCCGTAGATACGGTCGCCGATGGCGCGGCGGAATTCCGTGGGGATGGCACCTTTGTTCTCGATGGTGAGATAGGAGATGCAGCGGCGGGCATCGAGCTTGTGGGGAGCGGTGATCGCACCGGTGGGGCAGGCGGTGATGCAGCGCGTGCATTTCCCGCAATGGTCACCGAAAGCGGGATCGGGCGGGAGGTCGAGGGTGGTGAGTAGCTCGGCGAGAAAGAACCAAGCGCCAAGCCGGCGGAGGATCTGGACGGTGGATTTCCCACTCCAGCCGAGGCCGGAATCCGTAGCAAAATCCCGCTCCAGCACCGGGCCGGTATCGACGTAATAACGCTGGGTGCCGCCGAGTCCCCTAAGCTTCGCGTC
>CAMCXJ010000197.1 GCA_945883455.1 Prosthecobacter debontii
GGCTTGGTCATACTCACCAATGACAGCACTTTCTCGGAGTCACTCACCCATCCGGAACACAAGGTTCCGAAAACCTATCATGTCGATACCGACCATACCATCACCGCCGAGGCCATCGCGGCATTTCGCAGCGGCATGTCCTTCGCTAAGGAAAAGATCCGCACTCATCCCGCGCTTGTCATACAGCTTTCGGAAAACTCCTGCCGACTCACCATCTTCGAGGGCAAGCACCACCAGATCAAACGCATGTTCCTTCGCTTCGGAATTCGCGTAACGAAGCTCCACCGCGAATCTATCGGACCGTATGTTTTGCCCGCAGACCTTGCTGCCGGAGATTACATCACATTTGCAAAACCTCTCCCGAAGCTAGGCAGCTGAAGCGCATGGCTGAGGGAATTCAAGTCATTCGAAATGTACAGTGATATCTTGGCACAACACGTGAGGCTTCCATTTTCGACTGGGCGCTAACCTCCTAGTGAATCTCACTTGAGCGCCTTCCACTCCTCCTCGGTGGCGGGCGCTTTCTGATATTCCATGATGATCTTCCAACCATCTTCCTTCCTCAGAAGAAGGGCTTCGAGATGGATGTATTCATGTTTCATTTCTCCATCGCCCACGCGAAAAGAGTAGAGCAAGATGGCTGTCTCGTGAGCGGTCGTCGCGTCACCTAGGCGCTGAGAAAAGCGGAACGTGGCGCTTGATTCGCGCACACCGGATTTCGTGTCATCGAATTCCGTTTTCCACCGCGCCAGAGCTTGGGTCAGCGGGTAGCTCAGTTTTTTCGTCCCGGTGACCAACACGGCCTCGGCATGACATGTCGCGGAGTATCCTTCGAAATCGCCCTCTTTGACCGTACGTGAAACCTCCGCCCAAAATTGATCTAATTCCGCAAGCCTCGCCGCTTCCTGATCAGCACTGGCGGTTATCGGAAAAGCGAGTATTACGATGAGCAAGAGGATCGTTTTCATAGGTGTCAGTGATTACCGGAAAGTTCTCGCAGAAATGCACGTAGGCTTCAACGTTTTCCGAACACCACAACGAACAATGTCTTTAGCTAAAATCCTCACCGCCTTCGTGATCACATTAAGCTCCCTGATCGCAGCGGAGAAATTCTATGAAGCGGATGTTGTGGTTTACGGAGATGCCTCGGGCGGTGTGGCCGCCGCGATTCAGGCGGCGCGGATGGGAAAATCCGTGATCCTCGTTTCCCAATACGGCCACCTCGGCGGGCTCACCAGTAGCGGGCTTGGCTTCTCGGACATCGGCAACCCCGCCATCCTCGGCGGCATTTCCCGCGAGTTTTACCATCGCCTCTACATGCACTATCAGGACGATGCAGCGTGGACATTCGAGGAGCGGGGCAAATTCAAAAACATCGGCCAAGGCAAGGTCAAAGCCCTCGATTCGAAAACCGAACTCGCCTCCACCTTCGAGCCGAAAGTCGCGGAGGCGCTCTTCAATACCATGGCCAAGGAAGCAGGCGTGAAAATCATCACGGGACGTATCGATCTCGAAAAGGGTATGGAAAAATCCGGTAAGCGCATCACCGCTCTACGCCTCGAGAGCGATTTGACCGTGAAGGGAAAAATGTTTATCGACGCCTCCTACGAGGGCGACCTACTTCCTTCCGCAGGTGTGTCCTTCACTGTCGGTCGCGAAGCGAACGCCCAATACGATGAGTATGGCAACGGCATAACCGGTGCCCTGCGGCAGAACCAACTACCCAACGGCATCGATCCCTATGTAAAAAAAGGCGATCCGACAAGTGGTCTACTCCCCGGCGTGAACCCCGACATGGGCGGCGAGGTCGGAGATGCCGACGACAAACTGCAAGCCTTTTGCTACCGCATGGTGATGACCAATATCCCGGAAAACCGCGTGCCTATCGCGAAGCCGGCGGCTTACAAAGAGGCCGATTTCGAACTCCTTTTCCGTACAATCGAAGCGGGACAGAAAGGCGGCTTTTTCAAGACATCACCCATCCCGAATCACAAGACCGACTCCAATAACACCGGCGGTATCTCCTGCGACTGGATTGGCGGTAACTATGGCAAGGACTGGAACTGGGCGACCCTAAACCACACCCAACGCGAAGCACTGGCGGCTAAACACCGCGATTGGCAACTCGGGCTAATCTGGACTTTGCAAAATCATCCGCGCGTGCCGGAAACCATCCGGAAGGATACAGCACCATGGGGCTTGGCGAAGGACGAATTCACCGATAACGGAAACTGGCCATACAACCTCTACGTGCGCGAGGCGCGGCGGATGGTTTCCGATTTCGTGATGACAGAAAATCACTGCAAGCGCACCATCCCTGTCGAAGACCCCGTTGGTATGGGCGCCTACACCCTCGACTCCCACAACACCCAGCGCTTCGTCCACAACGGCACGGTGAAAAACGAGGGCGATATCCAGACCCACCTGAAAGACAAGCCTTACGGAATTTCCTACCGTTGCATCGTACCAAAAATTGATGAGTGCGAAAACCTGCTGGTGCCATGGGCACTTTCCGCCTCGCACATCGCGTTCGGCTCGATCCGTATGGAGCCAGTTTTCATGATACTGAGCCAAAGCGCCGGCACTGCGGCATGCATGGCCATAGACTCGGGCAGCTCTGTTCAAGATGTGCCATACGCCGATCTTCGCGCGCGCCTGATCAAGGACGATCAGCGCCTTGGATATTCCTATTAACGGTCAGTCACTACCACGTCTGCGGTCACCACCCCACATCGGACGGCCGCTCAGCAGACGCTCTTTCATGTCGTCGTTGATCGCAGAAGATCCATTGATAAATTCGGTGGCAGCCGCCTTATCCTCCTGCATCCACCGTGCGGCGACAATTCCCGTGGCCCGCCCCCTGCTGCCCTCATCGGTGATCATTCCGGCGACCTCTACTAGCTCAGCGGGCTTGGAGGAGCGATTACTCCAGATGTAACTTTCCGCAGCGCTGTCTTTTACAGCGGGCGATGTCTGGGCCTTGATGAAACCCACCGCCGCATCGTTGTCTGAAGACGCCCAGATCGGCATAACCTCTCGCATGGAGTCGATTTTCGCGTCGTCATCATCAATGCTGCTGAGCCAATCCATCGATCCCCGCACATCCGATCTTGCGTAATTTTTCGCAACTGTAGGAACTGCATCTCGACGGGCATCGGTGTCAGTGATTTTGGAAATCTCGGAAGCGGCGCTTACGGGATCGCTTTGCGCCAGCCCCTCGATTGCGGCGGATAGAGCTCTAACCCTTTGATCCTCAGGCAAGCCGTTCGCCCATGCCGCTGCTTCGGTGAAACTCTTCGCGCCCCACTGCCGGGCAATCGTTTCGTAGGCGCCGCCCTGATCGTCCGTAGCCATGCCACCCACCATTCCGGCCGCTTTTGCGGGGTCAGATTTCGCGACTTGTGT
>CAMCXJ010000198.1 GCA_945883455.1 Prosthecobacter debontii
CCCCGCGCCGCTCGGTCCGCATAGAAATACTTTTTCGCCTTTGGCGATGCTCAGGTTCACCCCGTGCAGCACCTCAATGGATTTCTTTCCGATCCGGTATCCCCGGTGCAGGTCATGCGTTTCGATCATTGCCTCGCTCACTCCGCCAAGATGCACCGCCCTCGCCGTTCAGGAAGAAATTTTTGGGGTTTGAAGTTTAAGGTTTAAAGTTTCATGTCACCCGCCATAGAAACGGTCATGACCCAACCCGTTATCCTCTTCTCCGGACAAGGCGCTCAGAAAACCGGCATGGCCCGCGATTGGATCGAGTCCTCCGCGACCGCCCGCGCTCTCGCCCGCCAGGCCGATGAAACGCTCGGCTACTCCCTTACATCGATCATGTTCGATGGTCCGGAGGAAAGCCTGACCGTCACCTCGCGCTGCCAGCCCGCCCTTTACCTCCACGGCCTGATCGGGCTCGCCTTGCTGAAAGAGCGACTGCCAAACTTCCAGCCTGCCGCCGCCGCTGGTCTCTCGCTCGGCGAATTCACCGCCCACGCGGCCGCCGGGACTTTCTCTTTCATCGACGGCCTGAAGCTCGTCTCCCAGCGCGGCACTTTCATGGAGGAATCCTGCAAGGCGACCGACGGAGCCATGGCCGCTCTGATCGGTGGTGAGGAGGAAAAAATCCGCGAGCTCGCCGCCGCCACGGATGTCGATGTTGCGAACCTTAACGCCCCCGGCCAGATCGTGCTTTCCGGAGCCAGCGCGAATATCGATGCCGCGGTGGCGCAGGCCAAGGACTTCGGCATCCGCCGCGCGATCAAGCTCAACGTCGCAGGTGCCTACCACTCCCGCCTGATGGCCGCCGCCCAGGAAAAACTCGCCGCCGAGCTCGCCGGAACCGCCATTACCCCACCATTCATCCCCGTGGTGGCGAATTTCACCGCACGCCCCGTTTCCTCGGTGGACGAAATCCGCTCGTCCCTGACCTCCCAGGTCACTGGTTCCGTGCGTTGGATCGAATCCATCCAGCATCTCGTCGCCCAAGGCCACACGCTCTTCATCGAGATCGGCCCCGGAAAGGTTCTTGCCGGACTGGTTGCGAAAATTGCTCCCGACGCTACCGTCGTTTCAGTTGAGGACATCCCCTCGCTCGAAGCCGCAGTCGAGAAACTTTCCTGAACTTCCCTGGGAGGCGCACGACCTCCGGATAAAAGATTTTCAACCACAGATGAACTCAGATTTACGCAGATGGAAGATTGGATGAAATGCAGAGATGGGCTTTGAAATCCTCGCCACCCAATTCTCCATCCCTCTTCAATCTGCGTCCATTTGCGTCCATCTGCGGTTAACCTCTCTTCCTTAGAATTTAAAATTTAAAACTTAGAGTTACACCCCCCATGCTCCCCGCCACCCTTAAATCTGACTTCCCTATCCTCGGGGAAACCGTCAACGGTCGTCCGCTCGTTTACTTAGACAACGCGGCTACCTCGCAGAAGCCCCGCGCCGTGCTGGATGCCTCACGGCATTATTACGAGGCGGTGAACTCGAATATCCACCGCGGCACTCATTTCCTCGCCCGCGCCGCCACCGCCGCTCACGAAGCGGCACGCGAAACGGTGGCCGCCCACCTAAACGCGAACTCGCCCGACGAGATCATTTTCACCTCGGGCACAACGGACAGTATCAACCTGGTCTCCGACATCCTCCCCCTCTCCCCCGGCGACGAGATCCTGATCTCCGCCCTCGAGCACCATGCGAATATCGTCCCATGGCAGATGCTTGCGGAGAGAACCGGGGCGAAAATCGTTGTGATCCCTTGCGATGAAAACGGAGTCCTCGACCAAGCCGCTTTTGTAAATCTCCTTTCCGAGAAAACCAAAATCCTCGCCCTCACCTGGGTTTCCAATGCATTCGGCACGGTGAATCCCGTCCGGGAAATGACCGCCGCCGCAAAGAGATACGGAGCTATCGTCCTGATCGACGCCGCACAGGCCATCCCGCACATGGCGATCGATGTCCGCGAGCTCGGAGCCGATTTCATCGTCTTTTCCGGCCACAAGGTCTATGCGCCCACCGGCATCGGCGTGCTGTGGGGCAGGCTCGATCTCCTAAAATCCCTACCGCCATGGAAGGGCGGCGGGGAGATGATCAAGGAAGTCACTTTTGAAAGCACCACCTACAACGATCCCCCTTTCAAATACGAAGCCGGAACCCCGAACATTGAGGGAGCCATCGCCCTCGCCGCCGCGTTGGATTACGTGAACGCCATCGGTATCGATTCGATCCACAGTCACGAGCAGGAACTCATCGCCGCCGCAGCCGCAGCCCTTTCCGAAATCCCCGGCATCCGCCTCTACGGTCCGCCCGAACGGATCGGCGCGCTTTCCTTCGCGATCGAAGGCGTCCACCACTACGACCTCGGCACGCTCATCGACCAGATGGGCGTCGCCGTCCGCACCGGCCATCACTGCTGCCAACCTCTCATGGCACGCTTTGGCATCACCGGCACCACCCGCGCCTCCTTCGCCCTCTACAACACGATGGAGGACATCGAATCCCTCGCGACCGCCGTCAAGAAAGCATCCATGATGCTGCGCTGAAAAACTTCAAACTTTAAACTATAAATCCCAAGGAAGAGTTCTCTTTCCTTATGTTTGCTATTCCCTTTCAACCTTCAGTGCCGCAGATCACCCCTTGGAGTTTAAAATTTAAAATTTAAAGTTTATGAAAATCGTCCTCGGTATTACCGGATCCATCGCTGCCTACAAGGCGGCCGACCTCGCTTCCCAGCTTGTGAAAGCGGGGCATGAGGTTCACACCGTCATGTCGCGCTCGGCGTGTGAGTTCATCACTCCCCTCACCCTCCAGACCCTCACCCGCCATCCGGTGCTCGTTTCGCTGGAGGACGAGAAGGACTCATGGAAACCCGGCCACATTGAACTCGCCGACAGCGCCGATCTGCTTCTCGTCGCGCCCGCCTCGGCAAACTGCCTCGCCCATTTCGCCCACGGCCTCGCGCCCGATCCGCTCGGCTCGATTTATCTCGCCCTCCCCCGCCCCACTCGTGTTCTCATCGCTCCCGCCATGAACGGAAAAATGTGGCTTCACCCCGCCACGCAACGCAACATTACCCAGCTCAAGAAAGATGGCTGCGAATTCATCGGCCCCGATGAAGGCGACCTAGCCTGCGGTTACCAAGGCATCGGCCGCCTCGCGGAGATTTCTGAAATTCTGGCGGCGGTAGGGTGAAAAGTTCAGCCAGGGATGAGATTCTTCACGGCGTCCCTTTCCTCCAACAGCTCGTTGATCGTGGCGTCGATTTTACTTTGCGAGAACTCGCTGACTGGCACGCCCTGGACGATTTCCCACGAGCCGTCCGCCTTGGTGCGGATCGGCATGGAG
>CAMCXJ010000199.1 GCA_945883455.1 Prosthecobacter debontii
TGCTCGGCGCTGAGCTTCCCGCCATCGAATTTTCCATCGTTCACCCATTTCGTAAACTCCGGCATGGACCAGTAATCGAAGATCGAGGTGCGGGCGTCGTCCCCGCCGAAGCCTTCCACGCCCTCCGCGGGTTCGCCGACCTCCTGGCCGTTGTAGAGCATGACCGGGCCGCGGCCCATGGCGAAGAGGACGGCGGAAACCGGCTTACCGATTGATATCCCGTGGCCACCCCACTCGCGCGGGTTGGCGAGGCGGACTTCATCGTGGTTCTCGGAGTAGCGGAGGGACTTGTGGAATCGCTCGCCGGTGAAGGTAAGCGGATCGAGGTCGTTGGCCCATTTGTCCGCCATGTAGAGTGCGGCGAGGAGGTCGTAGCTGGGATCGTCGTAAACCGCGTCGAAGCCTGCGGCGAGGAGTGCGTCGAGGACATGGCCTTCGGTGAGTTTCGAGGGATCGTTGTCGTAGGCCTCGGCGCAGATGAACACGGCGGGATCGCGGGTGCGGCAGCGTTTCACCGCCCAGTGCCAAAACTCCATGGGGATCATGTGCGCCATATCGCAGCGGAACCCGTCCACGCCCATTGCCTGCCAGTGGGCGAGCACCTCATCCATGATGCGCCAGGTTTTCGGGACATCGGTGGGTGCCGCGTCCGCACCCGGCAGGTGGGTGGTGTCGCGTCCGGTGGTGAAGTCATGACCGTAGTTAAGCTTCACCGTCTCATACCAGTCGCCGAGCGTGGGTGCCCAGCAAATGACGTTGTTTCCTGTCACGAGCCCATGGCGTTTCTCCGGTTTGAACACACCGTCGCAGCCGGGGTGTCCCGCGTTTGGCAGGACAAGCGGTGGGCCGTCGCCCGGATGAGATTTATCGAGATAGAAGAAGGAATTGTCCCGCTCGAAAAAAACGTGGCGCTTGTCACCCTTTCCGAACGAAAGGTCATCGCGGACGTCCGAATCGTAGGAGCGGGCGACATGGTTGGGCACGAAATCGATGAGCACTCGGAGTCCCTGCGCTTCGCAGCGCGCGAGCAAGGACTTGAACTCGTCCATACGCTTTGCGGGTTCCACGGCGTAGTCCGGACTGACGTCGAAGTAATCCCGGATCGCGTAAGGGCTGCCCGCCGCGCCTTTCAGGATGTCCGGATCATCTGCCGGGATGCGCGGCCACTTGGTGCCGCTGGCCTGCTCAAGAACGCCGGTGAGCCAGACGTGGGTGAAACCCATTTCCTTGATCGAAGCGAGCGCTACGGGGGTGATGTGGGCGAATTTCCCGCAGCCGTTTTCCTCCAGCGTGCCGTTGGTTTTGCGGGTCTCGTTGGTGTTTCCGAAAGTGCGCACGAGGAGCTGGTAAATCACCGGGCGCGGTTTCTCCTCCGCGCGGATGCCGGTTGCCAGCACCCAGCCGAAAAAAATGCAGAACAGGATTCTCATGATTCGGCGGGGGTTCCGGTTTCCGAGTCGTCGCTAACGATCAGGGTCGCGGCGGAGGCGATGGCCATCGAGATGCCGCCGGCCAGCACCGCCTTCATCGCATCGCCGCCGAGCAAGGAATCCACCAATTTTCCCAACGCCACCGCCGCGAGAATTTGCGGCAGGACGATGAAGAAATTGAAGACCCCCATGAAGAATCCCATCTTGTTTCCGGGGATCACGTTGGCCAGCATCGCATAGGGCATGGAGAGGATGGAAGCCCATGCCACGCCCACGCCGGTCATGGAGAAAAGAAGAAGGGCGGGTTGTTTCACCACGTAGGCGGAGGCCAATCCGAGCGCACCGATCGCGAGGCAGACCAGATGGATGCGCTTGGCGGGCAGGAAACGGGTCAATGCCAGCAGCACGAAGGAGAATCCGAACGCGACCAGATTGTAGGCGGAGAAACAAACACCGCCCCACGCCGCGCCTTCTTGATAGCGGCGGGCGGACGCCAGGGTTTTCTGCAAACCAGCCGCCGCATCGGCGATACCCGGTGCCTCCGGCGCGTCCACCTGATGGGTGGCGAGCCCCAGCGCGAAACTTTGCACCATCGGACTTTCCGCCTCCTTTTCGGTGGCCTTGTTTTCCGATCCGATCGAGCCACGGATCAAGCCCTCCAATATCGTGGCATCGATCCGCTCGCCCGGATCGGGATCCGCCGGGCTGAGGCCGAACATCTGGAGCATGCCGCCGTACCATGGCTTCGGCTCACTGTCCGCCGAGGCCTCGCCTGCGAGTTCCGACTTCTTCGCTTCGTAGGCTTTCGCTAGCGCCGCCGCAGGAGTGAGCCAGCGGCTTTCCTTTTCAACCTGGGCACGCGCCGCTTCGTCGTGGAGTCCCAACGGTTCGCCGCCAAAGACCTTTTTCCCGACAGCAGGCACGAAGTAAATCCACATGCTGAACAGGGCCAGCCAAGTGAAAAACTGCACCACGGAGAGCTGCTTCATCGCCGTGGGCATGGAGCCGATACCTTGGAAAATTTCGCGGAACGCGTGACCCACGCCCGAGTGCTCGCGCTTCATCCGATCGAACCCCACCATGTCCTGCGGCGGGTATTCGCGTGTGGTGAAAATCGTGACCAGCACCGCCGCGAAAAAGATGCCCGCGCCGATGTAGAACGCGAGTTTCACTGCCGGCGGGATCGGGCTATCTACCGTGGCCTCCTTGCTTAGACCGAAGCCATTCGTCAGAATGAAAGGCAGTGCCGAAGAAAGCACCGCACCGAGTCCAATCAGCAAGCTCTGCATTGCGAAGCCCCTTTTCCTCTGCTCTTTCGGCAACATGTCCCCGACAAAGGCGCGGAATGGCTCCATGCTCACGTTCACCGAGGCATCAAGTATCCACAGCAAACCGGCAGCCACCCACAGCGAGGGCGAGTTGGGCATGGCGATGAGCGCGAGGCTTGCCAGAATCGCACCGACGAGGAAATACGGGCGACGCCGACCGAGGCGCGTCCATGTTCGGTCACTGTAATACCCGATGATAGGCTGGACGATCAGGCCGGTGAGGGGCGCAGCCAGCCAGAGGATGGGGATGTCTTTCTCATCAGCACCAAGAAACTGGTAGATCGACGACATATTTGCCATTTGCAGGCCCCAGCCGAACTGGATGCCGAGAAAGCCGAAGGACATATTCCATATCTGCCAGAACGAGAGGTGGGGTTTTTCATTCATGGGCTTATAAATGTCGGCCTTGGGGCGCGGGTTTATTCCGATTCCGATCCGCCCTTGAAAAACGGTTCGGAAATCGTGGAATGATCCAACCGTTTGGTGTTTCGGAACATTTAGGGATGTGCGTGTCCAGAAAATCATCCTGCTGATGGCCACTATGGCATCTACCTGCCTCGCCCGACCATGGAGCGATGACGTGATGTATTTCGTGATGACCGACCGCTTCATGGACGGCGATC
>CAMCXJ010000200.1 GCA_945883455.1 Prosthecobacter debontii
ATGGCCAAGCCCTCCGGCGAGATCATCGAGCGCCCCATCATCTCGAACTTCCGCGAAGGCCTCTCCGTGCTGGAGTATTTCATCTCCACCCACGGCGCCCGCAAGGGTCTCTCCGACACCGCCCTGAAAACGGCAGACTCCGGATACATGACCCGCAAGCTCGTCGATGTCGCCCAGGATGTGATCGTTTTCCAACAGGATTGCGGCACCGCCAACGGCATCACCGTGGCAGCGATCTACGACGGCGACGAGGAAGTTGCCTCGCTCTCCACCCGCGTCTATGGCCGCGTCTCTTGTGAGAAGGTCACCGATCCGATCACCGGTGAGGTCATCGTGAAAGTCGATGACGTGATCTCTGAGACCCAGGCGAATGCGCTTGAGAAAATCGGCCATGAGAAGCTTAAGATCCGTTCCGTCCTCACCTGCGAGGCGGATCGCGGCTGCTGCGCGAACTGCTACGGCCTCAACCTCGCCACTGGCCTTCCGGTGAAGATCGGTGAGGCGGTCGGCATCATCGCCGCCCAGTCGATCGGCGAGCCGGGAACCCAGCTTACCATGCGGACGTTCCACGTCGGCGGTGTGGCATCGGCCACCTTCAAACAGCCCACGATTAAGGCTAAGAACAGTGGACGTTTGATCTACAAGGATCTCCGCACCGTTCAGGATTCCGACGGCAACTGGGTTGTTCTCAACAAGAACGGCTCGATCTCCATCCGCGACAAGGGCGGTCTCGAGCTCGAAAGTCACAGCATCATCATCGGTTCTGTCATCAAGGTGAAGGATGGCGACGAAGCGAAGAAGAACGACATCATCGTCGAATGGGATCCCTACAACGTGCCGATTCTCACCGAGAAGGCGGGCAAGGTCGAGTTCCGGGACATGATCCTGGGCATCACCGTCGCTGCCGAAGTGGACAAGGAAACCGGCAAGAAGGGAACCATGGTCACCGAGCACAAGGAGGATCTACATCCCCAGGTCTGCATCACCGACCCGAAAACCGGCGAAGTCATCATCAGCTACTCCATCCCGGTCGGAGCTCACCTTTCCGTCAAGGAAGGCGAGAAAGTCACCGGCGGGACGCAGCTTGCGAAGACCCCGCGTAAGGTTGCCCGCACCAAGGACATCACCGGCGGTCTACCGCGTGTGGCCGAGCTCTTCGAGGCGCGCAAGCCCAAGGAGGCGTGCGTCATCTCCAAGATCGAGGGTGAGGTTTCCTTCGGCGGCAACGTCCGCGGTAAGAAAAAAGTCATCGTCACTGATCCCGTTACCGGCGAGCAGATCGATCACCTCGTCCCCATGGGCAAGCACATCATCGTCACCGATGGCGACAAGGTGAAGCGCGGCGACCAGATCACGGAAGGCCCTGTTTCTCCCGAGGATCTCCTCGAGGCCTGCGGCGCCACCGAGCTTCAGGAACACTTGGTCAACGAGGTGCAGTCCGTCTATCGCGTCCAGGGCGTGGAGATCAACGACAAGCACATCGAGGTCATCGTCCGCCAAATGCTCCGCAAGGTGAAGATCACCGAGCCGGGCGACGCAGATCAGTTCCTCTGGGGCGACCAAGTCGAGCGCACCACTTTCAAGAAGGTCAACGCCGAGATCATCGCCAACGGCGGCAAGCCTGCCGAAGGCGAGCCTGTCCTCCTTGGCATCACCAAGGCCTCGCTAGAGACCGATTCGTTCATCTCTGCCGCCTCCTTCCAGGACACCACCCGCGTACTCACGGAAGCGGCGACTCTCGGACGGATCGACTACCTCACCGGATTCAAGGAAAACGTCATCATGGGTCACCTTGTCCCGGCCGGCACCGGATTCCACCATCACCGCGATTCGGAATTCGAGTTCACGGTTGAGGAGCCCGAGCCGATTATCGAGGCTCCAGAAATCCTCGACGATGAGGAAGACGTGGTCTCCGCGTAATTCCAAACCACATCACAAAAACCCCGGCCCGTCGCAAGATGGCCGGGGTTTTTCGTTTTTTGGAAATGGGAGCGTAGGCTTCAGCCTACCGAGGGCCATGGGCTTCAGCCCATTCTTTATTCTTCCGAAGGCCGCCGGGCTGAAGCCCGCGTTCCTTGGTAGGCTGAAGCCTACGCTCCGTTGTTTTCCTGCCTCTCCCTGCCTCAGTTCTTGCCCTGAGGGGCGGTTGGGATAAAGCTCTAGCATGGTTGAGCAATTGAGAGATGCGATCCGGGATGTGGAGGGTTTTCCGAAGGAGGGAATCGTGTTCAAGGACATCACGCCCATCCTCGGTGATGCGGCGCTTTTCCGAAGCTCCATCGACCTGCTCTGTGAGACGGCCGGAGGGGCGAAGGTCGACAAGGTGGTGGGGATCGATGCGCGTGGATTTATTTTCGCGGCGGCGGTAGCGGATCGGTTGGGGGCGGGCTTCGTGCCGGTGCGGAAAAAGGGCAAGCTGCCGTGGAATTGCCGGGAGGAAGCCTACGCGCTGGAATACGGGGAGGCGATCGTTGAGATTCATAAGGACGCGGTGAAGCCGGGCGAGAAGATCCTGCTGGTGGACGATCTTCTGGCGACCGGTGGCACGGCC
The DNA here is from genome assembly GCA_945883455.1 of Prosthecobacter debontii. Classification (GTDB taxonomy): domain Bacteria; phylum Verrucomicrobiota; class Verrucomicrobiia; order Verrucomicrobiales; family Akkermansiaceae; genus Luteolibacter. Next base: position 2,552 of record CAMCXJ010000200.1, read on the forward strand.
AGCGCGGCAGTAAAACTCCTCACCGGGCTGGGTGCCGATATCGTTGCGATTTCCTTCCTGATCGAGCTTTCCTTCCTCAACGGGCGCGGGAAACTCCCCGCCGATAAAGTGAGAGCCATCCTCCATTATTAAAATTCATCCCAAAAAAAATGAGCTGGAAATCCTACAACGAGAACTTGGTGCGCTATGATGATCTTGGCTTCAGTCTGGATCTTTCCCTGATGGATGTGGACAAGGCCTACGCCGATGCGCTTGGCGGAAAAGTGGACAAGGCCTTCGCCGATATGATCTCGGTGGAAAGCGGAGCCATCGCGAATCCCGACGAGGGGCGCATGGTGGGGCACTATTGGCTACGCAACGCGGATCTCGCGCCGACGCCGGAGCTCAGGGCGGCGATCACCGAGCCCCTCAAGGCCCTGAAGAAATTCGCGGAAAGCGTCCACACCGGCGGAGTCCGCGCGGCGAACGGAAGCCTGTTCAAGCACGTGCTGCTGATCGGGATCGGCGGCTCGGCGCTGGGGCCGCAGCTCGTTTCCCAAGCGATCGGTCAGAAGGCGCGGATGCCGATTTCCTTTTTCGACAACACCGATCCGCAGGGCATGGACGACACGCTCGCCACGCTCGACCTCGCGGAAACGCTGGTGCTCGTGATCTCGAAATCCGGCGGCACCCCGGAGACGCGCAACGGCATGCTGGAGGCGAAGGCGGCGTTTGAGAAAGCGGGAATCAACTTCGGTAAACACGCGGTGGCGGTGACGGGCGAGGGCTCGAAGCTTGATCAATTTGCCACTGAGCACGGCTTCATCA
>CAMCXJ010000201.1 GCA_945883455.1 Prosthecobacter debontii
CGGCCGCACCTCGGGCCAACATCCATTTTATCCACCTGTAAGAGGGAATGGAACCCAGTTCATCATGAAAAACCGCCTGCCGTTCCTGACACCCATCCTGGTCGCACTCGCCTGCTTTTCGCCGCCCTGCCACGCCGAAACGGCAGTAAGATCGCTGCATTACTACCGCCCGGCTCTTGCCGGGAATCCGGTGGAACTCGAATGTGAGGTCGCCGTCTATGGCGGCACCTCCGCCGGAGCCATCGCCGCGATCCAGGCCGCGCGCATGGGACGGAAGACGACCCTGGTTTCCTTCAACCAACACGTCGGCGGCCTGACCTCCGGCGGACTCACCGCCACCGATCTCGGGAAACCCGATTCCATCGGCGGCCTTGCGCTGGAGTTCTACGCGCGGCTCGGCGGCAAGACGGATTTCAAGGCTTCGTCCGCGGAGAAGCTCTACCGCGGCATGCTAACGGAAGCCGGTGTCACGGTGCTGCTCGGCCGACCGCTGGAGTCCGTGAAAATGGACGGCAACCGTATCGCATCCGCCACCTTCGAGACGGGTGAGACCGTGAAGGCTGCGATGTTCATCGACGCCAGCTACGAGGGCGACCTTCTCGCCGCCGCGAACGTTTCCTACCACGTGGGTCGCGAACCGGCCTCCACCTACGGCGAAAGCCTCGGCGGGCAGTGGCAGGAGGTTTCCTGGAAAGACGTCTATCAGTTCTGCCGCCTGCCGATTAGCCCCTACGTGGTGGCGGGTGATCCGTCAACCGGCCTGCTGCCGGAAATCTCGCCGCACAAGCCGGGCGCGAAAGGGCAAGGAGACCATCGCGTGCAGGCTTTCAATTTCCGCATGAACCTCTCGGACAAGGAAGGCCGTATCCCTTTCCCGAAACCCGAGGGTTACAACCCCGCCCGCTACGGCCTGCTGGCGCGCTTCCTGAACTTCGATCCGGCGGTCAAATGGACGTTGAACTACACCACAGAGCCCATGACCGACGGCCCGGTGCAGATGCGCAACGGCGACTCGAACAACGCCGGCAGCTTCTCCTCGGATCTCGTCGATGGCAGCCACCGCTGGCCGGACGGCACCTTCGAGCCGGTGAATTTTTCCGAACTCCCCCCGCCCCGCCGCGGCATGCCAATACCGCTGCGCAAGCTCTACGAAATGCGCGAGGATATCTTCCAGGATCATGTCACCTACCAGCAAGGGCTGCTGTATTTCCTGGCGAACGATCCGCAAGTAACCGAGGAACTCCGGGAGCGCTCGCGGAAGTACGGACTGGATCCCGACGAGTTCAGGGAAACGGGTCACTGGCCGCACCAACTCTATATCCGCGAAGGTCGCCGCATGGTCTCCGACTACGTGATGACACAAGCCGATTGCGAGGCGAAGCGGCTCGCGGAGGATTCCGTCGGCCTAGCCTCCTATCCGATGGATTCCCACTTCTGCCAGCGTGTCCCGCTCGAGGAAAACGGGGTGATGACCGTGCGCAACGAGGGCGGCTTCGGATATCCTTGCGCGAAACCCTATCCCGTCTCCTACCGTTCCATCGTTCCGAAAAAGGAGGAATGCGAGAACCTGCTGGTGCCGGTCAGCCTGTCCGCCTCGCATGTCGCCTTCGGTTCGATCCGCATGGAGCCCGTCTTCATGATCCTTGGCCAAAGCGCAGGGACCGCCGCCTCCTTCGCCATCGAAAACAGGATCCCCGTCCAGGAAGTGGACTACGGGAAACTCAAGGAGCGCCTGCTCGCCGACGGCCAACGCCTTAGCTTCCCTTGAATGCCACCCGACGCCGTGGCGCAATCACTCCCGCGTCTTGTCGAGGTAAGGCGGGCGGTCGAAGGCGTCTGTTAGACGCGGATCCTGTTTCGCCTCCAACTCAGCGATGAGTTGGGCGCGGAGTTTTTTGAGAACGTCGGAGTGTGCCGGGTCGGCGGCGACGTTGCGGATCTGGTGCGGGTCATCCGCGAGGAGGTAGAGCTCCTCCTCGGGGCGTTTCTCCCATGCATCGCGCAGGATCGTTTCGAGGCCTTCCTTGAAACGGTTGTGGATGAGCCAGGTTTTCGTCGGTGAGGCGTCGATGTCGGCGTAGGCGGCGCGGTTGTCATCCAGCATCTTGGCATCGGGCATCGCGTCGCCCGCCGCCGCCTTGGGATCGCCCATGGGCCAGCGGTCGGGTTTGAAATTCTTCACGTATAGGAAATCCAATGTGCGCAGCGCGCGGACAGGATAGGGCATGTAATCCTCGCGCCCGTTGCCGACATGGACTTCGCGCCCGATCAATGCACAGCCGCGCAGTTTTTCCTCATCACTCTCTTCGGCGAGGAAGGGCAGCAGGTTCTGGCCGTCGGGATCGTCGGGGGATTCCGTCCCCGCGGCGGCGAGAAATGTGGGCGCAAGATCGGTGAGCGAGACCGGGGCTTTCACGACGCGCCCGGCCTCAATATGACTTGGCCAACGGATGGTGAGCAGCACACGCGAACCGAAATCATGGACATTGCATTTCCCCCGCGGGAAGCCGGGGGCACCGTGGTCGCCGCTGATGACGACGAGCGTGTTGTCGAGCTCGCCCAATTTTTCCAGCTCCTGGATGATCACCCCGCACGCGGCGTCGAAGGCCATCACCTCGCCTAGGTAATCGGCCATGTCCTCGCGCACGACCTCGTTGTCAGGCAGGAAGGGCGGGAGCTTGCCTTTCAGCGAATCCGGTTCGAGCCCCCAAAGCGCCTTGCCCGATCCCTTGACCCAGGTGCGGTGGGTGTTGGTCGGATTGAAGGAGTAGAAGATCGGCTGCCCGTCCTTGCGGTCGGCGAGGAAAGCTTGGAAATTTTCGCGTACCTCGCCGAAGATTTTTTCACGCGCATTGGGATTTTTTGACACCACTTCGGAAAAGCTGCTGATGCGCTGACCAGCCGGAGCGTAATGGTTTTTCGCGCCCCCCATGAGACGCTCCGGGATGTGCCATTTGTGGCTCCAGCCGATGTGGTATCCGGCCTTTTCCAGCGTCACCGGCATGCCGAAGATGGAGTCGGAAGGATCGGGCGCGCCTTTCGCCCAGCGGCTGTGAAGCTGGGAGAAGGAGCCGTTCCGGAAAAAATGGCGACCCGTGTAAAGCGCCCCGCGGGAGGGCGTGCAGGAGGGGGCGGAGACGAAGGCGTTGTCGAAACGCGCACCCTCCGCCGCGATCCGGTCGAACACGGGAGTCTTCACGACATCGTTCGGAGAGGGCAGCGCCGGATCCGCATAGGCCGAGGCGTAGCGCCCCAGATCGTCGGCGAAAAGGAGGACGATGTTGGGCTTCGCTGCGGCTTCGACAAAAGGCGACAGGAGCATGGAAATCAGGGGAAAGAGCCCAACCTT
>CAMCXJ010000202.1 GCA_945883455.1 Prosthecobacter debontii
CCAATTGGGCAGCCTACACCGGCCCCGATGAACTCGGGCAGCCTGTGGTAGTTGCAATCCTCGACCATCCTCTCTCTTTCCGTCACCCTACTCACTGGCACGCACGCGATTACGGTCTCCTAGCTGCCAATCCCTTTGGCATCCATGACTTCGAGAGAAAAAAAGATAAGACACTCGGTAACTTTGTCCTCAGCAAAGGCAACTCCCTTATCCTCAACTACACGGTGATCATCCACCAAGGCACACTCGAATCCGCCAAACTCGACGCAATCCAGGAATCCCTAGCAACCCAAAAACCACAATGAACCGCCGCCATTTCCTCTCTACCTCCGCCCTCGCTGGAGCTTTTGCATTCACCCCTACCTTCGCCCGCGCCGCCTCGCCCAACGGTGACCTCCGCGTCTGTGTGGTCGGCTTCAACAGCCGCGGCAAAGGCCTCGCCGGGGATCTCATAAAATGCAAGGGAGCGAAGCTCGTCGCCCTCTGCGATGTCGACTCCGCCGTCCTCGATTCCTTCGCCACCGAACTCGATAAGAAGGGTATCAAGGTCGCCAAATTCAGCGACTTCCGGAAGGCCTGTGAATCGAAGGAAATCGATGCCTTCATCATTGCCACTCCGAACCACACCCACGCACTCATCGCCAGCACCGCCGCCGCGAACGGCAAGCACGCCTACGTCGAGAAACCCGTTTCCCACAACGTCTGGGAAGGTCGCCAGCTCGCCAACGCTGCCACGAAATACAAGACGATCATCCAGCACGGCTTCCAGCGCCGCTCGGAAACTTCATGGCACGAGGCCTACGATTTCGTGAAATCCGGTGAGATCGGTAAAGTCACGGTCGCCCGCGGTTTCTGCTACAAGCCCCGCCCTTCCATCGGAAAATTGCCCAAGCCCATCGATCCACCGAAAACCGTGGACTACGATCTCTGGTGCGGCCCACGCGAGGTCGAGCCCGTTCGTCGCACGAAATTCCACTACGACTGGCACTGGCAGTTCCCCTACGGCAACGGCGATTTCGGAAACCAGGCGCCCCACCAGCTCGATGTCTGCCGCTGGTTCATCGGCGATCCCAAGCTCCCCACCGCCGTCCTCTCCATCGGCGCCCGCCTCGGCTACGAAGACGACGGCGAGTGGGCGAATACCCAGCTCTGCTACTTTGACTATCCGGTGCCTATTGTCTTTGAGGTGCGCGGACTCAAGACGGACGGATACAAGGGAGTGCCCCTCGGCAACATCATTGAGTGCGAGGGCGGCTCCATCTCCGGCGGTCACGGCCCTAGCTGCATCGCTTACGACAAGGAGGGTAAGGAGATCCGGAAATTCCAAGGCGGGAAATCCCACATGCAGTCTTTCGTGGATTCCTGCCATTCCGGGAAAATCGGAGCCGGCCACACCGCGGAGAGCGGCCACCTATCCTCCGCCCTCGCCCACATCGGCAACATCTCCTGGAAACTCGGTGCTCCCACCGCCCCCGACGCGATCCGCGCCACCCTCAAGGACGCCAACACCACCGAGGCCTTCGAACGCATGCTCACCCATCTCACAAACACCAAGGTCGATGCCACCAAGGACCTGCTCGCCCTCGGTAAGCACCTGACCTTCGATGCGGACACCGAACAATTTACCGGAGAATCTGCCTATCTCGCCAACCCTTACCTCAAAGGCAACTATCGCAAAGGTTTCGAGCTCCCAACATCATAGCATCGCGCTGCGGATCGATCAGCTCTCACCCATAACTTCGCCAAGACCTAAAATCGAATCCATGGTGTTTGCAAAAAGTCCTTTCGTATCGAATCGTGCATATGGAATTCTAACAGCAACGACATCACTTGGCTGGTAAACGAGTTCACCGAATCTTTTAAGCGCGATATGGCGGACAGGGAGGGATTCGAACCCTCGGTGACATTGCTGCCACACACGCTTTCCAAGCGTGCTCATTCGACCACTCTGACACCTGCCCTTGGAGGGCTGGAAATTAGGTATGGAGGAACGCGTGGGCAAGCTCATTTTTCGCCGTATCACCAGAGCGCGAGTCCGGTAGCCTCGTCGAGGCCGCTCATCAGGTTGAAACTCTGCACCGCTTGGCCGCCTGCGCCTTTGCCGAGGTTGTCCTCCGCGCTCATGAGGATCACGCGGCTCGTGCGGGGATCGAACTCCCAGCCGATATCGATGAAGTTGGTGCCGGTGACCATTTTCGTATCCGCCGCCTTGCCTCGCCCGAGCAGGCGGACGAAGGGTGCGTCAGCATAAGCGACGGTCAGGGCTTTCCCGATGAGTTCTGGATCCGCGCCCTTGCATAGTTTCGCGATGGTGGTGGTGGCGATGCCGGAGTTGACAGGGATGAGGTGGGGAAGAAACGAGATCACGACCGTTTCACCGGCAGCGAGGGAGAGCTCTTGTTCGATTTCTGAAAGGTGCCTGTGCTTCGGCACTCCATAGGCGCGAGCACTTTCGTGACACTCGCAGAAAAGCAACGATAGATCGGCTTTGCGGCCTGCGCCGCTGACGCCGCTCATCGAGTTCGCGACGATGGTGGTGGGATCGATCAGGTTTTCCCTGAGCAAAGGCAACAGCGGCAGCAGGATGCTTGTGGGGTAGCAGCCGGGCGAGGCAATGAGGCTGGCGGCCGTGATCTCGGCGGCACGGATTTCCGGAAGGCCATAAACGGCTTTTTCTAATAGATCGGGTGCGGGATGCGGATGTCCGTAAAATTCCTCGTACACGGCCGGGCAACGCAGCCTGAAATCCGCGCTGAGATCGATCACTTTTAACCCACGCTCCAGTAAAGATCTCGCGATCACCGCAGCGACACCATGCGGCAGAGCAAGGAACGCGACCTCTGCTCCCGTGGCCGCGATCACATCGGCATCTGGCTCGGTAAAAGCGAGCTCCGCGCCGACCGCTTTCGCGAAACGCGGGAACACATGATCGATGCGTTTCCCTGCCTCCGCGCGGGAAGTGACCGCGACCAGTTCCACGCCCGGATGCATGAGCAGGATACGTAGTAACTCCATCCCAGTGTATCCGCTTGCTCCCACGATGGCTGTTTTGATTCGTTTCACGTCACCTACATCCCATGATTTTCCGTGCTTGCCAACACGCGAATCGGCTGCTTGTTTAACAGTCCGTTCGCGTAACGGGCTATGGCGCAGTCTGGTAGCGCGCTTGCCTGGGGGGCAAGAGGCCGTGGGTTCGAATCCCGCTAGCCCGACCATTGTGCAAGATACCAATCCTTTCGGATTCTTTTTTAGTAGTTATCATGAGCATTGTGGGAAATGGTTGTCGATTCTTTGCAGCAGATTGTCCATTTCTTCCAGCACATCCGTGTTTTTTCGCCCAGCGGA
>CAMCXJ010000203.1 GCA_945883455.1 Prosthecobacter debontii
GGCCGCGTGATCACCGAAGACCTCGGCATCAAGCTGGAATCCGTTGAGCTCAGCGACCTCGGCCAAGCGAAGCGCATCACCATTAGCAAAGACTCCACCGTCATCGTCGAAGGCGGCGGTACATCCGAGGCCATCACCGGCCGCGTGAACCAGATCCGACGCCAGATCGAGGAAACCACCAGCGATTACGACAGCGAGAAGCTCCAGGAGCGCCTCGCCAAGCTCGCGGGTGGTGTCGCCGTCATCAATGTCGGCGCGGCTACCGAAACCGAGATGAAGGAAAAGAAAATGCGCGTCGAGGACGCCCTCCACGCCACCCGTGCAGCGGTCGAGGAAGGCATCGTTCCCGGCGGCGGCACCGCCCTCATCCGCGCCCAGGCCGCCCTCGGCGACCTCGGTCTAACGGGTGACGAACTCACCGGCGCAGGCATCGTTGCCCGTGCCGTCGAGGCTCCGCTCCGCCAGCTCGTCGCCAACGCAGGCCGCGAAGGTGCGCTTGTTGTCGAGAAGGTTAAGAACGGCAAGGGTGGCGAAGGCTACAACGTCGCCACCGACAAGTTCGAAGACCTCATCGTCTCCGGCGTCGTCGATCCGACCAAGGTCACCCGTTCCGCCCTGCAGAACGCCGCGTCCATCGCCGGCCTCCTGCTCACCACCGAGTGCCTCATCACCGACCTTCCCGAAAAGGAAGCGGCAGGTGCCGGAGGCCACGGTCATGACCACGGCGGCATGGGTGGCATGATGTAATCGTGGCGGCGGATTGCATCCGCCATGCCAAACCAAACTCCAGAGCCGGACAGGGAATCCTGTCCTGCTTTTTTGTGTGCCGATCCTGCGAATTCTCAACCCGAAATCCGAAATTGAACCACGGCCTGGCGCACCGGATGGGCACGGATTATGAAAGTGTTATGGAAATGATTTTCAAACCTGTTCGGTGTATCCGTAAATCCGTGAAAATCCGTGCCATCCGTGGTCAAAATTCCAATGAATCCCCCTGCAACTTCGGAGTTCGGGCTCAAAGCTGGATACGCGCGCCGCACTGTCATTTTCCCGCATCATAATATCCCTGCCGTTCCTCCCCCTCTTCCATCCCGTCAAGATACATGCCGACCGCACCCTCAAGGTGGATCTCCCCACCGGACTCGCGCTACCGAAACCCTGATCGTTTCAGGCGGTTTCGCGCGCCATGCGGATGATCGCGGCATCCTGGATCGGATCTTCCGGCCCCACCGCGAAACGCAGGAACCGCAGAAACCAGCGAGTGACCGGCACTACGATCATGCGCGGCATCGTGCGCAGGCCGATCATTTCCCGATGACGTTCCGGCAGCGTGAGATACGCCGCCTGGAACAGCAGGCGATAGACCATGCCCGCCATCCACGGCAGCGGCGGGCGGCGCAACCATTCGATTACCTCGCGGGTGTCATAGGTCACCGCCAGTTGCGGACCGAATTTCCGGATCTCTTCCAACAGTCCGGCCTCATCGAGCGGAGCATTGTCCAAGCCCAGCGGCTCCACCGATCTTGCCCACAAGCGGATGTAAGCGTCCGCGCCGCCGGGAATCGCTTTCGCCGAGTACGTCTGATGGCAACGCAGGAAGGAATCCATGAAAGCGATGTGCACCCATAGCAACAGCTCGGGATCGGAGGCGTCATACTCGCGGGTGTTTCCCGCTGCGTCGCGGTAGGTTCCGCGTACTTTGCCATGCATACCGCGCACGCGTCCCGCCTCGCGAAGGATCGCTTCCCGCGAGGCATACGTTGTCACCGTCAGCCATTGGATCGTTCCCGCCAGCCGCCCGAGCGGATCGTTCTTGTAGCGCGAGTGGTTCCTCACGCCAGCAAGGCTACCGGGATGCAGCGCCTGCACCAGCAAGGCCCGCACGCCGCCCACCAACGTCGCCATATCCCCGTGCACGACCCACGGTGCGTCCTCCGGCACGAAAAACCCCGGCCCCTTGCCCTCCGCCACCGTCCCGAGCCATGGCGGAATGCCGCTCGGATCCCCGCACAACAGGACGCGGAAACGCTTGCCGATCTGTTTCTGGAGAAAGCGAATCATACCGTGATTTTTGCCATGTATTAATGAGAAGCATATTCGGGGTAGGTCAACACGTAATCAAACGGATCAGCATCGCCCCAAAAACTCCCGCGCCGCCTCCACGATCTTCCCCGCCTCCGCTTCCCCGTATTTCCTTTTCCCCTCGAAAGCCCAGACCACACCCGGCCACGCCGGATCATCCATTGAGCGCCCAACCACATGGATGTGCATCTGCCGGACGATGTTGCCGATGCACGCGACGTTGAGTTTCTCAGGGCGGAAATACGCTTCGGTGAAACGCGAAATTTTCCTCACCGCGAGCATCACCTCGGCGAAAGTCGCGTCATCGAGCTGGTGCAGATCCTCGATGCCCTGCGGCACTTCCGGAACGATGATGAACCAGGGAAATAGAGCCTCGTCCTTGAGCAGGATGCGGCAGCCGTGGATGCGGGTTACTTCGAAGCCACCGGCTGCGAGCCGTTCGTTGAGCGTGAAATCCATGCTTCACCTACCCCGTATGCCCGCCGCGATATCTGCGGAAAGTTTCCCCAACAGCCGCGACTGCGCAGCCACGACCGCCTCGTAGTCTTCGCTGGCGATCGGCTCCTTCGCGATGAACGTCTTCGAGCGGACGAGCTTAGAGCCCGGCAGCGAATAGATGCGCCATGTCGCCTCGATGCGGGCGAAGCCGTCATCTCCGGCGAGGAATTCACGGATGTCCATGGCCACCTGGTAGTCGATCTCGCTATCGCGTTGCCAAGGGTAGGTGCGGACGTTGCCGGTATTGAGGCGGCGGCCGAGGTTCGTCGCGATCACCCGCGCCACGGAGTCGTCAAGGTCACCAGCCCAGAGATGGCTTTGCACCAACTCGATCTTGTTAGGGCCGGTCTGAATCACAAGGTTCGAGCGATCCACATACTCGGCGAGTGTCACCGGGCCGACCCCAATGCCGGTGCCGCCGCCGGACGGGAGACTTCCCTCCGCGCTGAGGACATAAAAGGTGGGTTTCGTGCCTGCGCATCCGGAAAGGAATACGGCGGCTAGGAAGATGGCGTGAAATCTCGTCATGAGTTGAACATGGTCAGCGTTTACCGGCTGCCTTCGGTTTCGGGTTTCCGGAATCCTCTTTTCCAAACAGTAGCGAATTGGGCTTCTCCTTGATCGTATCCGACATCGCCTCAATCGAGCGGATCGCACCGCGCAGCTCGTCGAGCGTCCGCAAAAGATCGCCCTGCACGTTGCCGTCGGGGCCCACGCTTGCGAGGGATTTTTCCAGCTCGCCC
>CAMCXJ010000204.1 GCA_945883455.1 Prosthecobacter debontii
AGGACACCAGCAATGGATGATCCCAAGATACCGATGTCTTTCATCATCTCTCCAAGCTTCAGACCTTTTGCGGAAGCTTCCGATTGTGGGAAGCTTTGGCGGAAGAACATCACTCCGTAAATTACGGTTGGGATGAGGTAGAGACCGAGCTGGGCTTTCCAACTCCAGGAATTTCCAACTGCCAAGGTAATCAGCGCACCGAGAATCATGCCAAGAGGCCATGATGCGTGAAGAATGTTGAGGTAATGAGTGCGGTTTTTAGGGAATAGCGTTGAAACAAGCGGGTTGGCGACAGCCTCGAGAGTTCCGTTGGCCAGTGCGAAAATGAATGTTCCAGTGAAAAGCAGCATGAATCCTGTTTCCTGACCCATGGATGCAGAGGGCAAAAGAGTCACCACGGCCGAAACAACGTGCATCAAAAAAGCGGCGATGATCAGTTTGCCGTAACCGATCTTATCAACGATAATACCGCCAATGATAATGCCGAAGCAGAATCCGGAGAATCCTGCACCGCCGATCAGGCCGTTCTGGAGGTTTGAAAAGCCAAACTCTTTGGCCCATGCGGCGCCAATTCCGTTGCGGATGGCGAATCCGACTCCGGCAGCGAGGATGGCGGTGAATCCGGCCCATAGGAGCCGGTTAGCGTTTGGTGCGATTGCGTTTTGGTTACTCATAGGGTTCATTAGGTGGTCAGTGGGGATTAGCTAGTTGAAATGGACTTGGCAAGCATTCGGGCACGGAAATTCACGATTTTTTACCAAGCGTTCATAAATTCACAGGCTTCAGGTCGTAGTTTTCCCGCGGTTTTGTGTGCCGAAAGCCTGTTTATCAGGACAGGGATCGCTCTGTCTGTCGATTTTCGGTCAAAAATAAGCGTTTTGGATTTTGACTGATTCATTGCGCAATTCCTGCGGGCTGGCAGCATGGCCGGGCGATGATGGATGTAGTTTGCGGTGTGATCAGGGATGTGGAGGGAAATGTGCTAGCTTGCCAGCGGGCGGCGGACCGGCATTTGGGAGGGTTGTGGGAATTTCCCGGCGGGAAAGTAGAGGACGGCGAGGATCCCCGGGAGGCGCTGGTGCGGGAGCTTTCGGAGGAACTAGGGATCGTGGTGAAGGTGGGTGAAAAGTTCGATGCGGTGGTGGAGTGGACGGACGGGGTGGTGAGGATCCGATTGAGCGGGTTTCTTTGCGACATCCTTGAGGGAAAGCCGGAGCCGTTGGAGCATGAGGAGATCCGTTGGTGTGGGCGCGATGAATTGCCCGGATTGGACTGGGCGAAGGCGGATCTGCCCATCCTCGACGAACTGCTTGCCGCGCGTTTTTTTTGACAAGCCGGGCCGGGTCGGGCTAATTCACGCCCCGCCCATTTCCCCAACCATTACCATGAGCACCACAACGACCGAGAAGCACACGTTCCAAGCCGAGATCCAACAACTCCTGGATCTGGTGGTTCACTCGCTCTACACCGACAAGGATATCTTCCTACGGGAGCTGATCTCCAACGCCTCCGACTCGATGGAGAAAGTCCGCCACCTGGAGGGCACGGAGAAACATTTCAAGGATGCGGGCGCGGATCTCCAGATCACGCTGGAACTCGATAAGGAAGCCAAGACGATCACCTTGACCGATCGCGGCGTCGGCATGACGCGCGAGGAACTCGTCGCCAACCTAGGCACTATCGCCCACTCCGGGACGAAGGCGTTCCTAGAGCAGATGAAGGAAACCGGCGGCAGCCCGGCGGGCCTGATCGGGCAGTTCGGGGTGGGTTTCTACTCGGCCTTCATGGTCGCGGACAAGGTGGAGGTTTTCAGCCGCTCATGGAAAGAAGGCGCGGAAAACCTGCGCTGGGAAAGCGACGGCAAGACCGGCTACGAGATCGAGGAAACGGAGGAACTCCCGCGCGGCGTGCGCATCGTGCTGCACCTCAACGAGAAGAGCGCGGACTTCGCCGAGGGATACAAGGTCAAGGGACTCATCACCCGCTACAGCAATTTCGTCGGCTTCCCCATCCTGCTCGACGGCAAGCGCATCAACGAGGTCGAGGCGCTATGGCTGAAAAACAAATCGGAGATCACCGACGAGGGATACAAGGCCTTCTACCAGTTCGCGGGCAAGGCGTTCGACGAGCCGACCTACCGCCTGCATTTCAGCGCCGACGCGCCGATCGCGATCAATGCCCTCATTTTCGTCCCCGGCGAGAATCCGGAGAAAATGGGCTTCGGCAAGGTCGATGCCGGCGTCGCGCTCTATTGTAAGAAAGTGCTGATCGATCCCGAGCCGAAAGGCCTGCTGCCCGAGTGGCTGCGCTTCGTGAAAGGCGTGGTCGATAGCGCGGATCTGCCGCTGAACATTTCCCGCGAGACCATGCAGGACAGCGCGCTGGTGCGGAAACTCAACGGCGTGATCACGAAACGGATCATCAAGATGTTCGAGAAGGAGGCCGCCGGTGATCCGGATAAATACCGCGCCTTCTACAAGAAGTTCGAGCGCTTCCTCAAGGAAGGTATCGCCACCGATTACGCGAACAAAGACGCGCTGGCTAAGCTGCTTCGCTTCGAGACATCGATGACCGAGCCCGGCGAAGTCTGCGGCCTGGTGGATTACGTGGCGCGGATGAAAGAGGGGCAGGAAACCATCCATTTCATCGTCGGCCGCAGCCGCGACGAGATCGAGAGCGGCCCTTACGTCGAGGCGTTCAAGGCCCGTGGGCTCGAGGTGATCTATTTTACCGACGCGGTGGATGAATACGTCGTCGATTCGCTGAGCGAGTTCGAGGGCAAGAAACTTTCGTCCATCCGCCATGCCGGAGTGGAGCTTGAGGATGTGGACGGGGCGGGGGAGGCTCTTTCCGAGGAGCAAATGGACGGTCTCTGTGCGTTCTTGCAGGAAACCTTGGGCGATGCCGTCACCAAGGTCTCCGGCGGAAAACGCCTGGTGGACAGCCCGGTGATCGCGCTGGTGCCACAGGACGGCATGAGCCCCCAGATCCGCCAGATGATGAAAGCAATGGATGAGAATTTCAAAGATGAGCCGAAAGTGGAACTCGAGCTCAACCCACGCCATCCGCTCGTGAAAAAACTCGCCGAAGCGCGCGTGAGCCAACCGGAGATCGCCAAGCTCGTCGCTTCGCAGCTGCTCGACAATGCCCTGATTTCCGCCGGGCTCCTCGACGATGCCCGCGAGACCATCAGGCGCATGAACAGCCTCATGGAAAAGGCGATGAGCTGAGTTTCCGGCGGGTGTGGATAACCTGTGGAAATTTCCGTTTTGTTGCTAGGTCAGCGCCTGACTGAAGCGGTCGTTTGATTTTTTAACGGTT
>CAMCXJ010000205.1 GCA_945883455.1 Prosthecobacter debontii
CCCGGTGAGGGTGAGTCCGGGATAAGCCGCCTGCCGCGCCTTCATCTTTCCATTGAGCCAGGTTGTCCCCACATTTCCCGCGGTTTTGTAATGCCTTTGGCGGATTTTCTGGCTAGTGATCCGCGTGTGACCCGCAACGATCCCGCCAGCCTCCACGATCAGCTCCGCCAGGAAATCTTGTTGGCGCGGGAGCGGGTTTATCACTTCGGGCAGCCTACGCCGCTGGAGCACTTAGCGCTTCCAGGCGGTCCGGAAATCTGGGTGAAACGCGAGGATCTCTCCGCGATCAAGGCCTACAAATGGCGCGGCGCGGCAAACCGCATGGCCACCCTCACGCAGCTTGAGGCCGCGCGTGGCGTTGTCACGGCCTCCGCTGGAAACCATGCGCAGGGGGTCGCCCTCGCCGCGAAAAAACTCGGTATCCGGGCGCGGATTTACATGCCTCGCTCGACCCCGAAAGTGAAGCAGGACGCGGTGCTCACCCACGGCATGGGATACGTTTCCATCCACCTCACCGGCGATAGCTATGATGACGCCGTGCAGGCCGCGCGCGAGGACGAGGCGGCGACGAAAGCTTTTTACATCCACGCCTACGACGATCTCCTCGTCATGGCCGGCCAAGGCACGCTCGCCGACGAGGTCATCCTTTCCGGCCACGGCCCCTTCGATGTCGCGTATCTCCAAATCGGCGGCGGCGGGATGGCGGCGGGCGTTTCCACGTGGCTGAAAACCTACTGGCCCGACATCGAGATCGTCGGCGTGGAAGGCGAGGGCCAGGCGTCCATGAAAGCCGCCATTGACGCAGGCGAACCGGTCACCTTGAGACAAGTCGATCTTTTCTGCGACGGCACCGCCGTGAAGCGCGCGGGCGAGTTGCCCTTCGCGATCTGTAAGGACAACCTCGACCGCATCGCCACAGTCACCAACGCCGAAGTCACGTCCGCGATCCGCCAACTTTGGGAGGGGCTACGCTGCATTTCCGAACCTTCCGGCGCGATGGGACTCGCCGCCGCGTTGGCGGAGCGGGATTGGCTCGCTGGGAAAAAGGTAATCGTCATCCTCTGTGGCGCGAACGTCGATTTCCTCCAAATCGGACGAATCGCCCAATCGGAAGGTTCCTCCGCCCGCCACAGCCGCACTCTGCGCGTCTGCATCCCGGAAGTCCCCGGCGCGATGCGCAAGCTGATGGACGACTGCTTCTCCGGCATCGATATCACCGATTTCCAATACGGCAAAACCGACAACGATCTCGCCTGGCCCGCCTTCACGCTCGCCTCCGATACGGCCGAATCCATCTCCTCCATCACGGTGAAACTCGATGCCCTCGGTCTTTCCTGGCAGGACATCACCGGCGCGACGGACATCGGCTTCCGCGCGATCGCCTTCCGCGGCGACCTCCTCTCAAACCCGCTTTTCCTACGCCTCGACTTCTATGAAAGACCCGGCGCACTCCACAATTTTCTTGAGAAACGAGTGGGTGGAAACGCGAACCTCGCCTATTTCAATTACCGCCAGTCCGGCGAGCGCATCGGACGCGCCCTCATCGGCCTCGATTTCCCCTCGCCCTACGAACGCGATGCCTTCCTCATTTCCCTGCCGCCGCAGGGAGAAGGTTACCGGCTTTGCGAAGCCCTGGATGCAGAAGCCTCCGCAAGGCTCGCCTCATCGTCCGTTTAAGCGGAGTTCGGATATGCCGGTTCCCAACCGCAAACGAGCCTGCCTACCCGCATGCCAATTCCTCTCGACACGTCTCCGCCAGCGGACAAAACTGCCTCTCCACTCCCCTTCCCTTCATGCGGACTGCGTTATTCGGTGATATCCATGCCAACCTTGAGGCTCTCGAAGCCGTCCTCGCCGATGCCGCAGGCCAGGGCGTGAACGATTACGTCTGCTTGGGTGATGTCGTCGGCTACAACGCTGACCCCGCTGCCTGCCTCAACATCGTCCGCGATATGGGCTGCCCCACCGTGAAGGGCAACCACGACTTGGACGCCTCCGAAGATCATTCATTAGACTCCATGAATCCCATTGCCGCGACCGCCCTCCAGTGGACGCGCGACCAACTCGACGAAGATCAGCGTCTCTGGCTCAAGCGCCTGCGCATGGTGCGCCAGGTTTCCGACTACACCATCGTTCACAGCACCCTCGACCAGCCCGTGCACTGGAATTATGTGACGAACCGCTTCGACGCGATGTCGAATTTCTCCTACCAGTTCACCCAGCTCTGCTTCCACGGTCACACCCACGTGCCACGGGTTTACATGAAATCCGACAAGGTGCGCGAAATTCCCGCCGAGTCCATCGCCATCGAGCCTGGCGCAAAATATTTCATCAACATCGGCTCCGTGGGCCAACCCCGCGACGGGGACTCCCGCGCCTGCTACGCGATCTACGACCAGGAAAACAAGGTAGTCGTCTTCCGTCGCGTGGATTACGAGATCGCCAAAACCCAAGCCAAGATCATCGAAGCTGGGCTACCGGAAATGCTAGCGGAGCGGCTTGCTGAGGGCCGCTGATACCGAAAGCGACCACATCGCCCGACCGTGGTTTTTACGGTCGGGCAATAAAAGGCCATCAGCGCGTGGAACATCTGAATCAATTACGTGGAACACGCTTTCCCACTTGACGGGACGGGGGGGGACTCTGATTCTGACCTTTCTTCCGCAGGGTTTTACTTGCGGCCTGATCGAAGACCGCTCTAGCGGAGCACCAGAGGGGCCGGGTAAGCCACTCGGATTTTTTGTCAATTTTCTGCATAACACCCTTGTTTTTAACCACTTCCAAAACCAACTTTCATGTTTAAAAGATTTTTCGGAAACCTGTTTTCCAACGACATCGGGATCGATCTCGGCACCGCTAATACTCTCATTAACGTAAAGGATCACGGCATCGTGCTCCGCGAGCCCTCCGTGGTGGCAGTTAAAGCCGGCACGAACGAGGTGCTTGCCGTGGGTGACGACGCGAAGCGCATGCTCGGCCGCACGCCTGGCAACATCGTCGCGATCCGTCCACTCAAAGACGGGGTGATCGCCGACTTCGAAGTCACAGAGGCGATGTTACGCCATTTCATCCGCAAGGTAAACAAGGGCCGCCGCAACAACCCGCGCGTCCTCATTGCTATCCCCTCCGGCATCACCGAAGTGGAGCGCCGCGCCGTCCGCGAATCCGCCGAGCAGGCGGGTGCCCGCGAAGTGTATCTCATCGAGGAACCGATGGCTGCCGCGATCGGTGTCGGACT
>CAMCXJ010000206.1 GCA_945883455.1 Prosthecobacter debontii
ATCGGCCTTGCCGTCGCCGTCGGTGTCCTTGTAATGGAGGAGGGCGGTGGACTCGGCGACATACACGCCGCCGTGGGCAGGGAGCAATCCGGTCGGCATGAGCATGCCTTCGGCGAAGACGGTGGACTTATCCGCCTTGCCGTCGCCGTCGGTATCTTCGAGGATGATCGCCTTGTCATCGGGAGTCTGGCCGACCTCGATCTGCGGGTAGGAAAGGCAACTCGTAACCCACAGCCGGCCCTGCGGATCGAAGTTCATCTGGGTGGGCTTGTGAAACAGCGGGTTCTCCGCCCAGAGCGTGACCTCGAAGCCGTCCGCGACGGTGAACTTGGGATGGTCTTGAGGCGTTTTCGCTGCAAAGGCCGATTCCGTGCGCCTTTCTTTCAAGGGGACGATGTTGCTGGTGGAAAGATCACGCATTTTCGTGATGGCGGCGTCCTCCTCGGCGATGAGGGCGTCGAACTGCGGGATTTCGCCCGCGTTCCTGCCCTGCTCCCCTTTGCGGAATCCGAAGATGTAGGCCATGTTCGCGGGGCGGGAGCGATGGAAAAACCATTCGTTTTTCCGGAGGATGTGCTGGCGTAAGATTTCCGACTGTTCGCCCTTGTTCCATGGTTTTTCCTCCCAGCCGAGCGAGCGTTCGATGAGGCGGGCGGCGGCCTTGTAGCCATCGGGTGTCAGATGGATGGGGTTTTGGAAATGGGATGGATCCTTGGCCAACTCATCCATGCTGACGAAAGGAATACTCCGTTTCGCGGCGATCTCCGAAAGGATCGTCTCGATGGCCGGCCTGTTTCCGTCCGCTCGCGGCATGGTGCCGAGGATAAGGAAACGAGCTTCCTTGCCGATCGCCTTCGGTGCCTCGTCGAGCAGGCGGGTGAGGTCTGCTCGGAATTCATCGGGCGCGCTTCCGCCGGGCAGCGAAGCGGCGGTGCCGTAGCCGAGCACGATCACATCCGGTTTGTATTCGGTGAGTTGTTTCAAAAGCTGGCTCCAGCCTTCGCCCGCTGGTTCGCGGCCTGCCTGGACGAGGCTGAGCCCGTTGCGGGAATCACCGGCGGGCGTGTCCGCGCTCCAGCCGAGGTTCCGGAACGTCACGTTGCGCTCGGGAAACTGGGTGGTGGCGGCCAGCTCGATCCAGCCAGCATATTGTTCGCGCTCGATGAAGCTGTCCCCGAGGAAAACCACCTTTTCCCCGTCCATGAATTCGAAACGGGGAGCCGCCGATGCGCGATGCAGTAAGACAGAAAGGAACAGCGTCAGAAGAGAGAGGAGTTTCATGGGGCGGTGCGGTTACTTTTACGATACTTTTGGATACCGCAAAACATTTCGCAGGGAGGCAAGGTTCGGGAAGCAAAACTTCCATGGAGGAGGAATTTCCCGCTTGGAGAAACCGGAGGGAATAGGGAGGATGTCCGCATGGGAAGTGCGGGAGATTGGGAACTCAGCAAGGCGTTGGCGAAGGCGATTCTGTATGATCGCGGCCAGCGTCGGAAGTGGCTGGGGCGGTGGCTGTTGCTGACAGTGGCGTGGATGGCGGTGGGGCTTTGGGTGGTCGATGGATTGCTTTCCAAGAACGCTCTGATGTTCGTGCTCTGGTGGGCGTTTTGTTTCTTTTTGGCATGTGTGTTGGTGATGTTCGCACTTTACGACGTGCTGGCGGTCATGCGGGAAGAACGCGGAAAGAGCGACGGGAGAATCGCCGAAATCCTCGCGCAACATAAGAAATCCGGCGATGAGTGAGCCGGATAGCGCCGAAAGGCCGGTGATTTACCAGTTGCTGGTGCGGACCTTCGGGAACACGAATTTGAACCGCAAGCCCGGCGGCACGCTGGCAGAAAACGGCTGCGGGAAATTCCGTGACATCAACGACGTGGCGCTCACGGCGATACGCGAAATGGGCTTCAACTATATCTGGCTGACGGGTGTTTTGGAGCAGGCGAGCGGCACGAATTATCCGGGAAGGCCGGTGGATCCTCCGGAAATCCTGAAAGGCGTGGCGGGCAGCCCTTACGCGATCCGGGATTGCTTCGATGTCTGCCCGGATTACGCGGAGGAGCCGGGGAACCGCATCGCGGAGTTCCGCGAGCTGTTAGAACGGTGCCGTCGGCATGGTTTGCGGACGATCATCGATTTCGTGCCGAACCATGTGGCGCGCAGCTACGCGTCGGACGTGAGGCCGGAGCTTTCCTTCGGCGAGGGTGACCGGCGCGATGTCTTTTTCGACCGCGACAACCACTTCTACTACCTCAATGAATCCCATCCCGGAGGCGGGCCGCCGCTGAAGCTGCCGGGCGGTCTATTTTCCCCGGAGACGGAGTTCGGGCGGGTTACGGGAAACAACTCGGTGACGTGGTCGCCGACGATCAACGAATGGTATGAAACCGTGAAGCTGAACTACGGCCACGATTTCACGACAGGGCGCAGGACATCCCACCTTTCCAAAACGGAAGACGTGCCGCGCACTTGGCGGACGATGGACGCGATCATCGCCTACTGGCAAGAAATGGGCGTGGACGGTTTCCGCTGCGATATGGCGCACATGGTGCCGATGGAGTTCTGGAGCTGGATGGTGAAACGAGCGCGGTCGAGGGATCTGAAAGTGCTTTTCATCGCCGAGGCCTACGATGGGGATCCTGCGAAAATGACTGATGCGGATGTGTTGGATGAGCTCTTGAAAGCCGGATTCGACGGAGCCTACGAGCATCCCACCTACAAGATCCTGCAAGGAATTTACGAATCCGGGAAATGGTCGAACGACATCGACGGCGAGACTTTCGGCGGCAAGCGTTTCCATCACTGCGTGCGCTACATCGAGAACCACGATGAGGTGCGCGTGGCCAATCCGCGGCATTGGGGCGGGGTCGGCATGGGCGCGGGGAAACCGGCGGCGGCGGTGATGTTCGGAATGAGTCGCGCCGCGATCATACTTTATTCGGGTCAGGAAATCGGCGAACCGGCTATCGGCGCGGAGGGTTTCAGCAGCGATGACGGGCGCACCTCCATTTTCGATTACACGGCCATGCCGGAGTTCCAGAAATGGTATGACGGCGGGAAATGCGACGGGGCGAAACTTTCCCCTGAGCAAAAATCGCTGAGGAAATGGTATGGTCAACTGCTCGCGATCTTGCGAGAACCAGCTTTCACTGTGGGGGATTTTTACGGCCTGAACCACGCAAACAAGCAGAACCCCGCCTTCGGCCGCACTGGCGGCGAGAC
>CAMCXJ010000207.1 GCA_945883455.1 Prosthecobacter debontii
CGCTTCCGATGAAAACCTGCGCCGCGCGGTGGCCGAAGCCGCCGCCGCCCTGCCTTCCGCAGAGCACGAGCTGATCCTCGCCCTCGCCCGGAAATTCCGGATCGCCGAACTCATCCCGACCGTGCTGAAGCTTTCCGAGACGGGAGCCATCACCCGCGCCGCCTCCTTGAAAACCCTCAATGAAATCGGCAATGCGGAGCCCTCACTTTTCGAGCCTTTCCTCGCCGCCACTGATCCGGCCACACAACGCGAGGCCGTGATCGGTTACTCCTCCGCGGCAGGAGCCGCCGGGGTTGCGAAGCTGGCCGAGATCTGGCCCGGCCTTCCCGGCGTGCTGCGCGAACTCGCAAGCAACGGCATGCTGCGCACCAAGGAAGGCGCAGAGGCTTTCATGATCGCGATGACGGATGGCAAATTCAAGGATGCCGGCCCGGCCGCGATCGAGCGGGCGATTTCCCAACTCGGTCTTGAGCATCCCGCCGTTCGGAAACTACTCGAAGCCAGCCAAAGCCTACTCATGCCCGTGCTCGCGCTCGATGGAGGTGCCGCCAGACCGGATCCCATCAACATCGATCTCAAAGGCCCGTTCACTCTCGAGTCATGGGTGAAGTTCGCCGCGCCGCTCGACAACACGGATAGCCTGCTTGGTAAACAAGGTTTCGCAGACTTTAATTTCTTTGGATCTACCCTGCGACTACATGTCACCGGTAGAGATATCATCACCGCCTCGCGTCCGGTCACACCAGACATCTGGACGCATGTGGCGCTCACCAGGGACGAGGCGGGGACACTCCGCCTATACCTAGATGGCGAGCCGGACACTACTGCGGCCGCAAATTTCACTGACGATCTCCTTGGCCTGAATCTCGGAGTTTCTTTCTTTCCAGATGCGGATACAATCGGGCGTTTCACCAGCTACCGAATCTGGGATCGTGCTCGCACTGAGGCCGAGATCCGGGACACCCACCGGACACGTTTCACGCAAGGCGCGCTCCCCGAAGGACTGATCCACAATCTGCCCGCCAACAGCGGCCCGAACGTCACGATGACCACTGATTTTCCGGAACTCCGCACCCCCGCCGAAGCCGCGGCGATCGCAGATAAATTCCAAGTCACCATGGTCAAGGCTAAGAAGCATGGCGATACTGCCAGCGGCAAAAAACTCATGGAAACCTCATGCCTCATCTGCCACCAGGTGAACGGTGCGGGCATGGCCATCGGCCCCGACCTCAGCGGCGCGGGAGCCATGGGAATCGAAGGCTTGCTTAGAAATATCCTTCAGCCCAACGACCAACTCGAAAGCGGTTACTACCGCCACGACATCACCCTCAAGGACGGCACCCTCGCCAGCGGTTTCCTCTCCTCCGAGGACAAGAACCGTATCGTCCTCCGCCAGATCGGCACCGATGACCGCGCTATCCTCCGCAGCCAGATCGAAGCTCACAAGATCTCAAAACGCTCACTTATGCCCGAAGGTTTAATCAATGGATACTCCGACCAACAGGTCGCGGATCTGTTCGCGTATCTGATGTCGTTAAAATAAAGAATCGGCTCCTGACGACCCCCTCCAAGGACTACCTTGCCAAGTCCAACAGACATTTCAAAACGTTGCGACGAAATTTGGTTCGCGCAATCAAATCCCGATTCCTAGTTTTTCTACATGGCAATCATAGGCACTCCTTTCACTGACGGCGCAACGCGCGTGATGCTTTGCGGCTCAGGCGAGCTGGGGAAGGAGGTGGTGCTCGAGTTGCAGCGCTACGGAGTCGAGGTGATCGCAGTGGACAGCTACGCAAATGCTCCGGCGATGCAGGTGGCGGATCGTTCCCATGTCGTTTCCATGCTCGATGGAGAAGCGCTGCGGGCGGTGATCGAGGCCGAGCGACCTCACCTGATCGTGCCCGAGGTGGAGGCCATCGCGACCGACACCTTGGCGGAAATCGAAGCGGAGGGGTTTGCCACTGTCATCCCCACGGCACGTGCCACGCAACTGACGATGAACCGCGAGGGCATACGCCGTCTTGCCGCCGAGGAACTTGGTTTGAAAACATCGCCCTATCGTTTCGCCGCAACCGAAGGGGAATTCCTAGCTGCCGTGGTGGAGATCGGCCTGCCCTGCGTGGTGAAACCGATCATGAGTTCCTCCGGCAAAGGCCAGAGCACGGTGAAACGCCCCGAGGACATTCAGGCGGCTTGGGATTACGCGCAGAAAGGCGGCCGGGCAGGGAAGGGGAAGGTGATCGTCGAGGGCTTCGTCGATTTTGATTACGAGATCACGCAGCTCACCGTGCGCCACGTTGGCGGCACCTCGTTCTGCGAACCCATCGGCCACATCCAGGTCGATGGTGATTATCGCGAAAGCTGGCAACCGCAGCCGATGAACGACCTAGCCCGCGAGAGGGCGATGCAATGCGCCAAGGCCGTTACCGATGCGCTCGGCGGACGCGGAATTTTCGGTGTCGAGTTGTTTGTGAAAGGCGATGAGATCATTTTTTCCGAAGTTTCACCCCGGCCCCACGACACCGGCATGGTGACGATGATTTCGCAGGATCTTTCGCAGTTTGCCCTGCATGCGCGCGCGATCCTCGGGCTGCCGATCCCGGAAATCCGCCTGCATGGCCCCTCGGCCTCGGTGGTTCTGCTTGTCGAGGGGGAATCGCGATCCATTTCCTACGGTGGACTAGAAATTGCCCTTGCCATGCCCGATACCCAGATCCGTCTTTTCGGGAAACCCTGCGTCGCGGGCAAACGCCGCATGGGCGTCGCGCTCGCTAGGGACAGCGATGTGGAGAAGGCGCGCGAAAAAGCCCGTAACGCCATCGCCACGATCGTGGTGGGTTTCTGTGACGATGAACTTGCGCCTTAGACCGTCTGCAAAAGTCCTTTTGTATTGAAATAGTGGCTGGGGATTCCAGTCCCAGCCCGTTGTTGGAGAATCTTACCCCAACTTTCCAAATAAAAGTAATAGCTTTTGGCAAAGGGTCTACGCCTGCCTGCCACGACCTCCAAATACTCCCCCTCTTGAGTCTCTAAACCCCCACCCTCAAGTCCCTAATACTCCACAATACCCCCTTCGCCGCCGCGCCGCTTCCCCGCATTCGCCGCGCGCCGTCCTTCCTCTTTACGGAAAATCTCTCCCTCGCTCCTGCAAACGCCTCGTTCACAAACGCTTTGCTGCCGATCACTGCGCCGTCCGTAAAAT
>CAMCXJ010000208.1 GCA_945883455.1 Prosthecobacter debontii
ACCACTGCCTTTTTCGCATTCGCGGACACTGTCGTGGCGCGCTCTTTCCAAGGCGGCAACGAATGCCATGGATGGATGGGGCTGAAATTCCAGTCCCGCCCGCACGATGAGCCGAGCCAGATCATGATCCATGTGCGGATGCTAGACGCCGAAGCCTCGCTCCAGCAGGAAGCTCTCGGCATTGTGGGCGTGAATCTTCTTTTCGGTGGATTTTTCCTGCATCACGAACCCGAAAGCCTCGTGGAAAGCCTCCTCGATAAACTCACCACCGGCCGGGTTGAGATCGACATGATCAAATTCGAGGGCATCGAATTCCGTGCCGTGGATAACCGCCTCATGGCTCTCAAACTTGTCCAGCTCGGGCTCAGCGGCGCGGCGATGTTCGGAGCAAACGGTGAGGTGCTCCAACCTTCCGACGTGCTGTATAAAAAGGCGGTGCTGGTCGAGCGCGGCAGCTTCCGCCCGCCCACCCACGTGAATTTCGACATGCTCCAGTGCGCTTTGAAAAAGTTTAAAAGCGACCCATCTGTCGCCGACAAGGAGGTGCTGCCCATCTTCGAGTTGACCATGCGCAACCTGCTGGCCGGCGGAAGGGATGTGGATCGCAGGGATTTTCTCGCCCGTGCCGATCTGCTAGGCGCCTGTGGTATGACTGTCCTCATTTCCGACTATTTCGAGTATTACCGTCTCGCTGCCTACCTTTCTTGGCGCACCAAGGAGCAAATCGGAATCGTGATGGGCGTGCCTTCACTCGTCGAACTCTTCGAGGAGAAATATTACACCTCCCTGCCCGGCGGTATTTTGGAAAGCTTCGGTCGCCTGTTCAAACACGACCTCAAGCTCTACATCTATCCGCTGCTCGACAGTGTTAGCGGTAAAATTATCACCAAGGACTCCATGAAAGTGGCTCCGGAATTGGAGAAGCTCTATGGCTATCTGGCCGATCGCGGTAGCTTCGTTGATCTCGATAACTACAACCCCAATTTCCTGAGCATCTTCTCACGTGATGTCCTCGCCAAGATCGCCGTCGGCGAACCATCCTGGGAAAGCGGAGTTCCCAAAGAGGTAGCGGAACTCATCAAGGCGCGGCGCTTTTTCGGATACAAGCCCACCTGAAAGTTCATTTTTCCCGCCAACGCAGCGTGATATCTCCGTAAGCATCGATCCGGCGGTCCCGGAAAAAAGGCCAGATCCGGCGAAAATCTTCCACCTGCTTGAAGTCGATGTCGTGAAGGAGGATTTCCTCCTTTTCCACGGAAGCCTTCGCTAGGATCTGACCGTAAGGATTCGCCACGAAAGATTGCCCCCAGAACTCGGTGCCGTCGTGAATACCCGCCCTGTTGACTGCCGCCACATAACAGCCGTTGGCCACCGCGTGCCCGCGTTGAACGGTCTCCCACGCGCAGTGCTGCGCCTCGCCGAGCGCTGCTTTTTCCTGCGGCAGCCAGCCAATGGCAGTTGGATATATGATCAGCTCCGCCCCTCCTAGCGCCATTAGGCGCGCCGCCTCGGGATACCATTGATCCCAGCAAATGAGCACGCCGATTTTTCCGAAAGCAGTGTTCCACACGGGCCAGCCGCTGTCGCCAGGCGTGAAATAAAATTTCTCCTCAAAACCGGGATCTTGGGGAATGTGGGACTTGCGGTAGAGTCCTAACAGGCTGCCATCTGCATCGTGAATCGCCGCAGTGTTGTGGTAAAGTCCCGCGCCGCGGTGCTCAAAGAGCGAAGAGATAATCACCACGCCCAGCTCCGCAGCCAGCGCTCCGATCCGCTCCGTGACCGGCCCTGGTAAACGGTCTGCAAGATCGAACAATTCGGTATCCTCGACCGTGCAGAAATACGGCGTCAGAAAAAGCTCCTGCGTAGCAACGATGCTTGCACCCTCCGCCGCCGCTTTGCGGATCAGCCTTTCGTGGTGGTCGAAGGATTCATCCTTTGTGATGAATGTATTGCTCTGTAGTAGGGCGATTCTCGGCATGGCTGATCTGGTTGCAGAAGGCTGGCAGCTTTTCCCATGGAGTTCAAGTATTGGCTGTCAGCTTGCTGAGAAGCCGGAAATCCACGGCAAGAAGGGTTTTACTACTGCATTCATAGTAGATTCACACAAAACATCGGACAACATACTGTAGGTCTAGTAGATTACTCGGGGTGACTTCGTCTGCATTTCACGAGTATGCACCAGCTGAAACCCGAAAAAGTATCCGGCATGCAGCGGATATCCCGATCGAATGAGCGGAAATCACCTCCTCATCGCTATCCTGAATCCCGAAAATCCCTTATCCTTTCAAGGATTTCTGGCCCTGACGAAAAAAATCAAAAAAACACTAAAAACAGATTGACCCGCCCGGGGAAGTGCGTTTAGAGTTTGCCCGCCGTCACGACATGTGACGGCGCGAGAGACAGACGGTCGATCGCGGTAAGCAATTACCCGATCGGCTTTTTAGTCCCCTCATACCAAGCTCGTTGATAGTGTGACTCAGCAATTTCAATGCCAAACAGCATCTTAAATAGCTGAGATGAAGAAAAAGATTAAATTGTGCGCTGCGCGAAATGTCGCGCAGTACGTCGGGACGCCTGCCTTTGGGCAAGGATCCCGATAAGGTCAATTTGGAATACGATATCCTGGAAGTCTTAGGACTTCGAAAGATACGCCAACCGAATTTTTTACGGAGAGTTTGATTCTGGCTCAGAACGAACGCTGGCGGCGTGTTTAAGACATGCAAGTCGCACGGAATCATTTTAGTAGTAATACTCGAATGGTTTAGTGGCGCACGGGTGAGTAACACGTGAATTACATGCCCTTCAGTGGGGAATAGCCCAGGGAAACTTGGATTAATACCCCATAGTCTCGCAAGAGTAAAGGTGGCGTAAGCTGCCGCTGAAGGATTGGTTCGCGCCCTATCAGCTTGTTGGTGAGGTAATGGCTCACCAAGGCTACGACGGGTACCTGGTCTGAGAGGACGATCAGGCACACTGGAACTGAGACACGGTCCAGACACCTACGGGTGGCAGCAGTCGA